>NZ_JBHSPC010000100.1:0-183380 GCF_042656345.1 Streptomyces incanus
CGCAGGAAGCGGGGGCTGTCGATCCTGCGGCCGTCGGACAGGACGGCGAAGGCGGACAGCCCGAGGTCGAGACCGGCGTCGGTCTGAAGGCCGGGGAGGATGTCCGGCTCGGTGTCCACGACGAAGCTCAAAAAGTAGCGGCCACAGCTGTCCTGCGTGACGGTCAGGGACGTGGGCGCGACCGGAAGCCGGCGCGACCACGTGACCTTGAGGTTACCGACCTTGGCCACGTACACCGTGCCGCCCGCCTGGAGGGAGAAGGCGTTGGTGTTGAGGCGGATCGACTGGCGGGTGTCCTTCTTCGACTTGTAGCGGGGCGGGCCGACCTTGCGGCCCTGCCGCTTGCCCTTGAGACTGTCGAAGAAGTTCTGGTAGGCGGTGTCCAGGTCCCGCAGGGACTGCTGCAGGACGACCGCGGAGACGTCACCGAGCCAGGCACGTTCCTCGGTGCGCTTGGCCTGGGTGATGCGAAGCCGGGACAGCTCCGCCGACGTCACGTACGGCAGTCCCGCCGCGTGCGCCTGCCTGCGGTCGCGCAGGCAGTCGTTCCACACCACGCGGGCGCACCCGAACGCCTGCGCCAGCGCACGACGCTGCGCGGCGTCCGGGTAGGCCCGGTAGTTGTAGCGGAGCTGCACAAACCATGACACTACTACGATGTGATCTCATCGATGGGCGGAACGACTACAGGCGGGGAAGGCACGTTGTTTCGGCGACGCATGTGCACTTGGTCTTCGTGACGAAGTACCGACGCGGGGTGTTCAACGACGAGATGCCGACACGCTGCGAAGAGATCATGCGCAAGGTGCGCGAGGACTTCGAGGCGGAGCTGAAGGAGTTCAACGGCGAACGCGATCACGTCCACCTGTTGGTGCACTACCCGCCGAAGGTCGCCGTCTCGAAGCTGGTCAACAGTCTCAAGGGCGTCTCCGCCCGCCGGATAAGGCTGGGGGCACCTCCCGGCCGAAGGCCGGGGGAGAGTTCACCGGACAGGGTCAATCGCGCCATCATGCACGGGCACCTGTGGTCGCCCTCGTATTTCTCCGCGTCGTGCGGCGGAGCACCGTTGGCGATCGTCCGCCAGTACATCGAGCAGCAAAAACGTCCGCTCCAAGGTGCACGTCAGAGCAGTCCTGAGATGCGTTTCATCCCCGGCGTGAACGCCGGGGCTTTCACGCAAGGTCACCGGTAACCACCGTCCGCCCCGGCGGGCCACACCAGCCTGGGGCCCGTTCGCACACGCGCGAACGGGCCCCCTGCGGGTGGGGGCTCTCGACTCGGGAACGGTGAGCCGGCGTCCGTCCCGGGCCGGGAACCGGTCGGCGACGTCATCGTCCGGACCCGCGCCCAAAGCCGCACGACGCCGTAGCCCGCTGCGCGGCGCGGCCCCGCCGGAACATGCCGGCGGGGCCGCGTCTTCTCTCCACCGCCGGCCGGCGTAGGGCCCGGGTGTCATGCTCCGGAAGGGGAAGCACGGCCGGATCCTCCGGGTCAGCACGGGTCCCGCCACACCCCCAGTTCCGGCTTCTTCCGCATGGACGACAGCCTCAGCTCGCGGGACTCGGCACAGAACTCTCCGGTCGGCTCCGCGTACTCCACGTGGAAGACCGCCTTGCCCGCCTCGATGAACGGAGTGAGCTCGGCGCACTCGTCGTACTGCGCGCACTCCTCGTTGACGGCGAAGTCGAAGTCGTCCACGAGGTGCGGGATCTGCGGCAGGTCGTTCTTGAGGCCCACCGACAGACCGCGTTCGTGTGCGATGTCCGCGATCATGCGGTTGTAGCGGATCTGGTCGGCGGCGGTGAGCGGGAACCCGGTGTCGTCGTCGTAGCCCTCCACCAGGTCCGGCTCCACCGCGTCGAAGCCCTTGTCCCGGCACATGTCAAACCGCCGCTCCATGATCGGCTTCAGCACGGCGATCCGGCGGATGTCCAGCCAGCGCTCACCCTCCCAGCCGTTGGTCCTGCCGAGAACGAAGCGCGGGAACGCGTCCCGGTCGGGCCGGAAGTCCTCCCAGGCGCCGACATTGACGTAGCAGATCACCTTGCGGCCGTCGCGGTGGAGGCGGGCCACGTCCGCGGCGGTGTTCTCGAAGCCGTCGATGTCGTAGACGGGTACCTCGGCCGACGGGTCGGCCCGGCCGTCGAGCTGCCACTGCCAGGCGAGCCCGGGGCGCGGGCGCCAGGGTGTCCTGCCGGGGGTGGGGGAGGTCTTGGGCGGGGCCGGTGAGGTGCGGGGCGGTGCGGACCGGGCGGCGTCCGTGTCCCTGGCGCCGTCCGGGCCGGAGCACCCGGTCAGGACCGTGGTGGCCAGCACGACCAGCGCGGCCAGCACCGTCATCGCGGGCGGCGCGGGCGCGTACGGCGAAGGCTTCCTGCTCATGTCCGCCCCTCGTCTTCGGTCACGGTCAGGGCAGGAGTCAACCCCGCCCAGGGATTCGGCAGTTCACCCGTCACGGGGCCGCAGATCCCCGCGCCGCGGTCCTGCGCGGTACGTACGGCCAGGGGCACGAGCGCTTCGGGCACACCGTAGACAAGGTGGCAGAGTCGTTCCGGTGGGGGCGGCTTCGCCCGGGCGGAGCGGCTGAACGCGGCGACGTAGGTGGACCAGTGCCCCTCGAAGGTGACGGTCAGGTCGGCGAGGCGGACGTAGCCGGGCGCCGGGTCCACGCCGGGGTTGAGCACGACGGTCCGCGCGCCGGTCCGGCGCAGGGACCGGACCAGCCTGCGGCAGCCCGGCAGGCCGTCCGGCCCTGCGGTCACCCGGTCCAGGAAGCAGCCGTCGACCGCGTACCACTCCCGGTGCCGGCGCGCGTCGGCGGTGACCGCGGACGGGTCCCGCGCACCGTAGTCGGTGTCGACGTAGCCGAGCAGCCGGGCGCCCGCCGTCCGCAACGCGTCCGCGACCGCCGCGAAGGCCTGGTCCGGGCCGGCCCCGGGGCCGTTCGCCGGGTTGAGCACGACGGCGTAGGTACGGTCGGCGGCCGTGATGAGCCGGTGCCAGGCGCCCGGGTCCTCGGCCGGATGGACGTACAGGGGGATCAGCAGACTCACGGCGAGCGGTCGCCTTCCGTGCCGGTGATGCCCTTCCCCGTGGTGCCCGTGCCGCCCGCGCCCGTGCCGCCGTCCGCCCACAGCGCGGCCAGTGACTCCTCGAGGGTGCACGAGGGACGCCAGCCGAGTGCCTCGTCCGCCGCCGTGATGTCGGAGCACTGCCACGACACCGCCGCCGAGCGGCCCGAGCCTCTCGTGGTCCCCGTGTCCTCCTCGATCCGTCCCCCGAAACCGGCCCGCTGGGCCAGCATGTGCACCAGGTCGCGCACGCGGACCGCCTCGCCGCCGCCGATGTTGAGGACGGGCGGGAGCGACCCGGCCGCCGTGACGGCGAGCACCGCCGCGCGCGCGACGTCGCGTACGTCGACGAAGTCGCGGTACGCGGACAGGTCACCGAGCCGCAGCATCGTCCCTGCCCCTGTCGCTGTCCCTGCCCCTGTCGCCGCGCCGGCTTCGCGCAGCAGGGCGGCGACCCTGCCGGGCAGGCCGGTGGGCGGCGCGCCCGGTCCCACCGGATTGCCCACGCGCAGCACCACCGCGTCCAGGCCGGAGGCCGTCACCGCCGCCGTGCCCGCGAGCTTGGTCGCGCCGTACGCTCCGAGCGGACGGGTCGCCGCCGTCTCGGTCACCTTGGTGCCGGGTTCCCCCGGGCCGTACTCGGCGGCCGACCCCAGATGCACCAGCCGTGCCCGGGGTGCGGCCTGCCGCAGTGCGGCGCACAGGGCGGCGGGGCCACGGGCGTTGACCTCGGCCAGGGTGACCGCGTCCCCGCTGGTCGCGCCCGCGCAGTTGATCACGGCGTCCGGCGCCGCCTCCGCCAGGGTCTTGGCCAGCCGCTCCGGGGAGTCGGCGGCCAGGTCGATGCGCAGACCTGCGCCGGCCCCCGTGGATGAGCGGCCGGCCTCGGGCAGGTGTGTGTCCGGCAGGCCGCGCAGGTGCGCGACGACATGACGGCCCAGGTAACCGGTACGGCCCAGGACGAGAATGCGCATGGGTGCTCAGGCCCCCTTGAGCAGCATGGACTTGCGGGTGGTGAACTCCGCGTTGGCCCGGTCGTAGTCGTCCGGACGTCCGATGTCCAGCCAGTAGCCGTCGAACTCGTAGGCGTGCGGCGGGCGCTGGGCGGCGAGGAGGTCCAGGACGAGTTCGTCGAAGCCCAGCGGGAGGCCGGGCGTGTAGTCCTCCAGCGTCGAGCGGGACAACCCGTAGACACCCATGGAGACGCGGTAGTCCATGCTGGGTTTCTCGGTGAAGGCGACGACCCTGCTCGCCTGTGTGGTCAGCACGCCGAAGTCGATGTGGACCTTGCGGGCGTAGGTCGCGATGGTCAGCGGGGCACCGGACTCCCGGTGCCGGTTCAGGACGTCGGCGTAGTCGAGGTCGGTCAGGACGTCGCCGTTCATCACCAGGAAGGTCTCGGGCAGCCGCTCACGCAGCGTGAGCAGGGGGCCCATGGTGCCCAGGGGGTTCTCCTCGGTGGCGTAGTCGATGTCCATGCCCCACTGGGAGCCGTCGCCGACATAGGCGCGGATGATCTCACCGAGGTGGCCGATGGCGATGGTGCAGTGGGTGAAGCCGGACGTGGCGAGCTGGCGCAGCACGATCTCCAGGATGGTGTGCTGGTCGCCGATGGGGACGAGCGGCTTGGGAAGGGCTGTGGTGTAGGGCCGCAGCCGGACGCCCTTGCCTCCTGCCAGTATCACTGCGTGCATGGGGCTTCTCCTTCGGATCCTTCGTGTTCCCCGGGGACGTGCCGGACGCAGATCGGGTGGTACGGGTCGGATGGGGCGGGTCAGATGTTGTAGATGCCGGCCTTGTAGCGGGCCAGGTTGGCCGGGTCGCGGAAGAACTCCACGGTCCGGGCGAGTCCTTGCTCCAGCGTGTGGGCGGGTTTCCAGCCGGTGGCGGCGGTGAGCCGGGTGGCGTCGGCGACCAGCCGCATCACCTCGGAGTTGGCGGGCCGCAGCCGGGCCGTGTCCTCCCGCACGTCGAGGGCGGTGTCCATGACCTTGCCGATCAGCGCGACGAGGTCGCCGACCGAGATCTCCCCGCCGGTGCCGGCGTTGAAGGTGTGGCCCACGACCTGCTCGGCGGGTGCGGTGCCGACGGCGAGGAAGGCCTGCGCCGTGTCCCCGACGTAGGTGAAGTCCCGCGTGGGCCGCAGGTCGCCGAGGGTGATGGTCCGCTCCCCCGTCGCGACCTGGCCGATGACGGTGGGGATCACCGCGCGCATCGACTGGCGCGGCCCGAAGGTGTTGAACGGCCGCAGCGTCACCACCGGGGTGTCGAAGCTCGCGTGGTAGCTGTCGGCCAGCCGGTCCCCGCCCGCCTTCGAAGCGGCGTACGGGGACTGGGTGTTGATGGGATGGTCCTCGGCGATCGGCACGGTTCGCGCGGTGCCGTAGGTCTCGCTCGTGGAGGTGTGCACCAGCCTCGGCGTGCTCAACTGGCGTACCGCTTCGAGCACGTTGAGGGTGCCGGTGACGTTGGTGTCCACGTAACTGTGCGGCGCCCGGTAGGAGTACGGGATCGCGATGAGCGCGGCCAGATGGTAGGCGCAGTCGGCCCCTTCGAGCAGGCCGCGTACCGATCCGGGGTCCCGGACGTCGCCGAGGACGATGTCCACCTGGTCCAGGACGTCCGGGGACAGGGTCTCCAGCCATCCGTAGGAGGAGAAGGAGTTGTACTGGGCCATGGCCCGGACGCGGTGCCCTGAGGCGACGAGCGCTTCGGTGAGGTGGGAGCCGATGAAGCCTTCGGCCCCGGTGACGGCGGCGAGCGGTGCGGAGGTCAACTCGGTTTTCCTTCCGGTTACTTGAACGGGTGATGTGCGGCGGTGCCCAATGGTGCGCGGTGTCAGGTCGTGGCGCGGGGTGGTGCCCCCGTCTGCCCGGTGGCACTGGGGTGCGGGTGATACGCGGGAGCGGTCAGGCGTGCACCGCCGGCCGGCCGAGCAGCCTCAGCACGCACGCCGACAGGCACAGGGCCGCGGCGCCGCAGCACAGCGGCAGGACGGCCGGCCCCGGCGGCAGGCGCAGCAGGGTGACCAGGGCGGCGCAGCCCGCGGCGGTCAGGCAGATCAGGGCGGGGGGCCAGGCGACGCCGAACGCCTGGAGCAGCAGGGCCGTCCACAACGTCGCGGCGAGGAGCAGCAGCGCGTCCGGGTCGGCTCCGGTGAGGAGTGCCGCGGGCGTCAACGGCAGGAGATAGGCGAGCAGGCAGAGGCCGAGGAGGCCGGCCGACCTCAGGAGGAAGGCGGTAGGCGTCGCGGTCGCCCGCAGCGCCGCGACCGACCAGCCGCGGTAGCGGTACAGCAGCCACTCGGCCGGTCCCATGCTCACGGTCAGCACGATCACGGCGTACGGGTGCTGCCGGCCCTCCAGCAGGACCAGTGACGCCGCGGCGAGGCCGAACAGTCCGTAGGGCAGGGAGACCGGCAGCGGTGGCCGGCGCGCACCGGGGGCGGGCGGGGTGCCTAGCACGCCCCGCAGCGACCAGCCGGCGGCGGCGAGTGTGGCCACCAGCGCCAGCAGGGGCAGACCGAGCCTCAGCACGGGGCCGGGCTCCCACCACGGTAGCGGCGCGGCGCCGGCGATCAGTGGTGTCAGGGCTGCCAGCAGCAGCCTTTCCCGGGCGAGGACCAGCAGCGCCGAGGCGGCGGCCAGGTACAGCGACTGTGCGGCGGCGGCCAGGGTGACCGGTCCGCCGCCGGCCACCACGGCCGCGGTCGCCGTGGCCAGGGCCGCGCCGAGGGCGGTCCCGGTCAGCAGGGTGCGGCCCGCCTCGTGGCGCCCCGTCGCCAGGCGCAGGTGGGCGCGGTGCCCCAGTGCCTGGCCCCAGGCCCAGGAGACGACACCGGCCGCGATGAGGGCGGGGGCGTACCGCACGGCCTGCCACAGCGGTGCGGCGAGCAGGTAGGCGAGGCCCGGGAGGGCGAACAGCACGCCGCGCAGCAGGCAGCGCGCGGTGTCGGGACGCCAGGGGTCGGGGGCGGGCGCGAGCTCGGGGAACGTCCTGGGGACGCGTTCGTACAGGGCGGAAGCCAGGGAGAACAGGTTCGGATGGCCGTACCGCTGCCGGACGGCGTCCGCGGACAGTCCTTCCGCCTCCAGCAGCGCGGCCACCTCGTAGGGGTGGACGGCGGGGCCGATGCGGTCGGCCAGGCCGGCGGCCAGCCGGTCCACCTCCTCCTGGTCCGGGAGGGTCCGCGGCAGCCGTAGGACGGCGGTGGCCGGCCGGAGGGCGAGGGTGTCCTGTTCGGCTCCGCCCGGCTCCAGTGCCATGGGGCCGCTCATATGGCCACGCTCCTTGTCGCCATGGGTGACGGAACCCGTGTGCGCTCGTCCGGGGACGGTGCGGCAGGGCCGGCCGACCGTTGTGCGTACGTCCCCGTGCCGTCCCGTGTTCCCGCCTCGGCCGGCCGCCGGGTGCCGGCCAGCTCCAGGTAGACGGCGCGGAAGGTGTCGACGGTCCGGCGCAGGGTGAACTGCTCGATCACCCGGAGCCGGGCCGCCTCCCCCATGGCCGCGCGCCGCGCGGGATCCCCGAGCAGTTCCAGCGCGGCGGCGGCCATCGCGGCCGGGTCCCGGGGCGATACGACGAGACCCGTGTCCCCCACGGCCTCGCGGACTCCGCCGACATCGGTGGACACCGTCGCCCGCCCGCAGGACATGGCCTCGATCAGGGTGAAGGGGAAGCCCTCGCTGATGCTGGAGAGCATCACGACGTTGCCGGCGGCGTACGCGTCCCTGATGTCGTCGACGCGGCCCTCGAAGGTGACGGCGTCCCGGTGACCGAGTTCGGCGGCGAGGGCCTCGCACCGTTCCCGGTACGCCTCCCCGCCCCGGGGTGTCCCGCCGAACAGCCGCAGCCGGACGTCGGGACGCTCCGCCCTGACCAGGGCGACGGCCCGGATCAGGGTCTCCAGATCCTTGATCGGGTCGACGCGGCCGGCCCAGCTGAGGGTCGGCACGTCCGGTTCGGGTCCGGCCGGCGGGAAGGCGTCCGGGTCCACCCCGTTGTAGACCGTGCGGATCGACGCCGGGTCGGCCCCGCCCTCCTCCTCCCACAGCCGGTTGTAGCGGTTGCCCGGTGTGATCAGGGCGGCCCTGCGGTAGCTCTCCTCGGCCAGCAGCCGGAAGAAGCCCAGGACGAGCGCCTTGACCGGCCAGCGGTAGGGACCGGTGCGGTAGCCGAGGTAACGCTCGCGGAGGTAGACGCCGTGCTCGGTGAGGAGCAGGGGAACACCGTGCCGTTCCAGGGCGGCCAGTCCGGGCAGGACGGCGACACCCCCGCTGACCGCGTGGGCGACCCCGTCCTTCGGCAGGGGCGCGGCCAGCGGGCGCAGGGCGTGCTCGAGCAGTCCGGTGGCGGTGACCGCGTCGTGCAGCGTGGGGCGAGCCTCGCGGACGACCAGGCCCCGGCGGTTCCACACGGCGGTCAGCACGGCGATCGCCCGGTCGCCGCGCAGGAACGGGCCGAGGGTTCCGTCGGCGGCGGCCCGCGCCATGGTGTACAGGGCCGGGGCGAATCCGCTCTCCGCGCACGGGTCGAGCAGCGCCCTCAGGAACTGCTCGTAGGCACCGGCCAGGACTTCGCGCGGACGCCGCCCGGGCGGGCGGCCCTCGGGCGGGGTCCCCCACATCGGGACGGTCAGGACGTTCGAGACGTGCGCGGGCAGGTCCCACACGACGGGTTCGCGGCCGGTGCCGGTGACGGCGAGGACGTCGAAGTCGATGTCGGGCATACCGCGGACGAGTTGGTCGCACCAGACGCTCACACCGCCGTGACTGTGCGGATAGGTGCCTTCGGTGAGCAGGGTGACGCGCGTCGCGCGGGGGCGTGGCGCGCCGTGGTGAACGTGCATCGGTGGGCTCCACGGCCGGGTGTGGGGTGCGGGGAGGGTCGTGCAGGTCCCGGCCCCCGCTCACGCGTCGGGGGCCGGGCTCTCGGGTCGTGCGCCGTTCAGCTCCGCACGGTGTACGGGACGTGGTCGCTCACGCCGGCGGGGACCCGGGTGTCCGGGGCCGGCTCGGTGACAGGGGCCGTCACGGCCGGGGCGTTCTTGTCCGGCGCCCTTGTCCCCGGGGCCGTCGTGTCCGGGGCCGTCGTGCCCGGGGCCCGTCCGTCGTCGGTGGTGGCGGTGTCGGTGCCGGCACCGGTCGTGGCAGTGTCGGTGCCGGCACCGGTCGTGGCGGACGCCGGCAGGGTGAAGGCCAGGGCCTGGCCCTCCTTCGGCGTCCAGCCGGACGTCCGGCCCGCGTACGCCTCGCCGAACGCATCGTCCGCGAGGGTGGTTCCGGTGGGCACGGTGACGGTGACGGCCGTGCCGTCCGGTGCCTCGACGGTCACCGTGCCGCCGGTGCGGTAGGCGGTGACCTGGCCGTCCCGCAGGGCGTCGGCCCAGGCGGCGCGGCGCTGGAGTTCGGCGCCGATGTCCTTCATCCGCAGGTTCACCACAGGGGTGTTGTCGGCGAACAGGGCCTCGTAGCCGTCGAGTACGCCGTCCAGGACCGGGTAGGCGATGCGGTCCTCGGCCAGGTTGGACTGGTGGATGAAGTGCGGCTTGGGATCGTTGGCGAGGACGTGGCCGAGCGCGATCCGGGTCTCGAGGGGCACGATGTGCTCGGCGTACCCCGTCGCGGTGTCCAGCGGAGCCGGCAGGCACGTCGTGGTGGCCGGGTTGTCCTCGCAGATTCCGCTTCCGCCCTGGGCGCGGCTGGTGTAGATCCAGTTGTACTCGTCGACCTGCTCGGCTGCCCTCCCGACGTTGTAGAAGACGTTCATCGGGTACCGGGACACGGTCGTGGCCGGGCCGACCCGACGTTGCGCGGAGTCACGGGAGTTGTCCGAGGCGAGCCAGGTGATGCCGTTGTCGGCGAGGGCGGGGGCCAGGTTCGGGTTGTCGTCGGGCTGCTGCGGCAGCACCTTGAGCCCGGAGTGCTCGCCGGTCACCAACTCGTCGTCGTGCAGCGGCAGGCCGACGGTCCGTCCCCAGACGCGGTTGGTGGCGATCTCGTCGGAGATGGCGGTGCGGCCGACCCACTTGGTGCTGCCGTCGGCGCTGGTGGCGCATCGCCAGGGAACCACCGTGGTGTCCTGTTCGCAGCCGAGGAAGGCATGCGTGTAGGTGTGGTTGATCCAGCGGAACCGGTCGCGTTCGGCGATCAGTTTGTCCGCCAGGGCGTCGGCTCCGTCGTTGTCCTCGCGGTGATCGACGCTCCCGGCGCCGTTGTAGGCGAAGTCGAGGGTGAAATCCTGCTCGCTCTGCCAGGAAGCGGCGTGGTCGACGTCGGCGGGGAGCATGCGGATCGGGTCGGGTGTGCCCTCGCCCTCGGGGCAGTCGACGTCGCCGGGGGTGCAGTTCAACCCCGTGTCCCAGCGGTCGTCGGCGGCGAGGACGTCGTCGACGTGCACGGCGAAGTAGTTCCTGGAGGCGCCCAGGTGCACGCCGCCGGTCATCCAGTCCACGATGCCGCGGGCCAGCAGTCTGAACTGCTGCTGATAATGGTTGTAGACGAACGTGACGACGAGTTCCCGCCGCCCGTCGTGCCGGTACTCCCCCACCAGCGAGCCCCGCCCGGTCCGGCCCGGGATCGCAGCCTCGACGTACGGGGTGAAGTCCGCGCCGGCCACGGGGGTCGACAGATAAGCGTAACTCTCGCCCACGGTAGGCGAGTTGTCCTCGAAGGGGACCTGGCCGTCCAGGTAACCGAAGGGGCCCGCCCGGCCCGCGGCGGTCACCTCGGCCCGCGCCCCGTCGATGCCGCCGGCGTAGCCGCCGTCGACCGGGTACCGCAGGCCCGCCTCCGGACGCGCGTAGGTGTAGGCGTCGACCTGAGGGATGCCGTAGGTCCGCTCGTAGGCGGCGAGCGCCGTCATCTCGGGCGAGTTCACCGGGAACGGGTTGTCGTTGGGCAGGACCACCGCCTGGTACTTGGCGCGCGGTCGCCCGTCCACGGTGTCGGCGAGGAAGCCGGCGTCGAGGGCGGGGCGATCGGACCGGGTGAGGTCCACTTCGGTGTACGGCGTGCCGGCGGCCTCGAGTTCGGCCGCGATCGCGTCCACGGCCGACCCCCCGTCGCTGACGACCAGGACGCGCAGGTCGACGCGGGGTAAGTCGTCGGCGGCGTGTGCGGCCGTACTCGGCAGGCCGAGGGCGGCGATGAGTGCGCCCACCGTGAGCACGGCGGTGCGTGTGATCCGCTTCATGCGGTGCAGTCCCCTCCCACGGGCAGGGGTGGACACCGCTCCGCCGGAGCCGACGCACCCCCTCGCGTGACGCCGGCGTCCCCCTCAGAAGCCAGTCGTCGACGCATCCGTCGCGTCACATAGTGATGTCTTTGTGTGCTTCCTGTGGGTGAGTTGCGAAACCTGACGGAAAAGTGCGGGTGACCATCAGGGCGCCAGCGGTCCGGAAGCGACCGGTGCGGCGCCTCGGGACACGGGAGGCCGGAGGGGGCGCGTGGAACACCGGAGCAGGTCGGAGACGTGAACGGACCACCGGCGGGCCGGGGGCCCGCCGGTGCGCCTGCCGGAGGTCTGGACCTCTTGGCCGGTGCGGCGCCGCACCGGATTCGGTCAACGACGCCGGGGACCGGCAGACCGTCGGAGGCCTGGCTGACCCGTCAGGCCCGTCGGCCCGTCGGCCTGTCAGGCCCGTCAGGCGCAGAGCACCCGAGCCTCGGGCGTGTAGACCGGACCGCCGACGGCGTTCTCGGTGTCGCTGAACTCGGCGTAGTAGTAAGAGTAGAAGCCGATGTTGCCGTTGCAGCCGGAGTCGGGTGCGACCTGCAAGGTCAGCGTGACGGTCCGGCTCTGCCCGGGCGGGACGGTGGTGCCGTAGTTGGCGCCGAGGTCTGCGGGCCCGGTCCCCGCACAGGGGGTGCTGCCGGCCGCGGTGGCCAGGGCGCAGCCGGTGAAGCCGTACTTCAGGTCGGGGCGCTGGGTGGTGAGCCACGTGGGGTCGATCGTCTGGTACACGAACCAGATGTCGTACGTCCGGTTGTTGGTGAGGGTCATCGACAGCCGGACCGTGCCGCCGGGTGTGGTGGTGGCGGTCTCGGTGGTGAACGTCAGCTCGGCGGGCGCGGGTTCGGCCGCGGCGGCCTGGGGGGCCATGCCGAACAGGGCCAGGACGAAGGCGAGAACGGCGGCGAGACCGAGGCGTCTCAGTGGTGATCTCATGACCCGGGAGGCTAAGCAGGCGCCCCGGCGACCGTCTCCCCCGCGCGCGGCCTCCCGCCCGCCCGCCGACCGAAAGCGCACCTGCCGTGAAGGAGTTGTGCGCACATCGTGACGCCCGCCGGCCGGTGACATCACCGCACCACACGGACGGTCCCGGTGGAGCGACCGGGGCGACGGGCGGGACGGGGCGGCCGCACTGCCGCGCCCGGGGGCATTGGCGCATACCGTTCGAGTGACGGCACGATGGCGTACGGTGACGGCCGGTGGTGATCGGCGTGGGCGCCCTCGTTCCGCTGACCGCGGCCGGCGCGCCTGACGGCCGCCTGCGGACCCGCCCCGGACACCTGGCGCCATCACAGAGCGCCCGGGGTGTCCAGGCCGGTGAGGGCTCCGACCGGGTCCGGGTCGGGGGTGCCGCGGGGCCACCAGTCGTCGTGGCCGGGCTCGGACTCGTACGCGTACCAGAGGTGGTCGCGGCCGAGGCGGAGCTGGAGGTGTCCCCGGGGGTGGGTGAGGTGGTTGTGCCAGGGGCGGAAGGCCGGCAGGTCCGCGGCGAGGAGGAGGGGGCGGGCGCGGTCGAAACGGCCGGCCGGCGGGTCCCAGGGGTCCTCCAGGACCTCGAGCCCGGCCGGGCCGCCCTGGCGCCACGCGGCGACCGCCCGGGCCAGCTCGGCGGGGGTGCGCCCGGCCGCGCGGGCGAGGGAGGAGTACAGCGCGCGGGTGGCGGCGGTGAGACCGGAGCCGGGGCGGGCGGCGGCGAGCCGCACCGCGTCCTGCCACAGCGTGAGCCGGCCGACGGGGTCGCGGCCTGTGGTGAGCAGGGCGTGCGCACGGGCGGCGGCGTCGGTGGCGAGCTGGTCGAGCGCGAACGGGTCCGGACCGCCCGGGGCCGCCGGGTACACCGGGGGCTGCTCCGGGTGCGGGGGCAGGGGCAGCGGCGGTGGAAGCGGCGGGAGAGCGCGCGGGGCGACGGCCTCACCGGCCCGCACTCCGGGGAGGGGCTCCGGTTCCCTGTCCCGGGCGGCGCGGGCCGTGCGGGCGGCGCTGAGCCGGGACAGGGCGTCGATCACGTCGAGCTCGCCCCGGCCGCGCAGCAGGAGCAGCACGAACGGGTCGGCGTCGAGCAGCCGGGCGGTCTGGTAGCAGAGGGCGGCGGCGTGCTTGCAGGGATGGCCGGAATCGGGGCAGCTGCACCGCGGGTCGAGGTCGCCGGGGCGGGGCAGCAGCGGGGCCCCGCAGTCGGCGAGGGACTGGGGCATCTCCTTGTCCAGCAGGGCCGCGATGTGGCCGGGCCGGTCGGCGGCCGCGTCCAGGAACCGCTCCCACTCGGCGTCCGCGAAGGTACGCAGCCGTACCTGCACGCGGTACGGGCGGGGTCGGCTTCCCTTGACGTAGGCGAGGACGAGCCCGGGGGTGACGGTGATGGCGTCGACGTGCCCCCGCTCCGCGTACCCGCGTCCGCGCGCGAGCCGCGCGGCGTCCAGCGCACCCTCCTCCAGCGCCGTGACCCATGCGTCGCCCCACCAGGTGTCGGCGAACCCCGTGCCGTCCGGGGTGCGGGGCGGGAACGCGGGGAAGGTACGGCGCAGCTCACCGTCCCGGGCGGGGGCGGCCATGGAGCGGGGCGTTCGGGGGGTGGCGGGGGGCGCCTTGGGGGCCGGGAGTTCCTGAGGTGCCGGGGGCGTCGGGGGTGCCAGGGGCGCCGGGGGTTCGTGGGCGGTCGGCGGCTTGTGGGGGCGGTCGTCGGGCGTCGGGGGCGGTTCGGTCGCGTCGGAGGGTGCGGGCGGGGGCGGGAGTGAGGGGACGGCGCCGGTGAGCAGGTCCCGTACCGCGGGTGCTCCCGTCTCTTCGGCCCGTGCCTCGCCCGACCGGACACCAGCGGCTCGGTCGCCTCGGGTGGTGCGGGGGACGCGAGGAACCCGGAGGGCGGTGCCCGACGGGATACGGCTGGCGCGTGGGCCGGCGGTGGTCTCCCGGTCGTCGCTCCTCCAGTCGCCGGTTGCCCGGGCGTCGGAGGACCGGGCGTCGGTCTCCGTTCGCGCGCGCAGCGCTTCCTGACGGGCTGAGCGCAGGGCCTCCCGCGCGATGTCTCCGGGGCGCCGGGCGGACTGAGGATCCGAGCCATCCGAGCGGCCCGGACGGTCCGGGTGATCCGGGGAGTCCGGGCGGTCCGGGTAGTCCGGGTAGTCCGGACGGCCCGGATGATCCGGATGACTCCGGATGCCGTCGGCAGCGGACGGCAGGGCGGCGCCGTCCGCCTCCCCTGCGCACCGCTCCGCCCGCACGCCGGTGTCCGTACCGGCGTCACCGGTCGCCGATGGGGTCGCCGACCCCTCGTAAGCCGTCGCTGTCTCCCCCTCCTTCTCCGGGCCCGAGTCGCCCTTCCCGTACCCGGCCCTGTACCCGCCCCCGTCCCCGTCCGCCGTCCCGGGACTCCCCGTGTCCGTCGCGCGCCGGGCCCGTACCGCCCTGCGCAGGGCGTCGCGGGCCACGTCACCGGGGCGTTGTTCCTGGGCGCCCGCGGGTTTCCCGTGTTCCCCCGCATCCGGCGCCGGATCGGCGCTCGCACGTCTGCGGGCCGCCCGCAGGGCCTCCCGGACCTCGTCGGACGGGCGGGGGGTCATGACGTCCTCCGCAGGGAGACCAGGTCGGACAGCTCGCGGTCGGTCAGTTCCGTGAGGGCCGACTCGCCGGAGCCGAGGATCGCGTCGGCGAGGGCCCGCTTGGCCTCGAGCATCTCGGCGATGCGGTCCTCGATCGTGCCCTCGGTGATCAGGCGGTGGACCTGGACCGGCTGGGTCTGGCCGATGCGGTAGGCGCGGTCGGTGGCCTGCTCCTCGACCGCCGGGTTCCACCAGCGGTCGAAGTGGACGACATGGCCCGCGCGGGTGAGGTTCAGACCGGTGCCCGCCGCCTTCAGGGACAGGACCAGGACGGGGGTCGCGCCGCTCTGGAAGCGGTCCACCATGCGCTCCCGCTCCGGTACCGGCGTACCGCCGTGGAGGAAGTCGACCGGCACCGCGCGCTCGGTCAAGTGTGCGGTGATCAGCCGGGCCATGCCGACGTACTGCGTGAAGACCAGGGCCGATCCGTCCTCGGCGAGGAGGGTGTCCAGCAGCTCGTCCAGCAGGGCGAGTTTGCCGGAGCGGGCCGCGAGGCGGTCGCCGCCGGCCCGTGCCTGCTCGTCCTTGAGGTAGAGCGCCGGGTGGTCGCAGATCTGTTTGAGCGCGGTCAGCAGCTTCAGCACCAGGCCTCGGCGGCCCATGCCCTGGGCGGTCTCGATGGCGAGCATCGACTCGCGCACCACCGCCTCGTAGAGCGCGGCCTGTTCGCGGGTGAGCGGGACGGGGTGGTCCGTCTCCGTCTTGGGCGGCAGTTCGGGGACGATGCCCGGGTCGGACTTCTTGCGCCGCAGGAGGAAGGGCCGCACCAGGCGGGAGAGTCGCTCGACGGCCTCGTCGTCCTCGCCGGCCTCCACCGCGCGGGCGTGCCGGGCGCGGAAGGACGTGAGGGGGCCGAGGAGTCCGGGGGTCGTCCAGTCGAGGAGGGCCCACAGCTCCGAGAGGTTGTTCTCGACGGGGGTGCCGGTGAGGGCCACGCGCGCGGGGGTCGGGATGGTGCGCAGTGCCTTCGCCGTGGCCGAGTGCGGGTTCTTGACGTGCTGCGCCTCGTCGGCGACGACCATGCCCCATCGCTGTGCGGCCAGTGTCGGGGCGGCCGAGCGCATGGTGCCGTAGGTGGTGAGGACGAAACCGCCGGTCAGGTCGCCCAGGGTCCGGTCCGGGCCGTGGAAGCGGCGCACGGGGACGCCGGGAGCGAACCGGGTGATCTCCCGCTGCCAGTTGCCGAGCAGCGAGGCGGGGCAGACGACCAGGGTCGGCTCGGTGCGGTCCCGTTTCAGATGCAGCGCGATGAGGGTGATCGTCTTGCCGAGGCCCATGTCGTCGGCGAGGCAGCCGCCGAGGCCGAGGGAGGTCATGAGGTCGAGCCAGGCCAGGCCCCGCAGTTGGTAGTCGCGCAGGGTGGCGTCGAGTCCGGGGGGCGGGTCGGCGGGCTGGACGCCCGTGGTGAGGCGGTCCCGGAGGACGGCGAGGGCACCGACGGGGACCGCCTCGACGATCTCGCCGTCGGCCTCCGCGGTGCCGGTGAGGGCGGCGGACAGCGCGTCGACGGGATCGAGCAGGCCCAGCTCCCGTTTGCGGGCCTTGCGGACGAGGGCCGGGTCGACCAGCACCCACTGGTCGCGCAGCCGGACGACGGGGCGGTGGGCCTCGGCCAGGGCGTCCATCTCGGCCTCGGTGAGCGGGTCGCCGCCGAGCGCGATCTGCCAGCCGAAGCGCAGCAGGTCCTCGCTCTCGAGGAAGCCGCTCCCGTCGGTCGCCGATCCGGGGGCCGACCGGACCACCGCCGTCGCGGTCAGGTCCTGGGCCAGGTCCCGGGGCCAGTGCACGGCGACACCGGCCGCGGCGAGGCGGGTGGCGGCGACGCCGAGCAGGTCGTTCAGCTCGTCCTCGGACAGGGCCAGCACGTCGGGTACGTCCTGGTCGGAGAGCCGGTCCAGCGGGGGCCAGACGCGGGCGGCCCGGCGGACGGCGAGGGCGGCGTCCACACGCGCGCGGGGGCCGAACGCGCTGTCCGCCGTCCCCGCCCACAGGGCTGCCGCGTCGGCGACGAGGGTGGGGTCGGCGAGGCTGTGCACCTGGACGACCGCCGCGCCCGCACCGCGGGCGCCGGTGCCCCCCGCACCCTCGCCGGCACCGTCGAACAGGTCGTGCGCGGAGAGGTCGAGGCGGAGCGAGACGCGCACGCCGGCGTCCATACCTGCGGCGACCTCTGCGGCCCAGTCCTGGGCGCCGGGCAGCCGCTGGGCCTTGCGGGCGGCGAACGCCGGCCCCGAGGCGTACGGCGCGGCCGGGGTGCGGGGCAGGGTGTCCGCGACCGCGTCCAGGAAGGCGCGGACCAGGGCTTCCGGCTGCGGCAGCCGGAGCGGGCCGGGGCCGGACAGCGGGACGGCGTGGCCCTCGAACGGCAGGGCCGCGGCCACCGCGCGCAGGTGTGCCACGTCGTCCGGGTCGAGAGGTCCTGCCCGCCAGGCGTCATGACCGGTGGCCGTCAGGCCGGGCAGCAGCCGGCCGCGCGCCGTGAGCCGCAGGGCGTGCAGGGCGGCGGCGCCCCAGCAGGCGGTGGCGGGGTGCGCCGCGGGGTCGTGCCGGGCGCGGACCAGCAGGGGCAGGGCCTCGTCGAGAGGAAGGGAGAGCGCGGTGACCGTCCGCCGCCGGACCCCGTCGCCGTGCGGGCGGGTGACGGTGAGCCGCGTGCGCGGGGCGTGCTCCGGTGCGGGTACCGAGTCGGCGGCCCGCGGACCACCGGAGCCGCCCACGACCGGCTCGGATTCCAGAGCCCCAGGACCGCCTGGCCCGGCGGGTTCCGGCACGGCTTCGGCGAGGTCGCTCCCGGGGTCGTAGAAGGCGATGCGTCCGTCGCGCGGCAGGGCCGACGGCAGGAAGACGGCGGCGAGACCTGCGGGGATCTCCGCGACAGCGGCGTCCGCGATCGCCGCACGCGCCGGGCCGGCCTCCCCCGTGCCCGCCCCGGCCGTGTGCCGTTCGGCCGTCACGGTTCCCTCGCTCATGCGCCCTGTCACCTCCCGCCCGTCCCCGTCCCCGCCCATGCCCACCCGTGTCGTCAGCCCCTTCGCCTTCGACTCTACGGGCGGGCACTGACAATCGGTCCCGCGGCCGGGCCCGGGCGGACCGGGCACACCCGGTCACACCCGGGCGCACCCGGTCACGGGTCGGGAGCGGCGGTGCGGATCAGGGAATCGTCCGGGAGACGACGTACACCCTGGGGAAGCCCGGCTTGCCCTCGTTGACGACGACATCGTGCGTGGGCGCGGGGTTCTTCTGTTCGTTGACGAGACCGGACCAGATGCCGGGGCGGTCGAACTTCCAGCCGGTGATTTCCTGGTCGCGGTCGCTGATGGTGATGCTGTCCCGCTTCAGGTCGTCCTGCTGCACGCCCATGCTGGTGAGAAAGACGCTGAGGCCGGCGTCGGTGGTCTCGAACTCGACGTACAGGCGGCTGGTCTTCCAGTTGTTCGTCTCATAGGTGGTCACCCACCAGGCGGGGTGCGGAACCGGCACCTGGTAGAGGCGGCGCTGCACCTTCGACGGCCAGCCCTGGGTCAGACTGGTCGCCGAGTACCTGGCCTCCTTGTCCTTGCCGCTGGCCCGGCTCTGGTTCGCGGAGATCATCAGATATCCGGCCGGGACACCGATGAGCAGCACGATGATCAGCAGGGTGAGCGTCCTGCGGCGGATCATGTGCCCGCGGCCCTCGGGCGGCCGGGGCCCGCCGGGACGGCCGGCCTGGTAGGGAACGTCGCCCGTCACGGCGTCTCCTGGGTGGCTCGGCCGACCTCCGCATACCGCTCGTAGCGCTCGTACCGCTCGACCCGGCGGCGCTTGGCGCGGCGGAAGCGGCGGGCGACCAGGCGGGCGAGGTCGGCGGCGCCGACCATGCCGGCCTCGGGGCCGAGCTGGGCGCGGACGATGTGGGCCTCGGGGCGGTAGCCGCGGCCGGTGAGGTGCCGCTTGAACGCGTCCCGCGCGGGGCCGATCAGCAGGTCGTCGGCGGCCGAGACCCCGCCGCCGATGACGAAGCAGGAGGGGTCGAGGGCGGCGGCGAGGTTGGCGATGCCGACGCCGAGCCACTGGCCGATGTCCTGGAGGAGCTCGATGCACATGGCGTCGCCCTCGCGGGCCAGCTCGGTGATCATCGGGCCGCTGATCTCGGCGATGTTGCCTTTGACGTGCTCGATGATCCCGTAGGCGACCGGCGAGTCGGCGGCGGCCAGCTCGCGCGCCTCGCGGACCAGTGCGTTGCCGGAGCTGTACTGCTCCCAGCAGCCGCGGTTGCCGCAGGGGCAGCGGTGGCCGCCGGGGACGACCTGCATGTGGCCGAACTCGCCGGCGACGCCGTACTTGCCGCGCTTGACCTGGCCGTCCTCGAGGATCGCGCCGCCGATGCCGGTGCCCAGCGTGATCATGACGAGGTGGTCCTCGCCGCGTCCCGCGCCGAAGCGCCACTCGGCCCAGGCGGCGGAGTTGGCGTCGTTGTCGACCAGGACGGGAACGGCGAGGCGGCCGGCGAGGCGGTCGCGCAGCGGCTCGTTGCGCCATGAAAGGTGGGGGGCGAACAGCACGCGGTTGCGGTCGGCGTCGACCCAGCCGGCCGCGCCAATGCCGACCGCGTGCACGTCGTGCCGGTCGGACAGGTCAAGCACCAGTTCGACGATGGTGTCCTCGACGACTTTCGGGCTCTTGGACTTGTCCGGGGTCTCCGTGCGGAGCCGCTCCAGGATGTTGCCGTCGGCGTCGACGACGCCTGCCATCACCTTCGTGCCGCCGATGTCGATGCCGACGGTCGGCACGCGCGGTGCCGTCAGGTGCGAGCGGCGTTCCCGGGTGCCGACCGTGCGGAGCACGGGAGCACGGCGGGAGCCGACGGGGGCGGCGCCCGCCCGGGCTGAACTCAGTGCCCTGGGGAGTGCGAGGTCGCGGTAGGTGCTCATCGTCGCCGATTCTGCCTCACGGTGACCCTGGGTGGCGTACTCGGGAGCAAAGGGATCGTGCGACGCGCGCCGCCTCCGGGGTGCTTCCGGCCGCTTCCCCGTGGCCCTCGAACGCCTTCCCGGTGCGTTCCGAGAACTCTTCCCGCCGGGACGACTCCCGCATTTCGTCACCTCGTCCCGCGGTCCGGTCACATTGTCCGGACAACACGACGAAGATCATCCCAAGTCCCCCGAGTCGCCTGGCGTTCACCGCGACTTCGGTATCCGTCCAGGGGCATCACGACCGTACGAGCAGCTGGAACTCGAACGAGTAGCGGTCGGGCCGGTAGGTGTGGGTGCCGAACTCCACGGTGCGGCCGGTGTCGTCGAAGGTCACGCGCTGCATGGTGAGCAGCGGGGCGCCCCACTCCTCGCCGAGCCGCTCGGCCTCGGCGGCCCCGGCCGCGCGGGCGCCGATGGTCTGGCGGGCGCTGTGCAGGGTGATCCCGGCCGCCCGCATCAGCCGGTACAGGCCGGTGGCCTCCAGTTGCCGGGTGTCCAGGTCGAGCAGCCCGAGGGGCAGGTAGTTGCACAGGTACGCCATCGGCTCCCCGTGCGCGAGCCGCAGCCGCTCGATGCGGTGCACCTCGCCCGCTTCGGCCACCCCGAGGGCGGCGGCGACCTCGGGGGATGCGGGGACGACCGTGTTGACCAGGACTTTCGTGGTGGGGCGATGACCGGCGGACTCCAGGTCATCGTAGAGGCTGCTGAGCTCCAGGGGCCGCTTGACCTGGCTGTGCACCACCTGGGTGCCGACTCCGCGCCGCCGCACGAGCAGGCCCTTGTCGACGAGGGACTGGATGGCCTGGCGGACGGTCGGCCGGGACAGACCGAGGCGCCCGGCCAGCTCGATCTCGTTGCCCAGCAGGCTCCCGGGGGTCAGCCTGCCGTGCTCGATGGCGGCCTCCAATTGCTGGGACAGCTGGAAGTACAGCGGTACGGGGGAGCCGCGGTCCACGCTCAGCTCCAGCTGCACGGTCGGGTCCACTCCTGGTTTGGGCACGGCCCGAGCGTAGTCCCGTGCGTGGTTGACGGGAAGTAGTGTAGTTCGGTTGTCCGGACATACGGATTGACAGGGAGGGGCGCGGGCCGCAGGTTGTTCCCATGCGCATCGGGGTCATCGGTACGGGCCGTATCGGCACCATTCACGCCCACACACTCAGCAGGCATCGCGACGTCGGATCCTTGATCCTCACGGACGCCGACCCGGCTCGGGCACAGGCTCTCGCACACCGGCTCGGTGAGACGGCGGCGCCCGGGGTGGACGAGATCTACACCTGGGGGGTGGACGCCCTGGTGATCACCACGGCCACGTCCGCCCACGCCGAACTCATCGGCCGGGCGGCCCGCTCGGGGCTGCCGGTGTTCTGCGAGAAGCCCATCGCCCTCGACCTCGCGGGCACGTTACAGGCGGTCTCGGAGGTCGAGGCGGCCGGGACGGTCCTGCAGATGGGCTTCCAGCGCCGGTTCGACCCCGGCTACACCGGCGCGCGTGAGGCGGTGCGTTCGGGCCGGCTCGGCCGGCTGCACACCGTACGGGCCATGAGCAGTGACCCCGAGCCGCCACCGGCCGGCTATCTGCCGCAGTCCGGCGGGCTGTACCGGGACACGCTGATCCATGACTTCGACATCGTGCGCTGGGTGACCGGCCGGGAGATCGTGGACGTCTATGCCGCCGGGTCCGACGCGGGTCCCGCGATGTTCCGCGAGGCGGACGACGTGGACACCGGCGCGGCGCTCCTCACCCTCGAGGGCGGCACGCTCGCCGTCCTCACCGCGACACGGATGAACGGCGCGGGCTACGACGTGCGTATGGAGCTCGCCGGGGAGCGGGACCAGATCGTGGTCGGCCTGGACGACCGTACGCCGATCGCGTCCACCGAGCCGACCGGGCCCCCGGCCGCGGACAAGCCGTGGACGGGCTTCCTGGAACGCTTCGGGCCCGCGTACGAGGCGGAACTGATCGGGTTCGTCGAGGTGGTGCGGGGCGAGCGGGCCAATCCCTGCGACGGGCGCGAAGCCCTCCAGGCGCTGCGCGTCGCGGAGGCGTGCGAGCTGTCCCGGCGGGAGCGCAGACCGGTACGGCTGAGGGAGATCGCGGGCGGGGCGGCATCGGCCTACGGGTGAGCGTCGGTGCCCGGGCACTCAGGCGCCCGGGCACTCGGGCGCCCGGGCACTCGGGCGCCCGGGCATCGACTCTCAGGGCGCGGAGACCGGCAGGACCGTGCCCTGGGCGACCGCGCACAGGGTCGCGGTGCCGTCGTCGTCGAGGGTGTGCAGGTCGCAGCGGACGACGGCCTGACGGCGGCCGGCGTGCACGACCTCGGCGCGGGCGCGCAGGGTGCGCCCGGTGGCCGGACGGAGGTACTGGGTGACTCCTCCCCCACCTGAAGGTGGTGGCTTCTCGCTATGCCGGTTGGGCTTCGCGACGGACCAGCCCGGCCCGTAGAACGTTCAGGGCGCCTACCGTGTCCGCGTGCGCGTGATGGCCGCACGAGATGCAGTGGAACTTGTCCTGGGTGGGCCGGTTCTCCTTGGCGGTGTGCCCGCATACGGGACACCGCCGGGAGGTGTTGCGGGGGGTCCACGGCCGTCACTTCCCCTCCGGCGCATTCTGCCTTGGCGATGAGGATCGTCAGGAACACCCCCCATCCGGCATCAGCGATCGAACGGTTCAGCCCGGCCTTGGCGGCGGTCCCGTTGGGCAGGTAGCCGCCCGGCGTGGCGGGGTCCGGCTTCGGGGCCGGGGACTTGCTCATGTTGCGGATCTCGAGGTCTTCGTGCGCGATGAAATCGTGTTCGCGTACGAGGTCAAGCGCGGCTTTGTGCGCGTGGTCCAGACGCTGCCGGCGCACCTTGCGGTGCAGCCGTGCCACCGTCTCCACGGCCTTGCGCCGGCGCTTGCTGTCGCGCTTGCACCGGGCGAGTGCCCGCTGGGCCTCTTCCAGCCTGGCGGCGGCCTTCGCCCCGTGACGGGGGTTGGGCACGAACTCGCCGTTGGAGTCGGCAAGGAAGTTCGCTATCCCCATGTCAATGCCGATCACGCTACCGGTTGAGGGAAGCGGCTCGGGCGCGGTCTGCTCGGCAGTCAGGATGACGTACCAGCGCCGTCCTTCACGCTTGACCGAGACCGTCTTCACCTTGCCGACGACCGGACGGTGCTGATGCACCTTGACGTGGCCGACGCCCTGGAGGCGGACGCGGGTGACGGGATCGTGCGGGGTCGAGTCCCAGCGGCAGCCGTCGCCGTCCTTCGGGAAGTCCACGGTGTCGAACCGCTTACCCGAACGGAAACGCGGATAGCCCGGCTTCTCCGCTGCCTTGACCCGCCGGAAGAACGCTGCGAACGCCTTGTCCAGCCGCCGCAACGTCGCCTGTTGAGAGGAGAATGACCAACGGCCCTGACGCGCAGGGTCGAAGGCGCGGATGTCCTTGAGCTGGGCGGACTGCTGCCCGTAGCGGACTGTCGTCTTCGAGGTGTGCCGGTAGGCGTCGCGGCGTTCCTGCAACGCGCCGTTGTAGAGCGAGCAGTGGTCACGAAGCATCTCGGCGAGCGCGCCCTGCTGGCCCACGGTGGGCCGCATGAGGAACTTGTACGCACGGATCATCCGGCCCACCCCCTTCCTGACCAGTTTCGGACATCCTATTACGCTTGACGTATGTCGCTACGTTGGTAATCAAACTCCGACATTCGCACCGGTCGTCACGTCACCTATCACCTTCACGCGCACTTGGTGTTTGTCACCAAGTACCGGCGCGGCGTGTTCGATGACGCCATGCTGAAGCGATGCGAAGAGATCATGCGTGAGGTCTGCCGCAAGTTCGAAGCGGAGCTGAGGGAGTTCAACGGCGAAGCCGACCACGTTCACCTATCGGTGCACTACCCACCGAAGGTCGCCCTGTCGAAGCTGATCAACAGCCTCAAGGGTGTCAGCTCCCGGTACCTGCGGGCTGAGTACACGGGCCGGATCAACCACACCGGCATGGGGTCAGTGTTCTGGTCCCGCTCCTACTCCGCGGGATCCTGCGGCGGAACACCGTTGACCGTGATCCGCCAATACATCGAAGGGCAGAAGCGACCTGCCTGACCGTCACCCCAAGGGCGCAGCGAACTCCGGCGCTTCGCGCCTCCACGCTCAGGATGCGTTTCCCTCCCCGGCTGAAGCCGGGGATACCCACGCAAAATCAGGAATGAAGAAAGCCCCCGGTGAGGACGTACGGGCCGAGCGCGGTGCCGCCCGCGAAGGTGAGGGCGTTGTCGGCGGCGTAGGAGAGGACGCCGCCGTGCAGGAAGCCGTTCTGCTGGTGGAGCTCCGCGCGGACGTCGATCTCGAGGGTGGCCGCACCCTCCCCGAAGGCGGTCACGCGTGCGCCGAGCAGCCGGCTGAAGGGTTGGCTGTCCAGCGCCTGCTGGGCCGTGGCCAGGTCGAGTCCGGGGGACGCGGTCATGGGAACGGGGCTCCTTCGGGCGGCGGATCGGACGGGGCACCGGTGACGCTAACGCTCCTCGGTGTCGTCCAGGAGTCCGGCGTCGTGGACGAGCAGTGCGATCTGCACGCGGTTGTTGAGGTCCAGCTTGGCCAGGATGCGGGAGACATGGGTTTTGACGGTGGCCACGCTCATGTAGAGCTCGGTGGCGATCCCGGCGTTGGCGTGCCCCCGGCCGACCGCCACGGCGACCTCGCGTTCACGGTCGTTGAGAGCGGCCAGGCGCGCGCGTGCGCTCGCGCGCCGCGCGTCGGCGGTGGTGCCCGCCACGTGTGCCATCAGCTGCCTGGTGACCGTGGGCGACAGCACGGGGTCGCCGGCCGCGACCCGGCGCACCGCGTCGACGATCTCGGCGGGCGCGGTGTCCTTGAGGACGAAGCCCGCGGCTCCCGCGCGCAGCGCGCGCACCACCTGCTCGTCGGCGTGGAAGGTGGTGAGCACCACGACCTGAGGGGCGTCCGCGCGCCGGCGCAGCAGCTCGGTCGCGGTGAGACCGTCCACCGACGGCATCCGGATGTCCATGAGGACGACGTCCGGGCGGGTGCGGTCCACGAGTGCCCCCACCTCGCTGCCGTCGGCGGCCTCCCCGACGATCTCGATGTCGCCGGCGCCGCCCAGCATCAGGGACAGGCCGGCCCGCACCAGCGGATCGTCGTCGACGAGAAGCAGTCTGATCGCAGTCATGGGCCTCACGTCATCACGGTTGGCCGGGGCGGGGCCAGCGGGGGCTCAACTCCGTTGCGCGGTCGCGATGTCGGCTTCCGCTCACCCCCACGGCAGCCGGGCCCGGACCTCGAACCCGCCGTCGGGCGTGGGGCCGTGCTCCAGGGTGCCGCCCGCCAGGGCAGCCCGTTCGGTGAGGCCGATCAGACCCTGCCCGGCGCCGGGGACGGGGGGCACGTCTCCTTGGGGTGGGGGGTTGTGGACGGACACGGTGAGGCCCTCCCCCGGGCCGCCGGTGACCGACACGGTGACCTCCGTACCGGGGGCGTGCTTGCGGGCGTTGGTCAGGGTCTCCTGGACGATCCGGTAGGCGGTGCGGCCGACGGAGGCGGGGACGGCGCCGGAGGCGGGGACAGCGGCGGAACCCGGGACGGCGGCGGAGCCGAGGACGCGGTGGTCGAGGGTGACCTTCATCCCGGCCTTCCGCGACTCGGCGACCAGCGTGTCCAGCGCCGCGAGCGTCGGCTGCGGCCGGCCCGCGTCCTCGGACTCGCCGGTCCGCAGGACACCGATGATCTCCCGCAGGTCCTGCAGCGCCTCGTGCGCGCTCTCCCTGATGACGCCGGCCGCCCGCACGATCTCCTCGCGGGGCGCGTCGGGCCGGAACTCCAGTGCGCCCGCGTGCACGCTGAGCAGCGTCAGCCGGTGCGCCAGCACGTCGTGCATCTCCCGGGCGATGGCTTCCCGTGCGCCCCGCTGCGCCTGCTCGGCCCGCAGCCGCGCCTCCGTCTCGGCCCGCCGTGCCCGGTCCCGCAGGCTCAGCATCAACTGCCGCTCGGACCGGACGAACATGCCCCAGCCGACCACCGCCCCCATCAGCACCATGAACAGGACGAGCAAGGCGAGATAGGGCACTTCGGGGTCGGGGCGCCACCAGAAGTACAACGGGACAAGCACCATGTGCGCGCCGCCCACCCAGGCCACGTAACGGAAGGGGCGGTGCACGGCGAGGGAGAACAGGGCGATCACGGCCACGCCGCCGGAGGTCTCCGAGACGAAGCTGACGGGGACCATCACCGCGGCCAGCCCCAGCGGCCAACGGCGGCGCAGCCAGACCGCGCCCCAGGACAGCGCCCCGATCACCTGGTCGAAGGCGGCCAGCGAATGCGGGACGGCGGGGTTTGCGGTGACCGTGTCGGCACCCAGCAGGCCCACGCCGACGGCCAGCAGGAAACAGGTGAAGTCGACGCCCCAGTCGCGCGCGGTGCGCCGGGGGCGGCGCCCGGCCCGGGCGGTCTCGGGGTTGAGCTCCTGGACCAGGGCGGACGGGAAGAACCATCTGCGTCCCAGGAACACCGGGGCGGTCCCCGCCGCCTTGTCACTACTCATCACAGTCGACGAATCTACGCAGGGCCCGCCCGGCCCGCCCCGGGGTAGGCCGCATCGCCTACCAAAGTGGCGAGGGCGCAGACTTTCGGCATGCCCGCTTCGAGAGGACGGAGACTTTCGTCATCGGGGAACCGCCCGGCGGCCGATGTACGCGCCGGGGGCGCGCGGCCATCGTCTTCCGCATGAAGAAACTACTGGAGATTCTCGGGTTGATCGCCCTGATCCAAGGGGTCGCGGGCCTGGTGCACCAGTTCACCGGTTGGGGCTGGGGCGCGGTGCAACGAGTGGGGTTCCTGAACGGCTTCGAGATCTACGCCAGCATTGCCCTGGTGGCGCTGGGCTTCGCCCTGTTCGCCACCGCAGAGAGCGGGAAGTCCGGCTGATCACCGGCCGGACTTCCGGGTGCTCCGTCCCGGTGCCGGTGTGGTCAGGCCTTCTCCGGAAGCTCGTACGAGCCGTACTCGGGGCGCCCCGCGAGGTCGTAGCTCTGAAGGGAGACGCCCGCGGCCGTGACCTGTCCGTCGGTGCGCCGGAAGGCGGTAGGCAGCGATCCCTCCGGGAACAGGCGGCGCCCGGCTCCGAGGACGACCGGGAAGGTCAGCAGGTGGAGGCGGTCCACGAGGTCGAGCGCGAACAGGGACCGGGCGAGGGCCCCGCTGCCGTGCACCTGGAGTTCGCCGTCCGTGCGCTCCTTGAGGGCGGTGACCTCCTTGGCGAGGTCGCCGCCGATCACGGTGGTGCCCGCCCACCCGGGGTCGGTGAGGGTGGCGGAGGCGACGTACTTCGGCAGCGCGTTCAGCTTGCCGGCGACCGGGTCGGCGGGGTCGGTCACCTTCGGCCAGTAGGTGGCGAAGATGTCGTAGGTGCGACGGCCGAGGAGGAAAGCGCCGACGCGGGAGAAGACTCCGTCGATGAACCGGCCGAAGTCCTCGTCGCCGTAGGGGACGCTCCAGCCGCCCTGGTCGAAGCCGTCCCTGGTGTCCTCCCGGGGGCCGCCGGGGGCCTGGTAGACGCCGTCGAGCGAAACGAAGGTGGTGACAACGAGCTTGCCCATGAGAGGTTCCTGCCTTGTGGTGTGCGGGGAATGCGGCGTCACCGATGCAGACCCCCGCGGCGCCCGCAACTCATCGGTCGTGCGCCGGGTCGACGTCCGTTCACCGCCAGCAGGCCGGGGACGACGGCGCTGGGATGGACACATGAACTCACCGGCGAACATTGTAAAAGTCCCGAGCGGCAAGGTGGCCCTGGTCACCGGCGGCAGCCGCGGGATCGGCGCTGCGACGGCACTGCGGCTCGCGCGGGAGGGCGCGGACGTGGTCGTGACCTATGTGAACGGCAAGGAGGCGGCCGAGGACGTCGTCCGGGCCGTCGAGGCACTGGGGCGCCGCGCGGTGGCACTGCGCGCGGACGCCGCGGACGCGGAGGAGGCCGCCGGGGCGGTGACGGGCGCCGTGCGGGCGCTGGGCCGGCTCGACGTCCTGGTGAACAACGCGGGCGTCGGTGTGCTCGGCCCCGTGGAGACCCTGTCCCTCACCGATGTCGACCGGGTCCTCGCGGTGAACGTGCGCGGCGCCTTCCTGACCTCCCAGGCGGCCGCCTCCCACATGACCGACGGAGGCCGCATCATCACCGTCGGCACCTGTATGACCCAGCGCGTGCCCGGCCCCGGCGGCACGCTCTACGCGATGAGCAAGGCGGCCCTGGTCGGGCTGACGAAGGCGCTGGCGAGGGAGCTGGGCGGTCGGGGCATCACGGCGAACATCGTGCACCCGGGCCCGATCGACACCGGCATGAACCCGGCGGACGGCCCCCACGGCCCGGCTCAGGCGGCGATGACCGCCGTCGGCCGCTTCGGCACGGCCGACGAGGTGGCCGCCATGATCGCCCATCTGGCCGGCGCCTCCTATGTCACCGGCGCCGAGTTCTCGGTGGACGGGGGCCACGCGGCGTGAGCGCGCCGTAGGACGCCGAGGACCCGCGCGGCGCACCGGTGCTGTGCGGCCGGTGCGCCGCGCGGGGACCCCGGTGGGTCAGCCGCCCAGTTCCCGGTGGCGTGCGGTCAGGGCGGCCGAGCCCTGCTCCGTCAGTGAACCGAACAGGCGCAGCCGGGAGATGCCGCCGTCCGGGAAGATGTCCACACGCGCGTGCGTGCCGATCGCCGGGACGGGGAGGACGAAGCGGTGGTCGGTGTCGGGCTGGAGACGGGTCCGGGGCAGGATCTCCCGCCAGCCGCTTTCCCCGCTGCCTCTGCCGTCCCCGCCTTGCCCATCGGCCGCGCCGTCCTCGCTGTCCCGTACCGACACCGAGGCCCAGCCGGCGCTGTTGCCCTTCAGGTAGGCCGTGTCGATCTCGAGGGCGCGGATCTCCGCCTGGCCCGCGAGCCGGTAGCGGATCCAGTCGTGCCCCTGGTCACGGCGGCGTCGGGTCTCCCAGCCGTCGTCCATCCGGCGGGAGCGACCGGGCCGGATGGTGTTCGCGGGCGGTGAGTAGAAGCGGTCGGACGCGTCCTCGACCCGGCCGCCGTTCTCCAGGGCGACGACGTCGAAGGTGCCCAGGGCCTCCAGCCACACCGGGTCCGGGACGACCTCGCCGTACACTCGCAGGCGCGCGATGCCCCCGTCGGGGTGCTGGGACAGGCGCAGGTGGGTGAAGCGCCGGTCGGCCGTTACGGCGAAGCCGTTGGCCGCGTGGCCGCCCACCGGGGCGCGCGGGACCAGCGTCGTCCACCTCACCTCGCCCGACAGCAGTTCCTCCGGTCCCGGGGAGCCGGGCAGCGAGGCGCCCTCGACCGACACGGCCTGGGGGTGGTTGCCGCGGAAGTGGGCGGTGTCGACGACGATGCCGTGGACGACTCCGGGCGCGCCGAGGCGGATCAGGGCCCAGTCGTGGTCCTCCGCCGTCGGCCAGGGGTGCCCGGCGGAGGAGCCGCGGCGGCGCCGGGTCTCCCAGCCGTCCATGATCTTGCCCTTGTGGCCGAAGTGCTCGGGGTCGAACACGGCACGACCGGGCAGCAGCAGGTTCTCGCGCTCGGCGAAGAACTCGTCGTTGGCGGCGACGACACCGGCGCCGAGCCGGCGGTCGGCGAGGTCGGTGAGCCGGGTGAAGGGGAAGTCGGCGGTGCGGTAGTCCGCGTACGGGTCACCGCCGCCGTAGGGACGCGCGGCGCCGGTGAAACGGGACGCCGGGTATGTGTGCTGCGCGGTCACGGTGGTCCGGTCCTGCCTTTCGGTGGTCGGCGGGCGCTGGTCGGTGGTCGGTGGACGGTGGATCGCTGGTCGCTGGTCGGTGGTCGGTGGACGGTGGGCACTGGTCGGTGGATCGGTGGGCGGTGGGCACTGGTCGGTGGGCGGTGGACGAGGCCCTGGCCGGCGGTCGGCGGGTGCCGGACGCCTGACGTTTCCCTCCCCCTCCCCCGCCCCGTCAGGGGACGCGGGTCAGCAGCCGGCCCTGCGGTGCGGTGAACTCGCCGTCGGCCATGATGCGCCGGCCGCGCAGCCAGGTGGACTTCACGACGCCGTACAGGGTCCTGCCCGCGTACGCCGTCACGCGGTTGCGGTGCTGGAGCCCCGCCGGGTCGACGGTGAAGGTGTCGTCGGGGGCCAGGACGGCGAAGTCGGCGTCCCGGCCGGGCGCGATGGCGCCCTTGTGGTCGTCGAGGCCGACGAGTTCCGCCGTCCGCGCCGACATCCAGCGCACGACGTCCTCCAGGCCGTGTCCCCGTTCGCGGGCCTCGGTCCAGACGGCGGGCAGGCTGAGCTGGAGGCCGGAGATGCCGCCCCAGGCGGTGGCGAAGTCGGCCGTCTTGAGGTCGGCGGTGGACGGGGAGTGGTCGGTGACCACGCAGTCGATGACGCCGTCCGCCAGCGCCTGCCAGAGCGGACCCTGGTTGGCGGCTTCGCGGATGGGCGGGCAGCACTTGAACTCGCTGGCTCCGTCCGGGATTTCCTCGGCGGCGAGGGTCAGGTAGTGGGGGCAGGTCTCGACGGTGACGCGCACTCCGTCGGACTTGGCCCCGGCGATCAGCGGCAGCGCGTCGCTGGAGGACAGGTGCAGGATGTGCACGCGCGCGTCGAGGCGTCTCGCCTGCGCGAGGAGCCGGGCGATGGCGGTGCCCTCGGCGTCGCGCGGGCGGGAGGCGAGGAAGTCGGCGTACTTGGGGCCGCCGCGCCGCAGGGCGGCGTCGAGGTGGTCCGGGTCCTCGGCGTGCACGATCAGCAGCCCGTCGAAGGTGGCGATCTCCTCCAGGGTACGGGCGAGTCGGTCCTGTCCGAGGTGCGGGAACTCGTCGACGCCGGACGGTGAAAGGAATGCCTTGAAGCCGAAGACGCCGGCCTCGTGCAGCGGGCGCAGGTCCTCGACGTTGCCGGGCAGGGCGCCGCCCCAGAAGCCGACGTCGACATGGGTCCGGCCGGCGGCGGTCCGCTGTTTGGTGCGCAGATGGGCGGTTGTCGTGGTCGGCGGGAGGGAGTTGAGCGGCATGTCGACGAGTGTGGTGATGCCGCCGGCCGCCGCCGCGCGGGTGGCGGTCCAGAAGCCCTCCCACTCGCTGCGGCCCGGGTCGTTGACGTGTACGTGGGTGTCGACCAGGCCGGGCAGCAGGACGTCGTCGCCGAGGTCCGTCAGGCTGGCCGTCCTGGGGACGGACGCCTCGTGCGGCAGGACGGCCGTGATCGTGCCGTCGGCGACGGCGACCGACGCGGCGCGTGTCCCCTCGGGAGTGATGACGCGCGTCGAGCGCAGCACCAGTTCGACGTCGGGCACCCGCACCCCCTCACCCGATTTCAACGTTCTGTTGAAGGAGTCTTCACTCCCGCTCCGGTGCCGTCAAGAGGCACACTGCCCGCACGGGCACCGGCGGCCGATCCCTGGACGATTCCATAAAGCGGAATTAGAATTCCGGGAGGCAGAATGAGTGAATGCACAGACAGGCAGTCGACCGACTGCCGGGTAGGCTTCCCCCTTCCCGCCAGTCCGAAAGGAACGCGCCGTGCCGACGTCCAGCGCCAGCACCAACGACTCCGTCCGGTCCACCCCGGGCGGCGGAGTGCAGTCCCTCGAGCGCGCCTTCGACCTGCTCGAGCGGATGACGGACGCGGGCGGCGAGGTCGGCCTCAGCGAACTGTCGGCGAGCAGCGGACTGCCCCTGCCGACGATCCACCGCCTGATGCGCACCCTGGTCGCGTGCGGTTACGTACGCCAGCAGCCCAACCGCCGGTACGCGCTCGGCCCGCGCCTGATCCGGCTCGGCGAGTCCTCCTCCCGGCTGCTGGGCACCTGGGCGCGCCCGTATCTGGCCCGCCTGGTGGAGGAGACCGGCGAGACGGCCAACATGGCGCTGCTCGACGGGGACGAGGTCGTGTACGTCGCGCAAGTGCCGTCCAAGCACTCCATGCGGATGTTCACCGAGGTCGGGCGCCGTGTCCTGCCGCATTCCACCGGCGTGGGCAAGGCCCTGCTGGCCGACTTCCCGTCACAGGACGTACGGGCCCTGCTCGCCCGCACCGGAATGCCCGCGGCGACGGACAGGACCCTCACCACGCCGGAGGGTTTCCTGGCGGCGCTCGACGAGGTGCGCCGCCAGGGCTACGCCATCGACGACAACGAGCAGGAGATCGGCGTACGGTGCCTCGCCGTCCCCGTGCCCCACGCCCCCACCCCGGCCGCCCTCTCGATCTCCGGTCCCGCGGGACGGGTCACGGAGGCGGCGACGGAGCGGATCGTGCCGGTGCTCCAGCAGGTGGCGACGGAACTCTCCGAGGTGCTCACCTCCCCGGGCAGCGGCCCGACGGTCTGACCCGGCCCGACGGTACGACCGAACTCGGCGGCCGACCCGACTCGACGACCGGCCGACGCGACGACCTGATCCGACGCGCCCCGGTCACCCACCGCGACCACAGCGCCCGCGCACGCCCCCCTTTCGAGAAGCGTGTGCACAGGTGTGCGTCAACCCTTCGGTGACGGCCCGAACAGATCCACCGCGTCCCGCACTTCGCCCAGCCCCCGGCCCAGTGCGCTCACCGAGCCGATCGCGCCGGCGATCAGCAGCAGGGAACGGCGCAACCGGGGAATCTCGGGATTGCCGCCGGCCGCGTGGGCGTCCAGTGCGGCGAGTTCGTCCTCCGCGATGATCCTGTCAGGGAACTCCGCCGGATGGGCTGCCAGTTGGCGACGCAGCCGGGCCACGGCGGAGCGCAGCTCCGTCACCCGTGGATCGTCCTCTCGACTGCCGGTCGCATGCCGCTGCTCTACGCTCCGCAACACAGTCCTCCCCCTCGCACGCGGTGGTGCGCCTCCCCACCGGCCCCGCCGCCCCGTCGGCCGGTGCGCGCCAGTAAACGCCACCCCACCCCCTCCGCGCCAGTCCGCTGCGTCATCGTCTTGCTCCACAGCGTGACGTCGCAGGCCGGATGCGCCCCTTCACGCTCCCTGCCTCCGCCCCGTTTCCGCCCCTTCCGCGCCATCCACCACGTCACCCACCGCGCCACCCCCGCGCCACCCACCGGACTCCTCCGGCACCCGGCGGTCCGTTGAGTAGTGGGGTATGCAGAACGCATGACGACACGTCGGACGAGCCCGGACTCAGGACGGGCCACTGGACAGGTGGCGGGACTGCTGCTCGCGGCGGGCGGTGGACGGCGCCTGGGCGGCCGGCCCAAGGCACTGCTGACCCACCAGGGGCGGCCGCTGGTGGAGCACGCGGTGCGGGCGTTGCGCGCGGGCGGCTGCGAGCGCGTGCACGTGGTGCTCGGCGCGCGGGCCGACGACGTCCGCGCGCGCGCCGAGCTGCCGGACTGCGTGCTCGTCGACAACCCGGACTGGGAGCAGGGCATGGGCTCGTCCCTGCGGGCCGGGCTCGCCTCGCTGGCCGGTACGGAAGCGCGGGCCGCCCTGGTCCTGCTGGTCGACCAGCCCGGAATCGGCGCGCGGGCGGTCGCGCGGGTGCTCGCCGCGTACGCGGCACAGGAGACGAGGCACCCGCAGGACACGCGGAACTCGCGAGAGGCGCAGGAGGCGCAGGAAGTGCGGGAGGTACAGGACCCGCTCATCTCGGCCGCCTACGCCGGCGTGCGCGGTCATCCCGTCCTGTTCGGGTCCACGCACTGGGCCGGTGTCGCCGCGGCCGCGACCGGCGACCAGGGGGCCCGCGCCTACCTGAAGGAACACGCGGACGACCTCGTCCTCGTCGAGTGCGGGGACGTGGCCGAGGCCTACGACATCGACACGAAGGAGGACCTGAGCCGCCTCGGGTGAGCGGGGACCGCCTGCCCGACCCGAGGCGGCCCCACGTCAACAAACCATTGAACTTCCACGATAAGAAAACTACTATCCACAGCCCGGAGCGCTCCTCGGACCCACCCCTCCCCCGGGCGCTCTCCGCCGTACCCGGGCCGACCGGCACCCGGTGCCGTGCCCGCCGAAGGAAGTGACAGCTGATGTCCGCACCAGCGCCGCACCCGCCGGCCATCGTCGACGCCGAGCCCCTGCCCCGGCAGGAGGAGGTCCTCACCGAGGCGGCCCTCACCTTCGTGGCCGAGCTGCACCGGCGGTTCACGCCCCGGCGCGACGAACTCCTCGCCCGCCGCGCGGAGCGCCGTGCCGAGATCGCCCGCACCTCCACGCTCGACTTCCTTCCCGAGACGTCCGCCGTCCGCGCGGACGACTCCTGGAGGGTGGCCCCGGCCCCCGAGGCCCTGAACGACCGCCGGGTCGAGATCACCGGCCCCACCGACCGCAAGATGACCATCAACGCCCTCAACTCGGGCGCGAAGGTGTGGCTCGCGGACTTCGAGGACGCCTCCGCGCCCACCTGGGAGAACGTGGTCCTCGGCCAGCTCAACCTGATCAACGCCTACACCCGGACCATCGACTTCACCGACCCGGTGTCCGGCAAGTCGTACGCCCTGCGCCCGGACGGGGAACTGGCGACGGTCGTCACGCGCCCCCGCGGCTGGCACCTGAACGAGCGCCACCTCACCGACGCCGACGGCACCCAGGTGCCCGGCGCCCTGGTCGACTTCGGGCTGTACTTCTTCCACAACGCCCAGCGTCTCCTGGACCTCGGCAAGGGCCCGTACTTCTACCTCCCGAAGACGGAGTCCCACCTCGAAGCCCGCCTGTGGAACGACGTGTTCGTCTTCGCTCAGGACTATGTGGGCATCCCCCAGGGCACCGTGCGCGCCACCGTCCTCATCGAGACGATCACGGCCGCGTACGAGATGGAGGAGATCCTCTACGAACTGCGCGACCACGCTTCGGGATTGAACGCCGGACGCTGGGACTACCTGTTCTCCATCGTCAAGAACTTCCGTGACGGCGGGGAGAAGTTCGTCCTGCCGGACCGCAACGCGGTCACGATGACGGCTCCGTTCATGCGCGCGTACACCGAACTCCTGGTGCGCACCTGCCACAAGCGGGGCGCGCACGCGATCGGCGGCATGGCGGCCTTCATCCCGTCCCGCCGGGACCCGGAGGTCAACAAGGTCGCGTTCGAGAAGGTGCGCGCCGACAAGGACCGCGAGGCGAACGACGGTTTCGACGGTTCCTGGGTCGCCCACCCGGACCTGGTCCCGATCGCCCTGGAGTCCTTCGACCGGGTGCTCGGCGACAGGCCGCACCAGAAGGACCGGCTGCGCGAGGACGTCGACGTCAGTGCCGCCGACCTGATCGCGATCGACTCCCTGGAGGCCGCTCCGACGTACGCGGGCCTGGTCAACGCGGTCCAGGTGGGCATCCGTTACATCGAGGCGTGGCTGCGCGGCCTCGGCGCGGTGGCCATCTTCAACCTGATGGAGGACGCGGCCACCGCCGAGATCTCCCGCTCCCAGATCTGGCAGTGGATCAACGCGGGTGTCGTCCTCGACAACGGCGAGCCGGTCACCGCGAAGCTGGCCCGCAGGGTCGCCGCCGAGGAACTGTCGAACATCCGCGGCGAGTTGGGCGAGGAGACTTTCGCAGCGGGCCACTGGCAGCAGGCCCACGACCTGCTGCTGACGGTCGCCCTCGACGAGGACTACGCCGACTTCCTCACCCTGCCGGCCTACGAACAGCTCAAGGGCTGACGGCCGCCGCTCGGGAGGCCCGCCGCGGCGGGGCGGGCCCGCGCCCCCGGGTCATCCCAGGTGCACCGACCAGTCCTGCTCCGCCGTGGGCTTGCCGTGCAGATCGGGAACGTCCTTGAGCCAGGCCGGGCGCCCCTGCCGGGAGCGGGCCGCACGGCGGGCGTTCTCCGCGGCCAGTTCCTCCGCGCCGGGAAAGTCGGTCGGCAGCCACTGGGCCGAGGTCCGCGCCCGCGCGTACAGATACGTCACGTACGCCTCGCGGGCCGCGTCGGGCGTCGCGAAGTCCGGCTCCCCGGCGAGCCAGGCGTCGGGCACCGCGGCGGTGATGGTCCGCAGCAGCTCCTCGGTCACCTTGGGCGCGAGTTCGGCGTCGGCGGCGCGGACGTCGGGACCGTAGCCGCCGAGGGCGTGGTGGCGGAAGTCGTAGGCCTTGGCCGGGGCGGACGTGTCCCAGCGGTGATGGAAGACGAGCGCGGCCCCGTGGTCGATGAGCCACAGCCGGGGCGGCACGACGCCGAGCGTCGGCCAGATCATCAGATTGGAGCTGTGGACGGTCCGGTCCACGTTCACCGTGAGCGCGTCGAGCCAGACGATCCGCCCGGCCTCCACCGGATCGACGGGGAAGACCTCGGCGACCTCGGGCGTGAAGTCCCGCGCACCCGGTAGAAAGTCCATGCCGAGGTTGATCCCGGCACTGGCGGCGTGCAGCTCCCGCACCTCCTGATGCGGCTCGCCGGCGGCGATCGCCGGATCGAAGTCCACCAGGACCAGCTCCGGGAACCGCAGCCCCAGGGCCCGCGCCAGCTCCCCGACGATCACCTCGGCGACCAGCGCCTTGCGTCCCTGCGCGGATCCCGTGAACTTCACGACGTACGTACCGGAGTCGTCGGCCTCGACGACTCCGGGCACGGAACCGCCGGACCGCAGGGGCGTGATGTAGCGGGTTGCGGTGACCTCGGTCAGCATTTCGCCAGGCTACGCGATCCCTCGACCTTGCAATCCACGACCTCCTCCGGACCACCGTGGTGCGGGAAGTCGGCCACGGTCAGCCCCGGGGAGAATCCGGGGAGTTTCGGCCGGCACACTGATCTCCCGGCTGCCCGAGCAGCCCGTCGATCACGGTGCGCCCCCTGCTCCCGGCCTCCGGCATGAAGTGAGCGTAGTAACCGAGCGTGACGGCCGGCGAGGAGTGCCCGAGCCATCGCGCCAACGTCACCACGGACTCCCCCGCCTCCGACATGATCGAGGCACAGGTGTGGCGCAGTACGTGGAAGCCGTCCTTCGGCGCGGCCTCCCACTGCCACTGCTTCGCACCCTCGGCACCCGGTGGAATGATCCCGGCCTCGGCGAGCGCGGGCTTCCAGGTGTAGCTGTTCCACGTGTTCACGGCGATGGCGTCGCTGAAGCGCGCGATGAGCGCGAGGGAGAACTTCCTTGTCGGTCCGTCCGGCCCCGGCTTCCCCCATGGGGCTCCACCTCCACCGGCGGGAACATCTCGGCATGGCGCTTCAGTTCCGCGGCCACCGATGCGGGCATGTCGGCGGTGCGCGTCTTCGGGGTCTCTTCACTCCCGGTGGGAGTCGGGGTCTGGTTCGTCGGGGGTGATGTCGGCAGTGAGGGTGGTGATGATCTGGTTGATGCGTACGACGTCGCGCACGGTGGGGTGTCCGGAAGCGGGATCGTCGGTCGGGGGCAGGATGGCTGCGGGATCGTGGGTGTCGCCGGAGGGGTGGCCGGTGATGGCTTGGGTGAGGGCGTGCAGATTCTCGTCGGTGAGCTCGGCCAGTTCATCCAGGGGCGCGGCGGGGGGTGGCGGGGTACGGGGGTCGGAGAGGTGTCGGGTGTAGTAGGCGAGTGCGGACAGGGCGGTAAGTTGGCGCTCGATGCCGTCGCGGCGTAGGGCGCCGGCGGCGCGGCGGAATGGTGTGGCGGTTCGATAGAGGCGGCGCAGGTTCTGGTTCATGGTGTTTGTCTGGTGGCGGAGGGCGTGCCGGTCGGGTGGGCCGGTGAGCGCGGTCCGGGTGATGTCGCCGATGGTGCGCAGCAGGGCCAGCAGGTCGGTGGTGAATTTTTGCCGGGTTCGGGTGGGCAGCAGGAATGTCGCGGTGGCCAGCGCGATGACGGCGCCCAGGACGGTTTCGGCGACTCGCAGTTCGATCGCCAGGGTGTTGAGTTTGCCGAGGAATTCGTAGAGCAGCGCGATGAGCATGGTCATCCAGAAGACCATCTGGGCATAGGAGATGGGCGCGGTGTACATGGCGGCGAACACGCACACTGCGACCAGGGGCAGCACCACGGCCGGGGCAGCGCCGGTGAGCAGGGCGATGGCGAACCCGATGATCGCGCCGAGCAGGGTGCCGGCGATGCGTTGCAGGCCCTTGACGATGGCGTGGCCGGAGGTATCGGTACCGCCGAAGACGACGAACGCGGCGATGGCCGCCCAGTATTGGCGGGTGGGGGAGAGGGCCGCGCCGGCCAGCAGGGCCAGGCCGGTGGCCACGGCCGCCTGGATGGCCTGTCGCGTGGTGAAACTCAGCCGGGGGTGACCGGTGGGGGTGACAGGCGGCGGCTCGGGGTCGGTGGGGACGGAGTCGGTGGTCACCTCCCCGCGGGTCGCGTTGCGGTCGGCCAACACGGCGGTCTGCAAGTCACTGGCGCGGGCGACGGCCGCGAGCAGTTCCTCGATGGCGTCGTGCAGGCGACGGGTATCGTCCGTCGGCAGGCTCGGTCGGGCGGGCACCGGTGTGGTGGCCTCGGGGGCGCCGGCTCCCGACGTGGGCCGGGTCACGCGGTGGCGGTGAGCGGTCTTGCGTAGGTTTTGTTGCGCTTCGGTGAGCATGCCCGCCAAGCGGGCCCGGACCACGATGGGTACCTCGGTGCCGGTCTGGGCGATGCGGCCGGCTGTCCGGACGAGGTGTCCGGCGGCGAGTTCGGCGTCGAACAGCCGCAGCCGCAGGTCGCCGGGCTGCTGCGTGGTGTCGACGGTCGTGGGGGCGAGGGCGCGTAGCTGGCCCTCCAGGAATCTCCCGCACCGGTGCAGCTGGCGGAGGTCGGTGCGCACTCGGCGGGTGATGTCGGGGTCCCAGCGGGCGGCCGACACCGCGTCGATGAGCGGGTCGAACACGTCGAGCAGCCGACCCGAGAAGGCGACCAGCCCGCGGCGCAGCACCTGTGCGGGACGCTCGGGGATCAGCACGAATCGGGCGAGGTAGGCCCAGATCGTGCCGACCGCGGCGGACACGGTCAGCCACGGCATCAGCGACAGGGGCAGCCGCAGCAACAGCGCGAAGTAGCTTGCCATGAACCCCAGCTGCCCGAGCGCGGCGGAGCGGACACCGAACCGACGAGCCCACACCCCGCAGAACACGACGCCGACCAGCGCGCCGGCCGCCGCCGCGGGCACCGGATCCGTGGCCGCGCCGATCGCGACGCCGGCCACCGCGGGCAGGACCATCAGGGTGGTGGTCAGTCGGCGCCCGCCGATGGTGGCGTCCCGCGCCTTGGTCGCGGCTTGCATCGCGACCATCCCGCCGAACATCGCCACCGGGAGCGCGGTGGCGCCGCGGCCGAGGCCGTTCAGCAGGCCGTACATGGTGGCGATGGCGGCGACCACGGCGAGCAGGGCACGGGCAGCGCCGGCCAGCCGGGTCAGCCCGGGGTCGGGCACCGCCACCCACAGATACGTGGCGGTGCGCAGCCGGTGCCCGATCGGCTGGGCTGGGCCGGTACGACCGATCGGCGGCGGTGGTTCGTCGCGCCGGGCCGGCAGCAAAGGCTGGTAGTCCAAGTCGCGGCCGACCGCGGCGGCCAGTTGCTGCGCCCGGAAAGCGAACGGCAGCCACTGCTGGTAGCGCTGGTAGGCGCGGTGCGCGTCCTCGGCACCGTCGAGGGCGGCGAGTGTGGCCATCTCCCGGTCCATCCGCAGGAAGCGGTTCACCCAGCGGTCCGCCGACCTGCCGTCGGGGTAGGCGGCCGCGAACGCGTCGAATGCCACGGCCTCGGGCACGTCGGTGCTCTGCCAGCGCAGCTGCTGGTGCAGGTAGTCGGCGAACCGGGTGAAGTGCAGGGTCAGCGGGGTGAGCAGTGGTTGCTGCGCGGCCGGATGGTCGGCGGGCAGGCCCCAGCGCAGTGTGGCGATGATCCCGCCGAGTCTGTTCAGCGCGTAGGGCAGCGAGAAGTGGTCCCGTCCGCTCTGGAAGTAGTAGGTGATGTGATGCAGACGCAGTCCGTCGGTGTAGGAGGAGAAGCTGTCGTGCAGACTCTCCAGGTAGCCGTCGAGCCCGGTGGCCTGACCTTGCGGGAAGTACGGGGCCAGGCTGGCGACCGGGTCTTCGGTGCCGGCCACGTGGAACAACTTCGACGACAGTGCTGACAGGTCCCGCACCACCTGATAGACACCCAGCAGGAAGGTCAGCGCCAGGGTGACCAGGACCAGCCCGCTCATTGTCTCCAGGATGGTCAGCGTGCGCAGCACGTCGGTCTCCGGCGTGATCTGGGAGGTGCCCACGGTGGCCAGCTGCGCGGCGGAGAGGTAGAGAGCGCTGAACATGCTCGGCCCCAGCCCCCGCCCGTCGTAACTGAAGCCGTTGCCCGGGGTCAGGCCGTAGTAAATGAACCCGAACCCGAGCACGATGCACAACAGCCAGGCCAGCAGGCTCGTCGCGATCTGCAGCCCCGTGGCCTGCCGCAGCGCGGCGGGCCGCCACCGACGCGGCATCCGGCGGGTGGCCCGGCGCATTACCCGCCACTGCAGAGCACACAACGGGGTCGCCAGAAACCCGGCCTCGTCGTAGTCCAACGACGTCAGGAACAAGTCGACCAGCCCGGCCCCGAGCACCACGATGCCCAGCGCGATCCAGAACGCGGCCATTTCGCGACACCCCCGGGTCAGTCTCGGCAGGCCGGCGCCCAGTGATGGGCCCAGTGTTCGCTGACAGCACGGGCACGTAGCACCCGGCCTGGACAGAGCATGTGCACGCTCCCCTCTGGTACGGTCATCGTTTTCCGGTGTTGCGGGGAGTCAGGCTGTCCCAGCGGCGCGACATCGTGCGCAGGTTGGCCTCCGGGGGGCGAGGTGCGCTCGGTCGGCGAACAACAGCCTGCCGTCCGGCCGGCCGGCCTCGCCGGGAATGACCGTGGCCGAAGGGTCGGCGGTGACGCGGATGCGCTGGTAGAAGCGAGACCCCCGGAACGGTACGAGCGGGTCGGGCGGGTACTCACAGAACGCGTCCGCATCGGCGGTGAGATCGACAGTCCGGGCGGCGTGGTTGTGGTCCATTCGATACGACTTCGTGGCGGCCTGTGAGGTGAGGTACGTCGATGTGCCCGGCCCAGTCTGGGCGCTTCGTCCTGGTGCCGTGCGGTGATGCTCACGCCGGCCGTCCACGGAACATACCGGTGAGATGGTCGGCGACCGCCCGCACCCCGTGCCCGCTCAGACAGTCGGTGAGTACGAATGGCCGGTTACCGCGGAATCGGGCCGCGTCGCGTCGCATCACTGCGAGGTCGGCACGCGCATACGGCGCGATGTCCACCTTGCTGATCACCAGCAGGCCGGAGTCGGTGATCCCTGGCCCACACTTGCGGGGGATCTTGTCGCCCTCGCCGACTGCGCACCAACAGTCGCGTGGTGCGGCGTCCGGCGTTGATCTGCACGGGGCTGTCGGCGAGGAACGTCTGGCCCACGATCATGGTCGTCACTCCTTTCGTTGACCGGATGCGTGTCGGCGGGACCGCTACTGCGACGTGTCCTGCGTGTCCTTTGGGGTGCGGGAGATCGGGTTGCCGCAGGTCACCAGCTGGGTGCCGTCGTCGAAGGTGCCCTCGACCTGGACCTGTGTGACGATCTCAGCCGTGGCCGCCCTCCTTCCCTGCTCATTGTTGTTCTGGGCCGTTCCCGGCGCGACTCGAAGCCCTCGGTGTCAAGCCGGGCCTGTCCAGCCGCCATCGGCTCTGCCCCGTAATCGGTGGTCACGCTGCGTGGCGGATCACGGCGGCGTGGTGGGTCAGGCCGTGGGTGTCGACTCCAACGGTGATCTGTGGGGGCGTTGTCCGGTTGAGCGAGTGCTCGGGGGTGTGAGCGGGTTCGGCGCGTTTCGGCTTCGGTGGTGACAGCGGCTCAGGCTACGGCGGGCAGACCGGTGACGCCGGTGATCCGGTCCCAGAGGGCGAAGCGGACGGTCATCCCGGCTCGGTGGTCGTGTGCGGTCATCAGGTGACGTCAGGGCCCGGGCTCGGTGCGGGGCCCGCCGTGTTCGGGAATGACGGTGCCCTCGGCCTCGATGACAGCGACTGCAGCATCGCCGAGTCGGCTTGCGCTCGGTTACTCCGCGTGCCTCGAGCGAGCACGCCAGAGGTCGGCGCACCACATCGCCAGGACGAAGGGAAACGTGGCCGGAGTGAGTTGAACCGCTTCGATCCCGGCCTGCAACAGCAACACGGCGGGAACGGCGAGGACGCATGCTCGCCATCCTCTGCCGGTGCTGAGCATGCCCACCGTGACGAGCACGGCGTTGAAGCCGTAGACGCCGGTGGTGATCTCGTTGGGCGGGAACAGCGGAATTCCCTGCACGATTCCGTACGTGACCAGTGCGGCCGCGAAGGCTCCCACTGCCAGGGTCCACCGTGAAACCGCGAGTCCGGCGAGGATGAACAGGCCCGGCAGCAGACCTGTCACGAGGAAGACCTCGGCCTCGCTGGCGAAGATGCCCAGTCCGAGCACCGGGTGGGACGGTGGTGCCGAAGGCCAGTGCCTGGACTCATGCAGGTACTCCAGTAGCCAGTAGGTGAACACGAAGGGCGCGGTGTAGGCCGGTACGCGCAGGAAGTACTGGGCGACGTGCGTGAGCAGCGTGGCTACCACCGCGCCCCCGGCAGCGACGAGTGCGGTGAGCCACAGCGGCCGGAACGAGCCGGCGGCTCCCAGGGCGACCAGGGCGGCGTTGAAGCCGTAGAGTCCCTGTCCGATCCGCTCGGCCGGTACCCGCAACAGCGCGGCGGTGGCGATCCCGACCGCGCTTCCGAGCAGTGCGCTCAGCCCGGCTATCTCGCCGGAGATGAACAGCCCCACCAGAAACAGCACACCGGTGAGCGTGTTGTTCTGCAGGTAGACCTGTGCGACTCCACGTGGGAGCCCCCGCAGTGCTTCGAGGCCGAGGGCGTTGCGATGTTCCGGTGGGGGTGTCTTCGTGCTCACCAGTGCTCCTCCGTGAGCTCCTTCCCGTCCGGGTGCGTCCGAAGGGCTTCGGTCAGCCGGTGCTGCGCGGTCACCGCGTCGGGAGCCAGGGCGAGGGCCGTCGCCCCGCCGGCGGCCAGCGAGGTCAACGACCACCACTCGCCGCTCGTCGGCTCCACCGGGTCGTTCTTCCAGACCACGGATTCGGTGGCCACGACCCGCGCCCCGGCGAGATAGCCGGCACTGGCCTCCAGGCGGGAGTTTCCGAGTTCGAGCGTCTGCCGCACCAGCGGTACTTCCCCGCGCGTGATGTGCGTGCTGGTCCGCAACAGACCGGGGCGCTCATTGCTGCGTCCGAGTACCAGCATCTCGCGGCAGCGCATGAGCGCGTCCTGCGCCAGCTCCGCCCGGAACTCGGCCTCGTGCTCGGCGCGGGCGGTCACCACGGTGTGTTCCGGCAGGTATTCGAGGGTGCCGCCCTCGGCGACCTCGACGTGCACGGTGCTGCGGCTGCCGCCCCGGCGGTGTCCGGGCAGCACCAGCGTGGCGGCGACACCACGCAGCAGCAGGCGCGCGCCCGCTCCGACCCGCACCCGCAGGTCCAGCTCGTCTCCGCCGAGTGGGGACGTCACCGAGTTGACCAGGTGGACCACCGCCCGATCCGCCGGTCCCGCGGCGGGTCGGACGGCCCCGCGCCGGGGCATCAGGGTCAGCGGCGAGGCCGAGGACAGCTCCCGGACGACGCTGCGGCCCCGTGAGTCGAGCTCCACGGCCAGGCGCGCGCGGGCCTTCATCGTGCCAACTGCTCTCGGACCCAGGCCGTCACCTCGGGCGCTTCAGGGGTGTCGGTCAGCGATTGGGTGATCACCGGAAGCTCGCCGCGCATCCGGTGCGCGTCGGCGGTCATGACCGTCATGTCCGCACCGACCCGCTCGGCCAGGTCGATCTTGTTGATGACCAACAGGTCGGCCGTGGTCACGCCGGGACCGCCCTTGCGTGGCACCTTGTCACCTCCGGCGACGTCCACGACGAAGATCTGGGCGTCGGCCAGCCCGCGGCTGAACACGGCCGTCAGGTTGTCGCCGCCGCTTTCGATCAGGATCAGGCGCAAACCGGGGTGGCGCTGCTCCAGGCGTTCGACGGCGTCGAGGTTGGCCGTGATGTCGTCGCGGATCGCGGTGTGCGGGCAGGCCCCGGTCTGCACGGCCTCGATCCGGTCCGGAGCAAGGACACCGGCACGCCGCAGGAAGTCCGCGTCCTCGGTCGTATAGATGTCGTTGGTGACCACCGCAAGGTCGACTTCGGCACCGAGGGAGCGGCACAGGGCGGCGGTCAGCGCGGTTTTCCCGCTTCCGACCGGGCCGCCCAGCCCGATGCGAAACGGGCGTCCCGCGGTGGGCGCGGGGCCGAAGGGGTCTTTTTCCGGTGCGGTCGGATCGAAGTTCACCGGATGCCGGTGGTCGTGGTCGTGCTGGTGGTCGTGGTCAGCTAGCAAAGAGTCGCACCTCGTCTCGATGGCGTCGTTGGTGGGCCTGCGCCAGCAGATCGAGTGCGGGAGCGCCCATCGCGGGGAGAGCGGCCGGGGCGTGCCCGGCCACGGAAGCGGCGTACTCGGTGATGCGTTCGAGATCCGGCCCGAGCGCGGCCACGGCAGCGTTCGCGGCGAAGGGATCGAGGCCCAGCAGCCGCACAGCGGCCGAAGCGGGGCCGCTGACCGACAGGTACGCCGCCACAGCGGCGGCCTCCCGCGGTGTGCCGGCACGCGCGCCCCCCATCAGAGCGCCGATGACGACCGGGTGGTGGGGTCTCGTGGACACCGCCAGCAACGCGTCGAGCGCTGCCGAGGGCCAGGCGGCACGACCGGCGCGCGCGGTCCCGCGCCCCTGTGCGCGGGACGCCTCGCGCTGCGCGGGGGACGGCGTGCGCGCGTCGATCTCGGAGTCCAGCCGCCGCCAGTACCGGTCGTCGACTCCCGCGTCGGCTGCGTGAGCGGCGGCGGCGGCGAACACCGCGGCCACGCAACCCGCGCCCCGCAGCCGTCCGAACAGGAACTCCCCCAGGTCTCCGGCCTCGGTGACCAGACCTCGGCGGACGGCTTCCTCCACCCCGCCCGAGTGCGCGTGGCCACCGCCCGGAAAACGGGCGTCGGCAAGGGCCAGCATGGCCGGCGAACACGACATGATCAGAACAGGAAGTAGCGTTGCGCCATCGGCAGCTCCGAGACCGGATCCGGTTCGACGAGTTCCCCGTCGATGCGCACCGCGAAACTGTCCGGGTCCACCCGGATCTCCGGGGTGGCGTCGTTGAGCGGCAGGTCGGCCTTGGTGGTCGAGCGGGTGTCGGTGACAGCGACGAGCCTACGGAACAGACGCAGCCGTTCGGGGAGCTCGGCGTCCAGCGCTGTGGGGGCGACGAAGTGCACGCTGCTCGCCGCGGCCGCCTTCAGGTTCGTCCCGTGCATGGGACGCGAGAGCACCGGCTGCGGTGTGGGGATCGAGGCGTTGGCATCGCCCAGCGCGGCCCGAGCGGCAAATCCGCCCTTGAGGACCATGTGGGGCTTGACGCCGAAGAACTTCGGTTCCCACAGCACCAGGTCGGCGATTTTGCCGACTTCGACCGAACCGACCGCGTCCTGGATGCCATGCGTGATCGCCGGGTTGATCGTGTATTTGGCGATGTACCGGCGGGCGCGCATGTTGTCCGCGCGGTCATCGCCCGGCAGCGAACCCCGACGCCGTTTCATGGCGTGTGCGGTCTGCCAGGTGCGCATGACGACCTCGCCGATGCGCCCCATGGCCTGCGCGTCGGAACTGACCATGGAGATCGCGCCCACGTCGTGCAGCACGTCCTCGGCAGCGATGGTGGTCGGTCGGATACGGCTTTCGGCGAAGGCCAGGTCTTCCGGAATCGACGGCTTCAGGTGATGGCACACCATGAGCATGTCGAGGTGCTCGTCGATCGTGTTCACGGTGTGCGGGAGGGTCGGGTTCGTCGACGACGGAAGGATGTACGGCTCGGAGGCGACCCGGATGATGTCGGGTGCGTGCCCTCCGCCGGCGCCCTCGGCGTGGAACGCGTTGATCGACCGGCCGTTGATGGCCTCCAGGGTGGACTCGAGGAAGCCGGACTCGTTGAGGGTGTCGGTGTGGATCGCGACCTGCACACCGGTTTCCTCGGCGATGCGCAAGGCGTTGTCGATCACCGCCGGGGTGCATCCCCAATCCTCGTGCAGCTTCAGGCCCCCGGCGCCCCCGCGCAGCTGCTCGGTCAGTGCCTCGCGGCGCATGGTGTTGCCCTTGCCGAGCAGCAGGATGTTCATCGGGACGCCGTCGAGGGCCTGCAGCATACGCCCGATGTTCCAGTCGCCCGGCGACACCGTGGTCGCCCTGGACCCGTCCGCCGGCCCGGTACCGCCACCGATCAATGTCGTCGTTCCCGAAGCCAGCGCGACGTCGATCGATCGGGGATCGATGAAGTGAACGTGGCAGTCGATCGCCCCGGCGGTGAGGATCCGGCCGTTTCCCGCGATGATCTCCGTCGACGGACCGATCACCAGCGCCGGATCGATGCCGTCGGCGGCGTTCGGGTTGCCTGCCTTGCCGATGCCGGCGATGCGTCCGTCGCGGATGCCGACATCGGCCTTGACCACCCCCCAGTGGTCCAGGATCACAGCACCGGTGATGACCACGTCCGGCGTGCCCTCGGCACGGATCGCCATCGACTGCCCCATCGACTCGCGGACCACCTTGCCGCCGCCGAACACGGACTCGTCGCCGGAACCGCCCGGCCCCAGGCTGCGATCCTCGGTGACCTCGATGAACAGGTCGGTGTCGGCCAGGCGCACTCGGTCGCCCGTAGTAGGGCCGAACAACTCGACGTAGCGTGCGCGATCCATCCGCGGCGTGTTCTCTTCCGAAGTCATCGGTGTCCTTCACCCTTGCGTCCATAGGCGAATTCGGTCGGCTGGTGGTCCCGGCTGTCCAGGTCACCGGCCCATTCCAGGCGCAGCCCCCGGATCCTGCGGAGCCCGGCGATGGGGACCAGCGTCACCTCCCGCTCGACGCCGGGCTCGAAGCGCACGGCGGTACCGGCCGGAATGTCCAGTCGATGCCCCCACGCGGCCTGGCGGTCGAACTCCAGCTCAGGATTGACGGCGGCGAAGTGGTAGTGCGAGCCGACCTGCACCGGTCGGTCCGCGGGGTTCACCACGCGGATCCGCGTGCGGACACGTCCGGGGTTCAACGGCACGGCTTCGTCCGCGGGAATGATCTCTCCTGGCAGCACGGGCCCTCCTAGGCGATCGGCGAGTGGACGGTGACCAGCTTGGTTCCATCCGGGAAGGTCGCCTCGACCTGTACGTCGTCGATCATCTCCGGGACACCTTCCATGACCTGCTCACGTCCGAGAACGTGGCGTCCACTGGACATCAGCTCGGACACGCTGCGCCCCTCACGAGCTCCCTCGACGACGTGCTCGGTGATCAGCGCGATCGCTTCCGGGTAATTCAGCCGCACCCCCCGCTCCAGCCGACTGCGGGCGAGTTGGGCGGCAACGCAAACCAGAAGCTTTTCCTGCTCCTGCGGTGACAGATGCATGGTTCCTTTGTAGTACCGCGGGAGATAACCGCAACCTGAGCTTGGCTCCCGTACTGAACCGCCCCAGCCAGGACCTCGACGTCGCCGCCGAGAACCCGGCCCCCATGGCCGACATCGCCGCCCCCTCCGGCACCGGCCTGGAAGCCCGCGGCTGGACGGTGCACGCGCTGGAGACCGCCCCGCTGTCCGCCCGCTTCACCGTGACCGCCCCGGCCACCGGACAGGGCTGCGAAGTCGACGTCCTCAAGGAGAACTTCTGGCGGCCGGTCACCCAGAGCCCGTACGGGCCCGTCCTCGCGGCCGGACCGCAGGGGCGTGATGTAGCGGGTCGCGGTGACCTCGGTCAGCATTCTCCCAGGCCGTTCAACTCTTCACCCTTACAGTCCATGACCGCCCTGAGCGGGCGTGCCCCAGTGAGCCGGCCGCGCCAAGCCCTGGGGAAAATCCGGGGAGTCTCGGTCGGCACACTGTTCTCCCCGTCTTCGGGACAGTCCGTCGGTTGCGGCGTGCCCCTTACTCCCGGCCTCCGGCATGAAGTGAGCATGGTAACCGAGCGTGACAGCCGGCGAGGAGGGTCCGAGCCGCTGCTTCGACGAGCGGAGAAAGGCTCCGCCCCGGCCGGCGGGTGGATTCGTTGGGCCGCATGGCCGTCATCCGGGCGCGTCGCCCGACGCGCCCGGATGAGATGGACGACAGGCCCCGTCCCCGCATCCCGAAAGCAGAGGCCCTTCATGATCGTCAAGAAGCTGCACGAATCCGGCATCCGTGCCGAGCACGCCTACACCGCCGGCTTCATCTCCATCGGGATGTCCGTCGTCGCCTGGTGCGCTTCCCTGAGTGTGGAGAAGAAGGGCGAAGAACGCGCCGACCGCTTGGGCATCTTCGTCGGTGAGTGGGCCCCCACGTTCTTCGCCCTCGGTCTGGCCTTGTCCACCTATGAAAAGTGACGGCATACAGCGCACAGCGGCTTTGGAGGCCGTCGTGCAGTCGGTGCGACGGTGCCCCGCATGCCGGTAGCGGTGTCCACCCCTACCGTGAGGGGAGGGGGAACGCCGCCGCGGGAGAGGAACCGTTCCATGCCGGTCACCGAGAGCCCGCTGTACGGACGGACAGCTGTCGTGACCGGAGCGGCACGCGGTCTGGGGGCGGCGATGGCCCGGGACCTGGCCGGCCGGGGGGCGAAGGTGGCGCTGCTCGGGCGTGAGGAGAGAACGCTGGCCCGGGTCAGGGATTCCCTGCCGGGTACGTCCGAGTGCTGGGAAGTCGACATTACGGACGACCGGGGCATGACCTGGGCCGGGGCGGAAATCCGTGCGCTGCTCGGGCCTCCTTCCATCGTGGTCGCCAACGCGGGAGTGGCCGAGGGCGGTCCGTTCGCCGAGTCCGATCCCGCGGTCTGGCGCCGGGTGGTCGAGGTGAACCTGATCGGCAGCGCCGTCACGGCCCGGACGTTCCTCAAGTACCTGTTCGACACCCAGGGCTACTTTCTCCAGGTCGCGTCACTCGCGTCCCTCGGTGCGGCGCCGATGATGAGCGCGTACTGCGCGTCGAAGGCGGGGGTCGAATCGTTCGCCCACTCGCTGCGGGCGGAGGTGGCCCACCGGCGTGTGGGCGTCGGGATCGCCTACATCAACTGGACGGACACCGACATGATCCGCGACGCCGACGAGTACGCGGTGCTGCGAGAGCTCCGTGGCCACATGCCGCCGCCGGCGCGCAAGGTGTACCCCGTCGAGTACGTGGCCGGCCGGCTGGTCACCGCGATCGAACGGCGCCGCCCGTCGGTCTACGTGCCCCGCTGGCTACGGTCGGCCCAGCTCGTGCGCGCCGCGATGCCTCCTGTGGTGACGATGCTGTCCCGACGTGAACTGCCTCGTCTCGCCGCCGAGGAGCCGTTCGAGGCCACGGGCCTGCTCGGCGCCGGCGGCCGGGCCGACCAGGCCGGTTCCCCGCACCGCTAGAGCCTCCCGTTGGGACCATGCCGGGCTCACGGGCGCGGTCGGCTGAGAGCGGCCGGGCCACCGACGTGACCGTCGGGATCGGCGTCGGCGACCTGGTACCGCGGGCCGGCACCGCCCGCCCGGTGCGCCGGCCGGCACCGTCGGACCGGCTCACCGGCATCGCACCGGTGCGTCGTCAGGGGCGCGCCCGAGGCGACGTACCGCCATGGCACCCACACCGCTGGGCCAGGGGAGTGACTGTCATCCGGAACAGACCCCGTAACGGGCAGGAATCAGCGCATCCGCACAAGGGAACCCGGCAGAAGCACTGGCGTGCAGGTGACCGAGAGTGAGAAGAGGTTGTGTATGTGGGGACTCGGGCCCACCGTGGCCGAACCGATCGGGCCCGTCGACGGTCCGCTCACGGCCCTCGACGCCGTCCGCGCCGTCGAGGCGGAGCTCGGGCACGTCCTCGACGAGGCACTGTGCCGGGCCCGTGACGTGGACCCCCTGTTCGCGCGGGACGTCGCCGGCCGGGTCACCGCGTTCGTCCGGCGGGGCGGAAAACGGCTGCGCACGGCGTTCGCGTGGTGCGGCTGGCGGGCGGCGGGCGGCTCGGGCGACGCCGCGGCGCTCCTGCGGACGGGAGTCGCGCTCGAGCTGGTGCAGGCGTGTGCTCTCATCCACGACGACGTCATGGACGGTTCGCCGCTGCGCCGGGGCGCACCCGCGGTGCACGTCGACCTCGCCCGCATGCACCGCGCCGCGCGGATGGCGGGTCCGCCCGAAGCGTTCGCGACATCCGTCGCGGTACTCGCCGGCGACCTGGCCCTGGTCTGGGCGGACGATCTGCTGGCCGAGACGGCACTCGGCTCGCCGTGCGGCCCGCAGCTGTACCGCGAGTGGCGGGCGATGCGCGGCGAGATGGTCGCGGGGCAGTACCGGGACATCCACGCGCAGGCGGCCGGGTCCTCCGGCGTCGACGAGGCGGTGAGCATCGCCACCCTCAAGAGCGCCCTGTACACGGTCGAGCGCCCGCTGGCGCTGGGCGCTTCCCTGGCCGGCGCCGACGCGCAGACCCTGGAGGCGCTGCGCTCCGCCGGACGGTGTGCGGGGCTGGCCTTCCAGCTCCGCGACGACCTCCTCGGCGCCTTCGGCAACCCGGATCTGACGGGCAAACCGGCCGGTGACGACCTGCGGACCCGCAAGCTGACCTACCTGCTCGCCGTCGGCCTCCGGCTCGCGGCCGCCTCCGGGGACGAGGAGGCGGCCGACGTGCTCGGCCCGCACGTCTCCGCCCGGTCGGACGACACCGTGGAGCGGATGAGGGCGGCACTGGAGCGGACCGGTGCGTGGACGGTCGTGGAAGCCAAGATCGCGGAATCGGCGGCGACGAGCCTGCGGCACTTCGCGCGGGCCAGTGCGGACCCCGCCGTACGGCGGGAGTTCGCCGCGCTGGTCGAACGGGCGTCGGGCGTTGCTCCGAAGCGGACCGGGGAGGCCGCGTGAGAACGGTACCGGGGGCGACGGACCACGTCGTCGTGGTGGGTGCCGGGCTGTCCGGCCTCGCGTGCGCCTTGCATCTGCTGGGCGCCGGCCGCCGGGTGACGGTCGTCGAGCGGGACGCCGGTCCGGGCGGCCGGTCCGGCCGCGTGCGCCTCGGCGGCTACGAGGTGGACACCGGTCCCACGGTGCTGACCATGCCGCACCTGGCCGACGAGGCCTTCGCCGCCGTCGGCGACAGCCTCGCCCGGCACGTCGATCTGACGGCCCTGCACCCGGCCTACCGGGCGTGCTTCGCGGACGGGACGTCGCTCGACGTCCACACCGACGGTGAGGCCATGGAGGCGGAGGTGCGACGGTTCGCCGGACCGGCCGAGGCGGCGGGCTACCGCGGGCTGCGGGAATGGCTGGAGCGGCTGTACCGGGCGCAGATGCGCCGGTTCATCGACACGAACTTCGACTCGCCCTTCCAGCTCCTGCACCCGGACCTGGCCCGTCTGGCGGGGCTGGGCGGCTTCGGACGGCTGGACCGCCGCATCGGCCGCTTCCTCTCCGACCCCCGGCTGCGGCGTGTCTTCTCGTTCCAGGCGTTGTACGCCGGAGTCGCCCCGGCCAGGGCCCTCGCGGCCTATGCGGTGATCGCCTACATGGACACCGTGGCCGGTGTCTGGTTCCCCAAGGGCGGCATGCACGCGCTGCCCCGCGGCATGGCGGACGCGGCGGCCGACGCGGGCGCCGGCTTCCGCTGGTCGTCCGAGGTCACCGCGCTGGAACGCTCGGCCGGCCGGGTGCGTGCCGTACGTCTGGCCTCGGGCGAGCGGATCCCCTGCGACGCGGTGGTGCTGACCTGCGAGCTGACCGCGGCGCACCGGCTGCTGGGGCGTGCCCCGCGGCGCCCGGTGCGGCTGCGTCACTCGCCGTCCGCCGTGGTCCTGCACGCGGGGACCGACCGGACCTGGCCCGGTCTCGCCCACCACACCCTCTCCTTCGGCGCGGCCTGGGAGCGCACCTTCGACGAGCTGACCCGTTCGGGACGGCTGATGAGCGACCCGTCCCTGTTGATCACCCGGCCGACGGCGCACGATCCCGCACTGGCCCCGCCGGGCGGGCACCTCCACTATGTGCTGGCCCCGTGCCCGAACACCGCCGTCGGGCCCTCCGCCGCCGCCTGGCGGGATCTGGGTCCGCGCTACCGCGACAGCCTGGTCGCCGAGCTGGAGCGCCGGGGCCTGGACGGGTTCGCGGACAGCGTCCAGGAGGAACTGCTGGTGACGCCGCTGGACTGGGCCGCGCAGGGGCATGCGGCGGGCAGCCCGTTCTCGGTCTCCCACACCTTCGCCCAGACGGGCCCGTTCCGCCCGCGCAATCTGGTGCGCGGCCTCGAGAACGTGGTGCTGGCCGGCTGCGGGACCACCCCCGGTGTGGGCGTGCCGACGGTGCTCATCAGCGGCAGGCTCGCCGCCGCGCGCGTCACCGGCGGCGGCCGCAGCAGTTCCGTCCGCACTGTCCGCCCCCGTCCGGCACCGCCCGTCGCCCGTGCCGCCGCGACCCCGGCCGAGGAAGGCTCCCATGACCCGTCGTGAACTGGACGCCGCCGGGATCACCGATCCCTCGCTGCGCGCCGCCTACACCCGCTGCAGACGGCTCAACGCCCGCCACGGCAGAACCTACTTCCTGGCCACCCGGCTGCTCCCGGTGGAACGCCGCTGTGCCGTGCACGCGCTGTACGGTTTCGCCCGCTGGGCGGACGACATCGTGGACGACCTCGACCGGCCCCGGCCGCCGAAGGAACGGGACCTGCTGCTACGGCGCCTGGAGAGCGACCTCGCTCACGGGCTGCGTACGGGCGGCGGGGACGAGCCCGTGGTCCGGGCCGTGGCCGACACCTCCGCCCGGTACGACATCGAGCACACGCTGTTCGCCGACTTCCTGGCCTCGATGCGCAGCGACCTGCACGTCGCCGACTATCCGACCTACGCCGACCTGCGCACCTACATGCACGGCTCGGCCGCGGTGATCGGACTGCAGATGCTGCCCGTGCTCGGCACGGTCACCTCACGCGAGGAGGCGGCACCGCACGCGGCGGACCTCGGCGTCGCCTTCCAGCTCACCAACTTCCTGCGCGACGTCGGCGAGGACCTGGACCGGGGCCGCGTCTATCTGCCGGCGGACCTGCTCGCCGCCCACGGCGTTGACCGGCCCCTGCTGGAGTGGAGCCGCCGCACAGGGCGCCGCGACTCGAGGATTCGCGAGGCGCTCGTCGCTGCCGAGGCCATGACCAGGGAGGTGTACCGGGCGGCGGAGCCGGGCATCGCCATGCTCGACCCGCGGGTGCGCCCCTGCATCCGCACCGCGTTCACCCTCTACCGCGGCATCCTCGACGCGATCGCGGACCAGGGGTACACGGTGCTGCACCGCCGCGCGGTGGTCTCGGGCGGGCGCCGTGCGGCCACGGCCGCCGTGGGAGTCGTCCACATCATGCGTGCGCGGCGGCGCGCACGCGCCGCGGACCGGGCGCCCCGCGCGTCCCGCGCGGCACTCCAGGGGAAAGGACCCGTGCGGTGAGGGACCGAGCGAACCGGACCCGCTGGACACCGCCGTTGCGACGGCGGCGCCGGTCCGGCTGGGCGACGCAGACGCCGACCTGGCGGCAGGCGCGCCCCGCGCTGATCGCCGACGTACTCAAGCGGGCGTCCGCCCGTCCGTCCGGAAACTGGTTCGTCGTCGGTGCCTCCCGGGACGTACGGGCCGGTGGCCGTCCCTACGGCAGGACGGTGGGCGGAGTCGAGGTCGTGCTGTGGCGGTCGGACACGGGCGAGCTGCACGCCGGCCCGGGGGCCTGCCCGCACCTCGGCGCGCCCCTGCGCGACAGCCGGGTGGTGTGCGGCACGCTGGTGTGCCACTGGCACGGACTGGCCCTGGACGGCGGGTCGTTCGCCGGCTGGGATCCGTACCCCGTCCACGACGACGGCGTACTGGTGTGGGTCCGGCTGGACTCGGTCGGCGGCGAGGAGCCGTCGGAGCGTCCCGTGGTGCCGGTGCGGCCGGCCGCGGGCAGCGCGGTGGACGCCGTGTTCACGGCGGTGGGACGGTGCGAGCCGCAGGACGTGGTCGCCAACCGGCTGGACCCGTGGCACGGCTCGTGGTTCCACCCCTACTCGTTCGTCGACCTGACGGTGGTCCGGCCGCCGCGGGGCGAGGAGGACGACGCCTTCGTCGTCGACGTCTCCTTCCGGGTGACCGGCGGACTGGTGGTGCCGGTCCGGGCGGAGTTCACCGCTCCCGGCCCGCGTACGGTCGTCATGCGCGTCACCGAGGGTGAGGGGACCACGTCCGTGGTGGAGACCCATGCCACGCCGCTGACCGGCGAGGCCGACGAGCGGCCGCGGACCGCCGTGATCGAGGCGGTCCTCGCCGCCTCGGACCGGCGGGGTTTCGCGCTGGCGCGGGCCGTCGCGCCCGCACTGCGCCCGTTGATGCGCCGGACGGCCGGCCGGCTGTGGCGCGACGACCTGGCGTACGCGGAGCGGCGCTGGGCGCTGCGCGGCACCGGACGGTTTCCGGGCTGAGCGCACGGCGGGAGGGCGGGCGGCGGGAGGGCGCACGGCGCCGCCCGCCCTCCCGCCGCGCGCTCGCGCGCCCCGGTCCCGGGAAGCCTCGCCGGGAGACGCGACCTCAGCGTCCGGCGAGAGCGCCGAGTGCCCGCAGCGCGGGTGAGCGGCCCGCCCGGGGAACCGTCCACAGCACCTGGCCCCGGACGCCCCGGTCGGCAAGCAGGATGTTGGCCGCCAGGAAGCCGGTGGTGGCGGCGCGTTCCATCAGGGCCACGGGCAGGTCGCAGCGGAGGGCGTCGCCGGCCAGTACGACCCGGGGGTGCGGGGTTCGGACGGTGGGCCTGCGGGAGTAGGTGCCGACCGGGAAGAGCGGGCAGTCGGCGCGCCGTTCGTGGCGGGCGTCCACGATCCGTGCCCGCCTGGTCTCCGGGTAGACCTGGTGCAGGCTGTCGATCAGTCGGGTCTGCACCGTTTCGGGCTCCGCGTCGGCGGCGTAGGCGTGCAGTTCCACGACCGAGCCGCCGGTGCGGGCGGCCCAGCGGGCGGCCTCTCCCTCGTAGCGTTCCAGGACGCTGATGTTGTCGAGGCCGTTGTAGCCGCTGGTGCCCAGGAACCCGGCGCGGTCGGCGCGGACCGGCCGGTCGAGCCAGAGCCGGGAGACGGTGAAGGGCGGGGCGGTGCGCAGGGCGGCGATGTCCTCGCGCCAGGCGGGGGTGCCCAGACCGGGTGACGCCGCGACGACGCCGCGCAGGGCCCCGGGGTCGAGGGCGAGCACCGCCGCCTCGTGGCGGTCCGCGGTGGTGTCCGTCCGCACCTCCACTCCCCCGCCGTCGCGCGGGTGGACGCCGTGCACGGGCGTGCCGGTGCGGACGTCCGTCCCGAGGCGCTGGAGGTACTCGCCGAGCGGCTCCCACAGGGCCTGGGGGAAGGGCTCGTCCGGCACGTCGAAGAGCAGGCCCTCGGCGGAGCCGAGGAAGTAGATGTGGAACATCAGCAGGAGTTCCGCGGCGGACAGTTCGCGCGGGTCGGCGAAGAAGCTGCGCGAGAACACCTCGAACGCCAGATGGTGCGCGGCTTCGGGGAAGCGGACGCGTTCCAGGAAGCGGGTCGCGCTGAGCGAGTCGAAACGCTCGTAGACCTCGGGCACGCGGACGTCCAGGAGGGGCAGCGCGGCCCGTGCGTCCATGGCGGCGAGGTCGCGCCAGCCGAAGGTGGGGCTCAGGGCGACGAACCCGAGGGCGCTGAACGGTGGTGTGCGCGGAACACGGGCGAAGCTGTCGGTCAGCCCTCCGCTGTGCCGTAGCGGGTAGTCGGGCAGCGGACTGAGACGGTCGAGCGCGGGATCGGTACGCCGCAGGAGGCCGCGCAGGTTGTAGTACTGGCGGAAGAAGGCGTGGAAGCCGCGGCTCATGGTCGCCCCGCTGCCGTCGGCGAGGCGGGTGCGCCATCCCGCGAGACGTCCGCCGAGCGACTCCTCGCGTTCGTAGAGCGTCACGCGGGCTCCTCGTTCGGCCAGGAGGGTGGCCGCCGCGAGACCCGCGATCCCCGCGCCGATCACGGCGACGCTCGGCGCGTCCGCGCGGGCGAACCGGTTCCGGCCGGGGGCGGGCATCAGGACTTCGGCCTTGCGGTCCCGGCCCCGCCGGGCGGCACGGTGCGGAATGCTCATCGGGCGTGCTCCCTTGGCGCGGCAGAGCCGTTGCGGGCGAGGAAGGTGTGCACGATCCCGGTCCGCCATCCGGCGACGGGGACGATCCGCACGTCCGTGAGCCCGGCCCTCTCGCGACGGTCGGTGACGTCGGGGGCCGGGTCGAAGCCGAGGACGCTGCGCCACAGGGGGCGGTGGAGAGCACGGGCACCGCCGAGGGTTCCCGCGGGGATGGCCACCCCCCGGCACACGGCCGTCCGCAGGGCGCGGTGGGCGGCCGGACCGCTGAGGCTGTACTCGTGGACGGCGAGGCGTTTGCCCGGTCGCAGCGGACTCCGGACGGTGGTGAGGACGCCGTCCGGGTCGGTGACGTCGCGGAACAGGCAGGCGGCGAACACCGTGTCGTACGGTCCCTCCCCGGCCGTGGCCGCTTCCCCGGCCGTCAGGTGCTGGAAGCGCACATGGCTCGGCCACGGTGTGGCCAGTGCGCGCCCGAGCGTTCTCCACGAGGCGTCGACGGCCGTGATCCGGGCGTGGGGCGCGGCCCGTAGGAGGGCCGGGGTGGCGGCGTCCGTCCCGCACCCGGGACCGAGGATGCGCTGCCCCGCTCCGGCCCGGGGCAGCCGGAGCCGCCGCGCCGAACGCGGGAGGCCGGTGCGGTAGCCGGGGTTGAGGGCGGTGAGGCGGTCGTAGGTGTGCGACGCGTGGTCGAAGGCGCGTGCCAGGCCACGGTCGCGCAGCAGTGTCATCGCCGGCTCTCTCCGATACGTGGGACGGGATGGGAACGACGGGGCAGGAAGGGAACCTCGACGGCGGTCCGGAGCATGGGGCCGAGGGGAGTGCGCAGGCCGATGCCCCACTCCTCCCGGGGTGAGGTGCCGCCGTCGAGGAAGCGCAGCAGGCGTTCCGGCGGAACGCGGCGGAACAGGCCGGTGAAGAAGCCGGGGCCGTCGATCCGCCCGGTGTCCAGGGCCCGCAGCAGGACGGCGTCCATGGCCAGGGCCCGCCGCCCGTGCGGCCGGGGCGCGGTCGCGCGGCCGTCGCGCAGGGCGGCGGCGATGGCCCGGCTCTGCCGTTGCACGGCGGAGAAGGTGTAGCCGGTGGCCGGGCGGGTGGCGCCGCCGGCGGTCCCGATGCGGAAGACGGCGTTCCCGGTGCGGCGGGGGAAGCGGGCGTCGGTCATCGGGATGACGCCCTGCTCCGCCGTTTCGACGGTGTACGTACCGAGCTTGAGGATGTCCCGGCTGTAGTGGCCCAGTGCCGCCTCGTACGCCGTCGTGGTCAGGGGGGTCCGGGAGAACTCGGTGTACTCGACGAGCGCCCTGTCGGGCGCCAGCGGCAGGACGTAGCCGAAGGCGAGCCCGTGGCGCGGCTGCGGCACGCGGAAGTCCATCAGGTCGGCGGTCCCGGGATCGAACCGGTCGGTGTCCGTGCGCACGAACCAGCCGCGGAAGTGCTGGAGGAGTTGTGTCCGGGCAGGGGGCAGGGCAGGCAGCGGGCGGGAGTCGAACACGTGGCGGGCACGGAGGGTCAGCGTCCGGCCGTCGGGGGCCGTGCACCGGACTTCGGCTCCGTCGGCCGTGTCGCGCACCGTGTCCGCCGTCGCGCGCAGGACGCGGGCGCCGGGCGAGCGGGCCAGCCGGGCGTGCGCCAGACGCTCGAACGCCGTGGAGCGGAGCATGCGGTAACGCAGCGGAGAGGGGTCCACGGTGATCCGGTCGCCGTCGGTGTCGTGGATCCGCAGCCGGGACCAGGAGGCTGCGACCGCTTCGTCGAAGTCGCCGGTGCCGTCGTCCCAGTAGCACCAGGTCCGTTCGGGCGGTCGCCGCGGACCGTCCGGTGGTTCCACCAGGGTCACGGTGGTGGAACCGGTCGCCGTCAGGCGCTGCGCGAGGCTGAGTCCGGACGCCCCTCCGCCGACGACGACCACATCGGACGTCTCGTCGGGGGCGTCGCGGCGGCTCACCGGGCGTGCCGTTCGACGACGGGGGTGCCGTCCGGGGCGGTACGCAGCAGTTCGGCGTCCGCCGCCATCGCGTCGGCGACGGCGGCGACGACCCGGCGGTGGTCGCCTCCCTGGGGCATGGGCGGGGCGGTGCCCGCGACGGGCCGGTCGGCGAAGCCGGTGTCCAGGTGTCCGGGCCGGATGTCCAGGACGCGGATGCCGGCGGTCCGTGCCTCGCGGCGTGCGGCAAAGAGCCAGGCGCTCAGCGCGGCTTTGGAGGCGCTGTAGTCGGCCATCCCCGCCTGTGGGCGCTCGGCGACCACGCCGGTGAAGGCGGCGATCAGAGAGCCCGGTTCCATGAGGGCGAGCGCGGCGCGGAAGAAGGCGGCGGGTGCGAGGACGTTGACCGCCGTCAGATGCTCCGCGACCTCGTCCCCGAGCTCCGCGGCCCGGCCGAAGGCGACCGCTCCGAAGGCCGTCACGACCGCGTCCAGTCCGCCCAGAGCGTCGGCCGCTCCCTGCACGGCGCGGGCACAGGAGGCGGGGTCGTACGCGTCGAACAGGAGGGTCGGAGCGCCCGTGTACGCCTGGGCGGCCTCGGCGAGGCGGGCCGGGTCCCGTCCCGCGAGCGCCGGGCGCGCTCCGCGGCCGGCCAGTTCCGCGATGAGGGCACTGCCCAGGACGCCGGTGGCTCCGGCCACCAGCACGCGCGCGCCGTCGATGTCCACGTCTCACTCCGGGTCGCAGGGGCGGGTCGGCGGCGTTCTGTGCCGCACTGTCGATTCCGTGGGCCGGCTTCCGGTGGGATGCGCCGGACGCGGTCCGACACCGGGTCAGCGGTCCGGCACCGGGTCAACCGAGCGGCAGGTCGTTCAGCACCTCCCGGGCGGCCCGGGTGCCGGACGCCAGAGCGCCCTGCACGGATCCGGTCGCCCGGTGGTCCCCGCACACGTACCCGCCCGTGGCGAAACGCGTCGTGCGGCTCAGCGGCCAGGGCGGCTCCATCGCGGGCAGGGCTCCCGCCACGGTGTACGCGCCGACCTGCTGCCAGCCGCTCGTGTCGGTGCCGTAGAGCTCGGACAGGCGCCGGCGCACCGCCCCGTCGGCCCCGGGCCGGTCGGCGCCCAGGACGGAGCTGGAGATCAGCGCGGTACCGGGCGGGGCGTAGGTGGGTGCCACCTCGGTGAGGACGCAGGTGTTCAGCACCGCACCGGTGCTGTCCACCAGCAGGGTCGGCTCGGCCAGGGGGGTGTGCGCGGCGGCGTGGTAGTACGTGGTGACCGTACGGCCCTCGGGCACGGCCAGGCCGGGCAGCAGACGGGCCGCGGTGGCGGCGTCCGTCGCCACCACGACGGGCCCGGCCGGCAGCTCGCGGCCGTCCCCCAGGAGAACCCCCGACGCGGTGAGCGCGGCGACCGGTGTCTCCAGCCGCAGGACGCCGTCGGGCAGACCGCCGGCCAGCTGGGCGGGGACGGCGCCGATGCCGTCGGCGGGCAGGCAGAGCGTTCCCCTGACCATGCTGCGCCAGACCAGGTGGAAGAAGCGGGCGGAGGTCTCCAGCCGGTCCTCCAGGAACACGCCGGACAGGAACGGCCGCAGGATCTCCGTCACCGCCCCGGCCGACAGACCGGCGCGGGACAGGGCGGCGGCGGTCGAGCTGTCCGGACGTCGTGTGAGGAGTCCGGCGGGCAGGAGGGCGTCCCGCGCGGTGAGCGCCGCCATCGCGGCCAGGTCGCGGGCCGACAGGACCCGTCCGGGCAGCAGGGTCCCCGCCGACCTCGGCCGCCGGGTCGGATCGGCGAGGTGGACGGGGCCCGTCGAGGTGTGCGCGGTGATGCCCGGTGTGAAGGGCCTCAGCCGCAGACTCCGCAGGTCGAGGCGTCGCTTCACCTGGGGATAGGAGGTGTTGAACACCTGGAATCCGCGGTCGAGCCGGAATCCGTCCCGCCGGTCGGTGCGCACCCGGCCGCCCACGCCGTCGGACGCCTCCAGCAGGGTCACCCGCCGCCCGGCGCGGCACAGGTCCAGGGCGCAGGCCAGGCCGGCGAGACCCGCTCCGACGACGACGGCGTCCGAAGACCCACGGTGCCGAGTGTTCATGTTCCTCTTCCTTCGCCGCGGGATTCCCTCTGTATCAAGGGCCGGTACGCGTCCTGGGGCGCGTTCTTCGGCCCGTGCCGCCGCACCCGTCCCGCCTCGCCCGCCACAAGTGCGGAACGTGTCGTCGGCGGGCGCCGTGAGCGGTGGCGGGACCCAGCGCGTGCCACGTCCACCCGAGCACGTCGCGTCCGGCAGGGCCAGGCGCCACCACGACCCGGTACCCACCGAGCCCGCCGGATCACCTGAGCGCGACCGACTCCACCGCCGTGACCGCCTCCGCGAGCCCCGGCGGACGCGGCAGCCCCGGCACGGTCTGCCCGGCCCAGCCGGGTCCGAGCGTCAGGACGACCGGCTTCCTGCGCGCGCCGCGCACACCCCATTCCATCGCGGTGTGGAGGAGTCCGATCTGCCGGTCGCTCCCCCGCAGCGGGTGTGGCTGCGGATCACGCCGGAGGTGCCCCGGACCGGGGAGGCGGCCCCGCCACCGGTCGTGGAACCCGTCCGCCGGCCTCGTGCGGTGGGGGGAGCCGGACGGCGCGCCGTCCACTCCCCGTGGAACGGCACCCGAACAAGCCGCCGGATGCCGGGTCTCCTCGTCGGGACCGCCGGCGTCGTCCGGTGGTCGGTACGGGCCCGTTCGGCGCGGCGGACCGGCCGCGGCGGCTGACTCGCAGCCGGCCGTATCGCGGTCGTGTCCCGGTCGTGCGGAACGGATCCGCCCCACCGGGCGCACGACGGCGCACGGTGGCGCCCGCCGGTTCCGCCGCGGACCGGCTTCGCCCCTCGGCGGGTCCGGCGCCGAAGAGGGGGCCGCCGGCCCGGGCGGACGCCCGGCACGGTCAGGGCTGGGTGCGTGCCTGGTCCGCCGCCTGCCCCGCGGCTCCGCTCTCCGTGGAGGCACCGCGGGTGCTGAGCTTGCCGCCGCTGGACTCCAGGTGGGCGCGGACGAACCACTGGAAGAGCTCCAGACCGCGCAGCTGCTCGATGAGCATGTCCTGGGTGACCGGGTCGGACGTCTCGGTGGCCTGCATGGCCTCCCGGTGGTCCTTGATGACGGAGGTGTACACGAGATCGAGAGCCCCGAGGTGCTCGATGGCCTCGGCGCGGCCGATCGAGTAGTCCGTCCAGGTGCGCCGCTCCACCAGTGCGCCGGGGGTGCCGTTGGGCTCTCCGCCGAGAGTCGAGATCCGCTCGGCGAGGTCGTCGGTCATGGAGCGGACCTGGTCGACCTGGGGGTCGATCATCTCGTGAACGGCGATGAAGTGCGGTCCGACGACGTTCCAGTGAACGTGCTTGAGGGTCAGGTGGAGGTCGTTGAGGGAGTGCAGACGCATCTGCAGCACCTTGATGATGTCCTGGCTGTCCTGGGTGTTCATCCCCGGCACGGTGTACGAGATGTCCGATGGCTGTGACGGCATGGCGGTACTCCTTGTGCGATCGGATGCTGAGATGACCAGACAAGCACCGGTCACCGCGATCCCGGCGCTCGACCGCAGCCTGCTCATCTCATGTCACCGGTTCGGAGGAAGGCGCGCGGGAGGCCCACGGCCGCACGCAGTTCGAGCGGCCCGCCGATTCTCGTCCGCCCCTCACGGCCCCCGGGTGTCCGTCCGGTCCCGCCCCGCCCCCGGAAGAGCACCGACGCCGGCAGCCGCTGTCCACAGGCGTTCAGGCCGTAGGCCTGGTAGATCGGGCCCGCGTTGTCGCCGGCGTGGTTCGTCGCGGCGCGGATGTCACGCCGGCGGCGCTGCAGCGTGGAGTCGCTGTGCAGCGCCGGGCCCCGGCGTGCAGGAACAGTTCGTCGACGGCGTCCACCGTGCGGGCCGGGCGATGCGGATGGCGGGGGACATGACCTGCAGTCCGTTCGCCGCCCGTCAGGCGTTCCACGAACGCTGCTGCACCGGCGCGCACCCGATCATCGGCCGGATCCTTTTCTCCAAGGCCCCGAAGACCCCGGAGGCCCGCGAGACGGAGGCCCTCGCCGGGCGATCTGACCCCGCCCGCGCCGGCCGACGCGGAGCGGATCGCCCGGCGGCCGGCGGCGGGAGCGGAGTGGTGCGGCCGGGCAGGGCCGCGGGGGCGGGGCTGGGCGCGCTGACCGGCCTGCTGGGGGTGGGGGGCGGCTTCCTCGCCGTACCGGCCCTGGTCAAGGCCCCGGCCTTCGAGGTACGGGCCGCCGTGGGCACCAGCCTGCTGGTCGTCACGACCACGTCGCCGGCCTCCCTGGCCACCCGCTCCGGCGCCGCCGTCTCTCTCGACTGGACGGTGGTCGGCCTTCATCGGGACCGCGGTGCTGGGTGCCTGGGACGGCAAACGCCTCGCCACCAGGATGTCCGGGGCCGGACTGCAGCGCCTGTTCGCCGTGGCGCTGCTGGGCGTGGCCGCCTTCATGCTCGCCGACGCGGCGACCTGACGTGATGGTCTGACGTGGTGACCTGACGCGGTGGCGACCTGACGCGGTCCGCGACGTCAGGCCAGCGACAGGAAGAGCTTCTCCAGCCGCGCCCGCATCCGGTCCCGGTCCCCGGCGGCCTGCTCGCCCCCGGCCCGGCCGCTTCGGGAGCACGGCCCGGCGCCGTACGCGGCTATGTCTCCGCCAGCGGGTTGGGGACCGGGCGGTAGCGGGCCGCCGCTCCGTCGGCGTCGGTCCAGCGCAGGAGAAGGTTGGTCTTGGCGGGGAGGGTGGGGGCGGTGAGGAGGGCCCGGGCCTCCGGGAAGGGGTGGCGGGAGAATTCCCGGCGGGCCGCGGGCCAGGGGGCGAAGCCCGGGTGGTGTTCGGTCAGGGCGGCGGCGATTTCTGTCAGGTGGTTGACGACGAGGCAGTACACCAGCCGTTCCCAGCCCGCCTCCCTGGTCACCTCCGACAGCAGTTTCACGCCCTCGGCGTCCCGGTACAGGGCCTGTACGGGCGTGCCATGGGCGTCGACAGCGATCAGGGTGTTCTGCAGATGGGCCTCGACGACGACTCCGTGCCGGGCGAAGGCGTTCAGTACCGGGGGAACGACCTGGGCCAGGTAGGCCTCCCACCAGGCGGCGGGGGCGGTGGTGGTGGCGAGCGGGTTGCCCTCGTAGTCCTCTCCCAGGGCTGCGGCGAGGTGCGGGGTCGTACCGGGCAGCAGGTGGCGGTGCAGGCCGTCGCGGACCAGTACGGCCAGTTCTTCGAAGGCGAAGTCCGCGGTGCGGTAACCGCGGTCGCTCAGCCAGGCCGCGGGGGCGTCAGGAGTGGCCGAGGCGGCGAACGCCTCGCTGGTGGCCCGGTCGGTCCGGCTCAGCCTCAGCAGGTCGTGGCGCCACAGGCGGCGGATGTCGTTGGTGATGCGCACGTCCAGGCTGAACTTCAGGAACAGGTCGTGTGCGGGCGTGTACACGGTGCGGATCGCGGCCGTGGGCCATGCCGGGAACGCGGTCGCGCCGAGCCCGATCAGGCGGCCGTCGGCGAACGCGGGGGCCAGGCTCCGGGCCGTCAGCTCCATCTGCCAGGGGTGGGCCGGCAGGAGGCGGTAGCCGGGCGGGGCAGTGCCCAACCGGTCCAGGGCCGCGGTGTCGCCCTCCTCCACCACCGCGTCCTCGCGCAGTCCCAGCAGCGTCAGCGGGAAGCGGGCGTACGCCTCCGGTGCGTACGGCAGCCAGCTCGCCACGGGGCCGGCGCCGCGCGCCTTGGGGGCGGGGTGGTGGGTGTGGCCGGTGAGCAGGGATTGCTCGGAGCGCAGGTAGGGGTCGGCGGGTGGGCCGGCGCCCGCTCGTGCGGCGAGCAGCGCGGCCACCGCGTCGCGGCTGTCGGTCATCTCGGTCGGCAGTTCCTGGTTGGGCACGCCGGTGTACCGGCGCAGCTCCTCGGCGACGAGTCCCACCAGTTCCGGGTGGCCGAGGCGACGCCACGTGCCGTCCTCCGCGCGTACCTCGGGTGCGGTGGGGCGCCGGGTGCCGTGGACCCGTAGCAGCCGGCCGGTGCCGAGCAGGCGGTATGTGCCAAGGGTTCGCCCGTCCCGGTCCTGCTCCGCGTGCGGCACCTGCTGCGCGATCTCGCGCAGCAGGCAGTTCAGCAGCGGGGCCGTCGCGTATGCGTCGGCTCGGGCGGCCAGGCGGGCGGTTTCGTGGGCGCGGGGTGCCGCGTCGTCGTCTGCGGGTGGGGGCATGAGGTCCACGCGTTCCACTGTTTCCCTACGGTCTGTCCGGACGAGGACGATCGGTACGTCCGCGTGTCCGCCACGGCCCGACTGTTCGTTCCGCAGCACCTTTCGTACCCGAGGAGCCCGCCTGTGCACCGCCCCCCCGCCGTCGAGGCCGAAATCGCCGACGAATTGGCCACCGTACGACCCGCGCTGGTGCCCCGGTACGCGGCAGCGCTGCCGGGGGCCCGCGCGGCCGTGCTGACCCGGCTCTGGCGTGGTCTCGCGCACGATCCCCTGCCGTGGGTCGTGCGCCGGGAGCCGGACCGTGACGGGCTCACGCTGCGGCTGACGGACGGTCGTCGGCTGCGCGGCCCGCGCCCGGATCCGTATGCGACCGCCGGGTACGTCACCGCCGTACGGCTGGACGAGGTGGCGTACGGCGATCCCGCGCGGTTGATGGGGGAACTCGCCGTACCGCACTCGGCTGAATTCTCCGCCGAACTCGCGCACAGCGTGGCCTCGTTGGCACTGTCCCGGGCAAACGTCCCGGAGGAGGAGAGGGGGGATGAGGCGGGCGGGCGGGGCCGGGGGTCGGACTGGGAGTGGGAGCAGCGGGTGGTCGACGGGCATCCGTTCCATCCCAACTGCCGTTCCCGGCCCGGGTTCTCGGTGGCCGAACAGCTGGCGTACGGGCCCGAGCATCGGCCTCTCGTGGAGTTGGCGCTGGTTCCGGTGCCGGCCGGGGACTGTCTGGTGACGGGGGCCTGGCCGCGGTGGCTGCGGGACGGGGGGCGGGTGGTGATCCCGGTGCATCCCTGGCAGGCGGCTCATGTGCTCGAGCGGGAGCCCGCGGGGCGGATGGCGGCGCATCCGCTGATGGCGCTGCGGACGCTCGCGCTGCCCGACGGGCCGCATGTGAAGACGGCGTTGAGTACGCGGCTGACGTCGTCGGTGCGGGACATCTCGCTCGGTTCGGTCGCCGCGTCCGCGGTGCTGTCGGAGTTCGGGGAGTCGATGGCGGCGCGGACCGGCGGGCTGTTGCACACCACCCGCACCCTGGGCGCCGCGGCGGCCGGCTCCCCCGATCTGGCCGCCGTGGTGCGCGAGTCGCCGCAGGAGTACGCGGCGGCCGGGGAGTGGGTGGTGCCGGTGGCGGCCCTGGCGGCGACCGGGCTGCCCCGCTCCCCCGCCTGGGCGGCCCGGTTCGCGCGGCTTGCCCTGACGGTGGGGCTGCGCCTGCTCGAACTGGGCGTGGCGTTGGAGGCGCACGGACAGAACCTTCTGGTGGTGCTGTCGCCTGACGGGGAGCCGGTGCGGCTCGTCTACCGTGATCTGGCCGACCTGCGGATCAGCCCCGCGCGGCTCGCACGACACGGCATCCCCGTGCCCGAACTGCCCGCCCGGATGGTGACGGACGACGAACGGGCCCTGCGGCGCAAGTTGTTCGGCTCGCTGGTGGCGGGTGCGCTGGCCGGTACGACGGGTTCCGGCCCGGCGCTGCGGGCCGTGCTGGAGAGCGTCGTACGGGATCTGCCGCGCACCCCGGACCTGGCGGCGCTGTGCGGTGATCCGCTGCCCGCGAAGGCGCTGACGTGGATGCGGCTTTCACCACGGACGGCCGGGGACGAATGGGCGGAACTACCCAATCCCCTTCAAGACGAGCCCCTGTAGGGCCCGCCCTGGAGCCCCCGCTTTTGGAGCAAGGCGTCCCTGATCAATAGGATCCGCCGATGATCAGAAGAAAATGGCCGGCAGCAGGCGTCGGTGTCCTGCTCGCCGCTCTGACGGCGGGGCTCGCCTTCCCGTCCGCGGCGGCCGCCGGTGAACCCACGGGCCAGGACGCACCCCAGGTCGACCTCGTCCTCGATGTCAGCGGCTCGATGCGGACCCGGGACATCGACGGGCAGTCCCGGATGGCCGCGGCGAAGCAGGCGTTCAACGAGGTGCTGGACGCGACGCCGGAGGAGGTCGAGCTGGGGATCCGCACCCTCGGCGCCAACTACCCCGGCGACGACAAGAAGGAGGGCTGCAAGGACACCGCGCAGCTCTATCCGGTCGGCCCGCTGGACCGCACGGAGGCCAAGACGGCGGTGGCCACGCTGAACCCGACCGGCTGGACCCCGATCGGCCCCGCCCTGTTGAAGGCGGCCGGCGACTTCAAGGGCGGCAACGGTTCCAAGCGCATCGTGCTGATCAGTGACGGCGAGGACACCTGCGCCCCGCTCGACCCGTGCGAGGTGGCCCGGGAGATCGCGGCCAAGGGCATCGGCCTGACCATCGACACCCTGGGCCTGGTGCCGAACGCCAAGCTGAGCCGGCAGCTCAGCTGCATCGCCGAGGCAACCGGCGGCACCTACACCTCGGTCGAGCACCAGGACGAACTCACCGACCGTGTCAATGAGTTGGTGGACCGCGCAGCCGAGCCGGTAGTGACCCCGGTCGCGACCGAGGGTGCCGCGTCCTGCGCGAAGGCGCCCACGCTGGATTCCGGTCTCTACACGGACCGCGAGGAGTTCGGGCAGCAGCGCTGGTACCGCGTGGACGTGCTGCCGGGCCAGGAACTGCGCGCCTCGGTGAGTGTGGCGGCGGACCGGGCGGTGAACCCGGACTACGGCGTGCTGCTGCGGGCCGTCACGGTGCACAACCGGGAGATCGTCCGCGGCGAGGCCGCGGGCAACGGCCGTACGGACGTCCTGTCCACCGGCCTGCGCTACCCGAAGCCCGAACGGGACGGCGACGGCGACGGGCAGGCCGCCGAGACGGTGTGCCTGGCGGTGACCAACTCGTTCTCGCCGGGCTCCGGTGTGAAGACCACGCCCGGCCTGCCGCTGGAACTGACCATCGATGTCGTGGAGGGCCCGGACGGGTCGAGCGACGTGGCCTCCTTCGGCCTGGGCCGGGGCTGGTGGCTGCTCGGCACGTTGGTTCTCGCCGGCTTCCTCGCCGGTCTCGTCTGGGGCTGGCTGTCACGCTGGCGGCTCGCGGTCTGGAGGACCAGCTGATGCGTATCACCCGCTTGTTGGGCGCCGCCCTGCTGACGTTCGGGCTGGCGGCTGCTGCCGTGGCCCCCGCCGCGGCCGACTCCACCCCCTCTCCCGGCGCGTCGTCCAAGGACAGTGCCGGACCGACCCGCGCGGGCACCTCGTTCCGTACCGCGACGGAGTTCGAGCAGGGGCAGACGGCCACGGCGCGTGCGTCCGTGGGCGACTACCTGTACTGGTCGTTCCCGGCTAGCACGGGGCAACGTCCCACCGTCGAGGCGTCGGTGAAGCTGCCCGAGACGCACGCCGCCGAGACCTGGCGGATCGACGTGTACGACGGTCTGCGCCGCCGGCAGGCCTGCCAGTACGGCGCCCAGACCCGCTCCGCGGCGGCCGACGCGGCCTCCGTGGAGCTGAAGTGCGTGCTGCGCACGGTCCGCGCCTGGTCGGAGCCGTGGGCCAACGACCCCCTGCCGGGCACGTACTACGTCCGGCTCACGGCGGTGAACCTCTCGGCGTCCGACCTGGGCCAGCCGGTGGACATCGAAGTCCGGTCGAACTCCAAGGAGATGGGCGGCGCAGCGGCGGTCGACGGCTCGCTCGCGGAGCCGCTGGTACCGGGTATCGCGCTGCAGAACGCCGCGGACGACCAGGACAGCGACGGCGACGAGAACGACTCGCCGACCGCCGTACTGGCCGACCTCAAGCCCGAGGACGGCTGGACCTCGGGCTGGTGGTCGAGCCGTTGGGTGTGGACCGCGGTGGGCGGTGCGCTGGCCGCGCTGGCCGGAGTCGCCGGCTACCGGCTGACGCGGGGAACGGGACGGCCGTCCCGGGTGCCGCCGGGCGCGTGACACCCGGCGGGGCGTCCGAGGGGACGCCCGGCACGTGACGCTCCCAGGAGGCCCGCCTTGTGCGGGCCTCCTCCCGTTCACGGCCGCGCCTCCCGTTCACGGCCGCGCCTCCCGTTCACGGCCGCGCCTCCCCTTCGCGGCCGCGCCCCCCGTTCACAGCCGCGCCTCCCGTTCACAGCCGCACTTCCCCTTCGCGGCCGCACTTCCCCTTCACAGCCGCGCCTCCCCTTCACGGCCGCACTTCCCCTTCACGGCCGCACTTCCCCTTCGCGGCCGCACTTCCCCTCACGCCTCCCTCAGCACCTTGGCGAGCGTGCCGTCGCCGCTCACCACGACCCGCCCGTCGCGTACCGCGTCGGCGACGGTCGACTCCCCGCGGCTGATCGCCGTACAGGTGCCGGTGTCGAGGACCAGCGTGGCGTCGGGTTCGCCGGGAGCGGGTCCGTCACCGTAGACCGGCCCGCCCTCGGCGCCGACGCGCAGGTGGAACTTCCCCTCCTCCAGCCTGACTTCGACCAGGCCGCCCCCACCCGCGCCCTCCCCCACGTCCACGGCGTCCAGGGCGCGCAGCAGAGGCAGCGCGAACCAGTGCGCCCGCACCGCGTCGGTGGGCCGCCGCTCTCCCAGCGACGCCTGCCCCCACGCGCCGAGCGCTTGCAGCACGGGCAGCAACGCGCGTCCCCGGCCGGTGAGTTCGTACACGTAGGCCGCACCGGGCGGGGGCAGCCTGCGCCGGGTGGTCAGCCCTTCGCGTTCCATGTCCTTCAGCCGTGAGGCCAGTACGTCCGTGCTGACGCCGGGGAGGTCCGCGTGCAGGTCGGTGTAGCGTCGCGGGCCGGCGAGGAGCTCGCGGACGATCAGCAGGGTCCAGCGGTCACCGACGGCGTCGAGCGCGCGGGCGGCGGAACAGTACTGGTCGTAGCTTCGGCGAGGTGACATGCGACGCAGTGTAGACAAGGTGTTGGACTTTCCAAGTGGTCACTTGGTAAAACCAAGCAACACGAGAACGGCGTGAGGGGAAGCGGCGCATGGAGTTCCGGCAGTCGAGCAAGCTCAGCGAGGTCTGTTACGAGATCCGCGGCCCGGTCATCGAGCACGCGAACGCGCTGGAGGAGGCGGGGCACAGTGTGCTGCGCCTGAACACCGGCAATCCGGCCCTGTTCGGCTTCGAGGCGCCGGAGGAGATCCTCCAGGACATGATCAGGATGCTGCCGCGGGCGCACGGCTACACCGACTCGCGGGGCGTCCTCTCCGCCCGCCGTGCGGTGGCCCAGCGCTACCAGGCCCTGGGCATGGAGGTCGACGTCGACGACGTCTTCCTCGGCAACGGCGTGTCCGAACTGGTGTCGATGGCCGTCACGGCACTGCTGGAGGACGGTGACGAAGTCCTCATCCCCGCCCCCGACTTCCCCCTCTGGACGGCGGTGACCACCCTCGCGGGCGGCAAGGCGGTCCACTACCTGTGCGACGAACAGGCCGACTGGTACCCGGACCTGGACGACATGGCGTCTAAGATCACGGACCGTACGAAGGCCGTGGTCATCATCAACCCCAACAACCCGACCGGCGCGGTCTATCCGAAGGAGATCGTCGAGGGCATCCTCGATCTGGCCCGCCGGCACGGCCTGATGGTCCTCGCCGACGAGATCTACGACCAGATCCTCTACGACGACGCCGTGCACCACTCGGCCGCCGCGCTCGCCCCCGACCTGGTCGTCCTCACCTTCTGCGGGCTGTCGAAGACGTACCGCGTGGCGGGCTTCCGCTCCGGCTGGCTGGTGGTCACGGGCCCCAAGCAGCACGCGAAGAACTACCTGGAGGGCCTGACCATGCTGGCCTCCATGCGCCTGTGCGCCAACGCGCCCGCCCAGTACGCCATCCAGGCCGCGCTCGGCGGCCGCCAGTCCATCCACGAGCTGACCGCCCCCGGCGGCCGGCTGCATGAACAGCGGGACACGGCCTGGCGGATGCTCAACGACATCCCCGGCGTGAGCTGCGTCAAACCCAAGGGCGCCCTGTACGCGTTCCCCCGCATCGATCCGGCGGTCCACAAGATCCACGACGACGAGAAGTTCGTCCTCGACCTGCTCCTGCGGGAGAAGATCCAGGTGGTCCAGGGCACCGGCTTCAACTGGCCCACCACCGACCACTTCCGCATCCTGACCCTCCCCCACGCGGACGTCCTGGAGACGGCGATCGGCCGGATCGGGCGCTTCCTGAGCGGATACCGGCAGTAGGGCACGCGGGAACCGCCGACGGAACGACCGCGTCGGATCAAGGTATGAGAGACGAAAGACAGGGCTGTGCGGGCATCTTCCTGGCGGCCGTGGGCGCCGTGGTCGCGGTGCTCGCCTGGGCGCCGCGGGCACGGGTCAGCGTCGACGGCGGGTTCGAGGGCATGCACCGGGACCTGAGCGTCCTCTACGTCGACCTCCCGCTCATCGCCGCCGGCGGCGCGCTCGTCCCGCTCGCCGCCTGGCTGCTCACCCTGCGTGCGCTGCGCCGCCCCTGGCTCGCGGCCGTGATCGCGGCGAGCGCCCTCGCCCTCGGGATCTGGGGCCTGCTCAGCTGGTGGACGCCCTACCAGCAAACCGAGTTCATGGGTTAGGCGCCCCTGCGGGGGACGCGGGAGGGCGAGGTCCCGGCGAGGTCCTCGCCATCTCGCCCCAGGACGGCCTCGCCCCACACCGACTGCCTTCGCGGCCCTTTCCGGTCGGCGACGGCTCACAGCTAGCTGACGCCCGTCAGTTCCTCGGCCACCGCCCAGCGCCGCCCGCCCACGGCCGGATCGGCCGCCTCCCGGCTGAGTCGGGCCTCGGTGACCCGGCCGCGCGTTTCCCCGAATCCGGACGGTCCGAAGAACTGGCCGCCCCGCACACCGGGGTCGGTCGCGGCGCGCAACCGGGGCAGCGCGCCCCGCTCCACCGGCTGCGTGACCAGCAGGCCGGCCCCGCGCGATCACCTGCCCGGGCCGGTCGCGGTGCTCCCCGGCACGCGGAGTCAGGTGGGTGCTGGTGAGACCGGTGCGGCCCCACAGCACGACGTCACCGCACGCCCGCTGTACGGCTCTGTCCGGGCCGCGACGCGTGACGCCCCGCACCGGCGGCGAGTTGAGCACGAGTGGCACATGGAGGTGCAAGGACATGAGCGTGGAACCTTACGGCGCGGACGAGGAGTCGGCGGCCGTTCTGCGGACCGTCGGGCGGGTCATCAAGATGTGCCGGGAGCGGGAGGGCATGACCCAGGCCGGTCTCGGAACGGCCATCAGGTACAGCGAGGAGCAGGTGTCGTCCGTCGAGCGCGGACGACGGGCGCCGACGGAGTCCTTCCTCGACGCGGCGGACCGAGTGTTGGAAGCGGGCGGCCTGATCTCGGGGCTGAAGAATGATGTGGAGAAGGCACGGTTTCCGAAGAAGGTACGGGACTTGGCCAAGCTGGAGGACGAGGCGGTCGAGCTATGCGCCTACGCGAATCACGTCGTGCACGGCTTGCTCCAGACGCCGGAATACGCACGGGCCATCTATGGCATGCGGCGGCCTCCGTACACCGAGGATCATGTGGACGGGCTCGTCGAGGCCCGCTTGGCGCGACAGAAGATCTTCGACCAGCAGTCTGCTCCCGTCTTCAGCTTTGTCCAGGAAGAAGTGACGCTGCGCCGCCCGCTCGGGGGCAGAATGGTGATGCGGAAGCAGCTCGAACGCCTGTTGCAGGTCGGTCGGCGGCGAAACGTGGAGATCCAGGTGCTGCCCACGGATCGCGAGGACCACGCTGGACTCGCAGGGGCGCTGCAACTGCTGCGGCTGAAGGAGGGGGTCACCGTGAGCCACATCGAGGTCCAGCTGATCAATCGGCTGATCTCCGATCCCAAAGAGGTCCAAGTCCTCGAAATCCGCTATGGCATCATCCGGGCCCAGGCCCTCACACCCCGTGAGTCGCTGGCCTTCATCGAGAAAGTGCTGGGAGAGACCTGATGACCAACCGCCCGTCCGGGAACGGTCCCGCGCTGGAGTGGTTCAAGAGCAGTTACAGCACGAACGATGGCCCCGAGTGCGTCGAGATCGCCTTTGCCCCCGAAACCATCCACGTCCGGGACTCGAAGCACATACGCGGTCCCCGCCTGACCTTCGCCCCCCAGCAGTGGGCCGCCTTCCTGCCGTACGCCTCCGGACGCCGGTGACCCGACCACTTCCGCATTCCCCAAGCGGAGGACCTGGAGGCGGCGATCGGTCGCATCGGCCGCTTCCTGAGCGGATACCGGCAGTAGCGCGGCCGGGCGCGGCTTACCCTACGGTCCGGCCGGGTCTTCGGCGGTGAGGCTCCTCCCACCCGACGAGGACGCCCCGCCTCCTGCTGGAGACGGGGCGTCGCGCTTCGCGGCGGGGGTGTCAGGCCCGGCGGTGGGGGATGGCGAGGAGGGCCGCGGCGCTCAGGGCGGCGGCTGCGGCGAAGACGTAGAAGACCGTGGTCGGGCCGAGAGAGGCCGTCAGGATCCAGCCGCCGAGCAGCGGCGCCACGATCGCGCCGCCGCGCCCGAAGCCCGAGACGTAGCCGAGGGCCGTGGCCCGGATCGAGGCCGGGTAGCTGGACGCCACCCAGTCGTTGAGCACGGTCAGGGACGAATGGGCACCGACACCGGCGAGCGCGGTCAGACAGAGGACCACGACGGTGTTGCCGCCCAACGACAGGCCGACGACGGCGACTGCGGAGAGCGCCGCACTGCCGATGGTGACGAAGCGCGGGCCGATCCGGTCGGCGACGGCGGCGATGGCGAACGAGCCGATCACGGCACCCAGATTAAGCACGAGCGTGAACTGCAGTGCCGAGCCGAGCGGGTAGTCCATCTCGCGCATCAGCTGGGTCAGCCAGGTGTTCAGGCCGTACCAGGCCAGGAGCACCGCGAAGTTGGCGACGACGAACAGCACGGTGGTGCGGGCGCGGCCGTCCGACAGCACGGAGCGGGCCGGTGAGGGGTTCTTCGCCTCGGCCGTCGGCCCGCCGGACGCGAGGCCTCCGCCGGACGCGGGGCTGCCGACGGACACCGTCGAGGGAGTGGCTCGGGGGTCGGGGGCGCCGGCCGCTCCGGGCCGCGAGTCCGGCAGCAGGGCGTACGCGCTGGCGAACACCAGAGTCGACAGCGCCGCGCCGACACCGAACAGGCCGCGCCAGCCGAGGGAATCGCCCCACGCGGCGGCGGTGAGCGCGGCGAGCACACCGCCGACCGGAACGCCCGCGAGGACGATGGTCGCCACCAGCGCGGAGCGCCCGCGCGGCGCGTACTCCTTCGCGAGGGCCACGCAGGACGGCATCACACCGCCCATGCCGATGCCGGCGAGCAGCCGGAAGAGACCGAACTGCCAGGGCGTGGCGGCGACGACACAGCCGACGGTGAACAGGGTGAAGATCACTCCCGACGCCAGCACGAGCCGACGCCTGCCGAGACGGTCGGCGAGCGGCCCGCAGACGATGGCGCCGATGAGCATGCCCATGTAGACGAGGCTGCCGAGAGTTCCGGCGAGGGACTTGTCGAGGCCCAGATTCGAGTCGGCGAGCATCGACGGCATCGCCACGCCGTAGACGATGAGGTCGAACCCCTCGACCGTGATCGCCGCCGTGCACAGGGCGACGACCGCACGGGTCAGGGCGCGGGTGCGACGGTCCGTCGGGTCCGGAGCGGGGGGCCGGGCGGAAGCGCGGGCGGGAGCGGGTGCTTGAACATCAGTGGTCATGCGGCCACGTCCTGTCGCGGAGAGGTGGGGGGAAAGGAAGCCGGGCGGGCCGCGATGCGGAGCACCGACACGGTGGGCGGCTCCGCAGACCCCGGTGTCCTCCCGGCGACAAGCGAATGACCCATCGGTGACCAGAATGGAAGCAGCCCTGTTACGCAGAGAGCAATGAAACTGTCCAGTAGTTCCGCTCTGCGGTACAGGGCGGAGCATTTCTTTGCACTACGGGCCTGCCGCCGTATCCTGCCTCCCCGCTTCGGCCGCGTGCGTGCGAGGACACCGGCCGCCGGCTCAGAGTGCCGCCTCCATGCGGCGTACCGCCTCCCCCAGCACAGCGGCCGCATCGCCGAGGCGGGCGCGGGTGAAGCGCAGCGAAGGGGCCGAGACGATCATCGCCGCCACGGCGCGGCCGCCCGGCTCCCGCACGGCGGCGCCCACCGCGGAGATGCCGCGCTCGGTACCTCCGATATTGACGGCGTAGCCCCGCCTGCGGACGGTCTCGAGCGTGCGGTGCAGTGTCTCGGGGTCGGTGTCCGCCTGCGCGGTGCGCCGGGTGCCGTAGATGTCGGCGAGTTCGGAGACGCCCAGGTCGGCGAGGAGTGCCTTGCCGCCGGCGGAGAGGTGCGCGGGCAGGCTCACGCCCGTGCGGCTGCCGACGCGCAGCGCGTGCGTTCCCTCGATGCTGTGCAGGATGCGCGCCTCGGCCCCGGCCCGGACCGCCAGGTGCACCGTCTCACCGAGCTGTCCGTTGAGCCACAGCAGGTGCGGCCGGGCGGTTTCCACGAGGTCGTACTCGGAGCGCTGGGACATCCCCAGGCGGTAGAGCGTGGGGCCGGGCCGGTACACCTTGTCGGCGCCCTGCACCGCGAAGCCGCGACCGCGCAGGGTGGAGAGCAGGCGATGGGCCGTGGACCTGGCCACACCCAGCTCGTCGGCGGCCTCGCTCAGCCGCACGCGCCCCTGCGTGCGGAGCAGGAGCAGCAGGGAGAGGGCGTTCTCCACGGATTCCAGGCCTTGCGCGGGCTTGCCGCCCGCGCTCCCCGGTTTCGCTCCGGGCCGCGACGTACGATCTGAGTTCTCCACAGCGGAATTCTACGGCCGGCTCATGGAGCGGCACGTATCGCGCCGAAGCTCCGGACGCCGGGAGTGTCGGTGTTCGGTCGTAGTCTTCGAAAGGGCCGGAAAGGCCGGCCGGGCGGTCGGGGACCGGGGGTGGGTGCGGTGACGAGAGCGTTGGGCGCGGGGCTGCGGCGGGTGGTGCAGGCGGCCGATCCGGTCAGCGGGCGGCTCAAGGGGACCGAGGCCCAGCTTGCGGGGCTGGTCAAGCGAGGGCTCGCGTTCCGGCACCCCCGTGCGCCGCACGGTCATTTCCTGACGCCGGCGGGGCACCGGATACGGGAGGGGGAGGACGACGCGGAGGGGAAGAGCGGCCCGGAGCCGGAGGTCGGGGCCTCCGGTAGCAGGGCCTCCGGCAGCGGGACCTCCGGCGGAGTCTTCGCCGCTCGGGTCGGCGGGGAGAAGGGTGCGGCCGAGGGCGGGGCCGCACGCGTACGTGAGGTGCGGAGTGCGTGGCAGGGACTGCTGGAGCTGCGGCGCATGTCGCATACGGACGGTGCCACCGACCGGCCCTGCGGCTGGGAGCGCGGCCATCTGGTGCAGGCCGCCGCGCTCGCCCTGGAGGCTGCCGGACACCGTCCCGCCGGAGAGGACACCGAGGCGGGCGGGTACCGGGTGCGGGAGACGCCGCAGCCGGAGGCGGTAGCCGTCCACGAGCCGGACGGCGAGGCGCTGCGGGCCTGCGCGGCCACCCTGGAGGAGGCCGGCTGGCAGGTCGGGGAGTACACGGAGCCCAGGACGCGGGCGCGTTATGTGCTGGCCTCTCCGCGGCGCGTATGAGGGCGCGTGCCAGGATCGGTGGTGAGTGCAGCGAATCGAGCAGGTGCGAAGGGGACGCAGTGAGCGAGCCGTTTTCCGTCCGGGTGACCGTGCGCGGATACGAGACCGATGTGCAGGGCCACCTCAACCAGGCGGTGTACCTCAATTACGCGGAGCACGCGCGCTGGGCGCTGCTCCATGAAGCGGGGATCACCCAGTCCGTGCTCGCCGCACGGGGCGTGGGACCGGTCGCCCTGGAGACGACCATCCGCTACAAGCGCGAACTGCTCGCCGGCGACGAGGTCGACGTGAGCTGCGCCTTCGCCTGGAGCACCGGCAAGACGTTCCGCATCGAGCAGGTCATCACCAAGGCGGACGGCACGGTCTCGGCCGAGATCACGGCGGTCGGCGGCGTGCTGGACCTCAAGCTGCGCAAGCTGGTGCCGAGCCCGCAGGACATCTTCCGGGAGCTGGCCGAGGAACCGGGCCTGTTCGGGCTGTAGGACCCTCGGAACCAACGGGTTCCGGCAAACCGACCGACGGCATGGTGGCCGTACCGGGAGTTCAACTCCCGGTACGGCCACACGTCGTTCCGGTCGGAGCCGGCCTCCGTGTCAAAGGTGTCGGGTCGGCCTCGTCGCCGCAGGCCGCTCGTGGCGCAAAGGCCTCTTCCGCTTTCACCCGGTGAAAGTTTCCGCCGCGGGGACGGCAACGCCGCTGGCCGTCCGGACCGCCACTGGACCAGACCTCCAGCGGCGGCCGGAAGCTCTTTACAGGCACGGAATCTACGTGCGTAAACTCGTGACGCGCGCACGTCAAAAAGCACGGATCCGCCCAAGGTGGCACCGGCCGACGTCACCTCCTCTCTCATCCCCACATGTGCACAGGAGGCAGCCATGTCCTCGTTCCCCCACCGCTTGACCGGCCCTCGCAGACGGATCGCCACGGCGCTCGGAGTCCTCGGCGCCGCACTCGCCCTGACCGTGACCTCCGCCCCCGGTGCCACCGCCGCACCCCGGCCCGCCCCGGACCGCACCGACATCACCCCGGGCAACGCCTACATGGGTGTGGGCGCCCGGATCCACGACGACGTCCCCGCCGAAGAGCCGTCGATGGGCGTCATGGCCCCGACCGACGGCGTCCAGGGCATCGACGTCTCGCACTGGCAGGGCGCCATCAACTGGACCTCGGTGCGCAATTCGGGCATCCAGTTCGCCTGGATGAAGGCGACCGAGGGCACCGGCCACAAGGACCCGAGCTTCAACACCAACTATCCCGCCGCCCACAACGCCGGCGTCATCCGCGGCGCGTACCACTTCGCACTCCCCAACGCCTCCAACGGCGCGACCCAGGCGAACTACTTCGCCTCCAGCGGCGGTGGCTGGTCGCGCGACAACCTGACGCTCCCCGGTGTCCTGGACATCGAGCACAACCCTTACGGGGCGATGTGCTACGGCCTGTCCACCACTCAGATGCGCACCTGGATCGACGACTTCCACACCACGTACAAGTCGCGCACCGGGCGAGACGCGGTGATCTACACGACCGCGAGCTGGTGGAACACCTGCACCGGCAACTGGACCGGCATGTCCGCCAAGAGCCCGCTGTGGGTGGCGCACTGGACCACCACCTCGCCGACCCTCCCGAGCGGTTTCCCGACCTGGACGGTGTGGCAGTACACCAGCACCGGCTCGGTCGGCGGCGTCGCCGGCACCGTGGACCGCAACCAGTTCAACGGCTCGCGGGACCGGCTCCTGGCCCTCGCCAACAACACGTGACCCCAACCGGCGCGACCCGTACGGAAAGCGCGGGCTGACACCCCCTCGCCACGTCGGTCGCGACGCATCCCGAACGTCCGAGCACGTCAGTACCTCAGCACGCCCGCACGTCCGCACCTCAGCACGTCCGAGCACGTGAACACGCGGTGGAGCCGACGACCGATCCCGTCGGCTCCACCGTTTCCCCCCACCCCCTCCTCCAAGGAGTGCTCGTGAACGCCGAGAACGCGCTCCGGCGCCGCCTCCTGCTCGCCGGGGCGGCCGGCCTGGCCGCCGTCGCCGCGCTGCCGGGCGCCGCCCGCGCGCAGAGCTCCGCCCGTACACAGGGCACCGGGGTCATCGAGCCGGACATCGACACCACCGCGGCCTGGGGCGCCCGTTCCCCGCGGGGAACCATCAGCCGGCTCTCGTACCGGCCGAGCCGGATCATCGTCCACCACACGGTGAGCGCCAACACCACGAACTTCTCCCGCGCGCAGGCCCACACCCACGCCCACTGGGTCCAGGACCTGCACATGGACGACAACGGGTGGGTCGACACCGGCTACCACTTCCTGGTCAGCCGGGGCGGCTGGGTCACCGAGGGGAGGCACGGCAGCCTTCAGGCCCTCGCGGGCGGGACCGGTTTCGTCCTCGGCGCCCACACCTCCGGACAGAACAACCAGGCCATGGGGATCGCCAATGAGGGCTCGTACCAGGCGGGCGCGACACCACCGCAGGCGCAGTGGGAGGTCCTGGTCACGCTGTGCGCGTACACCTGCGCGCGCTACGGCATCCCCGCCACGCGGCTCTACGGCCACAAGGACTACGGCGACACCCTCTGCCCCGGGGTCTTCCACGACATGCTGCCCCGGCTGCGCGACGAGGTGGGGGCGGCCCTGGCGTGAGACGGAGTCCGTCATGGGCCTCACGGGCCCGCCCGGCACACTTCGGTCGGGCCCGTTCGGCGTTCCGGACCCGCGGTCGCGGTCAGTCCCGCGCCGCGATCGCGGCCAGCCGCCGGGCCTGCGCGCGGGTGGTGCGGGCGATCTCGTCCTCGTCGGCCGTGCGCAGCCGGTCGTCCTCCACGATCTGCCGGCCGTTCACGAACGACACCGTGACCGGTGCCGCCGCCCCGAGGACCAGCGCGGCCACCGGGTCGGCGATGGAGGCATGGGCGAGGGTGTCCATCCGCCACAGCACCAGGTCGGCGAGCTTGCCCGGCTCCAGTGAGCCGATCTCCGCTGCCCGGCCCAGGACCTGGGCTCCTCCGTAGGTCCCCAGACGCAGTACCTGACGGGCCGTCAGGGCAGCCTCGCGGTGTGGGCCGAGGCGGTTGACGAGCAGGGCGTTGCGCAGTTCGGTGTGCAGTTCGCCGGACTCGTTGGACGCGGTGCCGTCCACGCCGAGGCCGACCGGAGCGCCGGCCGCCAGCAGGTCGGGGACGCGGGCGATCCCGGCGGCGAGGCGGGCGTTGGAGGAGGGGCAGTGGGCGACGCCCGTCCTCGTCCGGGCGAAGGCGGCGATGTCGGAGTCGTTCATGTGGACGCAGTGCGCCATCCACACGTCCTCGCCGAGCCAGCCGGTGGACTCGAAGTAGTCGGTCGGGCCCATCCCGAACAGTTCGTGGCAGAACTTCTCCTCCTCCACCGTCTCCGACCCGTGCGTGTGCAGTCGTACGCCGAGACTGCGCGCCAACCGCGCTCCCTGTCGCATCAGTTCGGTGGAGACGGAGAACGGGGAGCAGGGTGCCACGGCGACCTGGGTCATGGCGTCGAAGGAGGTGTCGTGGTGTTGCCGGACGGTCTCCTCGGTCGCGGCGAGGGCGCCGTCGAGCGTCTCGACGGCGAAGTCCGGGGGCAGTCCGCCGTCCTTCTCGCTGCGGTCCATCGAACCGCGAGCCAGGGTGAAGCGCACGCCCATGTCGCGGGCGGCGCGGATGACGGCGCCGGACAGGTCACCGGAGCCGCGCGGGAACACATAGTGGTGGTCCATGGTGGTGGTGACACCGCCGCGGGCCATCATCGCGAGGGAGCCCCGGGCGGCGGCGTGCACCATGGGCTCGTCGATGCGCGCCCAGGTCGGGTACAGCGCGACGAGCCAGTCGAACAGGTTGTGGTCGGTGGCCAGGCCCCGGGTGATCCACTGGTAGAAGTGGTGGTGGGTGTTGACCAGGCCGGGCGTCGCCAGATGCCCGGTGGCGTCGATGCGGCGGACGACGTTCTCCAGGCCCTCGGGGGCCCTGCCCGCGCCGAGCGACTCGATGCGGTTGCCGGCGAGGACGAGGTACCCGGAGGCGTACTCGGTGTCCTGCGCGTCGACGGTCGCGATCGCGCAGTTCTCGATGACGATGCGCTGGACTGCTTCCATGGGTTCGTCTCTCCACGTCGTTCTCGTGCTCAGAGGTTGGTGAGATCCGCCGGTATGAGCGCCTCGCAGCCGTCGCGCAGGATCGTGGCCTCTATCAGGCCGTAGGGGCGGTCGGCGGCGAAGTACACGGCGCCGTCCGCGCCGTCGTTGTCGAGTCCGAAGGGTTCCAGGTCCACCTGGAAGTGGTGGCTGTTGGGGAGGGAGAAGCGCACCTCGTCCATTTCCTCACGGTGCTCGATGATCTGCGCGCCCATCCGGTACATCGTCTGCTGGAGGGACAGGGAGTAGGTCTCGGCGAAGGCCTGGAGCAGGTGCTGCCTGGTCCGCTCGTAGGACGTCTCCCAGTCGGGCATCGGCTGTGCGTCGTCGGTCCAGTTGAACCGCCATCGGGCGGCGATCGAGGTGGCGAGGACGCGGTCCCGGGTCTCCTTCAGGGTCGTGTACCTGTCCTTGACGAAGCCGTGGAACTCGGAGTCGGTGGAGTTCAGCACCGTCAGGTCCTTCAGGCCCGAGACGACCTCCCACCGCTCTCCGTCGTAGGTGACCTGCGTCAGCCGGGTCTCCTGGCCCTTGCGGACGAAGGAGTGTGCGCCGTGCTCCCGCTGGTGGGTGCCGGAGGTCGCGATCCTGTCCCAGGCGTACTCCTCGACGCGGATGCGGGCCCGGTGGATGGGTTCCTGGGAGGTGACGAAGTGCCGGGCGAGGTGGATGCCGAACTGCTCGGCGGACTCGATGCCGTACTCCTTGGCGAAGGCGAACACCGTGTTCTTGGTGGTGTCGGTCGGCAGGACGTTGGCGTTGGAGCCGGAGTGGTGGACGTCCTCCATGTCGCCGGAGAGGGCGACGGAGACGTTCAGGTCCTTGATGTGATGGGTGGCGCCGTCCCGCGTGATCCTGACGACGCGGTTCTCCGCCTTGCCGTACTGGTTCTGGCCGAGAATCGTGGGCATGTCTGCTAGCTCCCTCGGTATACGGAGTAGCCGAACGGGTTGAGCAGCAGCGGTACGTGGTAGTGCTCGCCCGGTACGACGGCGAACGTGATCGCCACCTCCGGGAAGAACACTCCGGTGCCGCTGTCCCGATGCGCGGGGGCGTCCTGCTGGGCCGCGGCTCGCCTGTCGGTGGGATGTGGCTCGAAGTACGGCTCCACGGCGAAGTCGAGCCGTACGTGGGTGGTGCCCTCCGGCAGCGCAGGGAGGTCCTTGCACCGCCCGTCCGCGTCGGTCGCGGATCCGCCGAGCGCCTGCCAGCGCGCCTGCCGGCCCGAGCGGGCGGAGAGCTGGACAGCGATGTCCCGAGCGGGGCGGCCGACGCTGGTGTCCAGGATGTGCGTGGAGACGGAGGCGGTGGTCTCGGTGCTCATGCGGGCACTGCTCCTAGAGAGGTCGGGGCCGTCGGTCCGCTTCGACGAGCCGGGCCAGGCGGATGCGGTTGATCCTCCCCAGTTCGGTGCGGACGGTCTCGCGTTCCCGCTCCGGCGTGTTGCCGATGCGCTCCCTGGCCGCGTCGCGCATCTGCTCGCCGGTCCGGCCGGTGGCACAGACGAGGAACACATGGCCGAACTTCTCCTGATAGGCGAGGTTCAGCTCGAGCATCTCCGCCTTGAGCCGGTCCGACGCGGAGGCCATGCCACTCTGCTCCCGCGCCGAGGCCGGGTCACCGGGCCGGGGTCCGCCGATCGGCGGATGCCCGGCCATCGCCTCGTCGAGGTCCGCCGCGGTCAGCACGCTCGTGGCGGCGTCGGCGGCGGCGTACAGATCACCGGCGGTCGTGTACGGGCGGCCGGCGAGCAGCCGCCGGGCCCACGCGGTGGAGGCGCACACCTCGTGGAGGGCGGCGAGGGCCGCGTGCTCCTCCAGGACGTTGAAGCGGGCCAGGCCCTGCGGCGTGGAAGCGGACGTCACGGAAACCTCCCCCGGCCGGGACCGACCCTCCTGCGGAACGGGCGTGCGAACAGCTAACGCCGCCCCGGGCCGCTACGTCAACAGTTTGTTGAAGAACGGGAGGGCTGGGCGGCCCTCGCAGACCGGCCGCAAGCCCGTCTGCCCCCCTCAGGAACCAGGCAGAAGCTCACCGGAAGCCCTTCAGGGGGCCTTCAGGAGCCCTTCTCCCGGTTGAGGTAGTTGTAGACGGTGAAGCGGCTGACGCCGAGCGCGCCCGCCACCGTCTCGACACCGTGCCGGACGGTGAAGGCGCCGCGCGCCTCCAGGCTCCGCACGATCTCCTGCTTGGCCCTGCGGTCCAGGTCGGCGAGGGGTCTGCCGTGCCGGCGTTCCAGCGCGGCGAGGATGTGCTCGAGGGAGTCGGCGAGCCGGGGCAGGCGCACGGCGACGGCGTCGGTGCCCTCCCAGGCGAGGACGATGTCGTCAGGACCGGCCTCGTCGGGCGGGAGCAGCCGCCCGCCCATGGCGTCGACGAGCGGCTTGACGGCGGCGATGAACGGCTCGTCCGCCCCGCCGCTCATCCCTCGGCCTCCGCGACCACGTTGACCTGGAGCGAGACCCGGGTCGCGCCGGCCTCCAGGCTTCGGCGCAGCAGGGCGTCCACGGCGGCGAGGACCACGTCGGCACCGCCCTCCGCGGTGTTCCCGAACGGCCCGACGTCCACCGAGTCCAGCGCGGCCCCCTCCACGACCTCCCGGGCCACCACCGCATGCGCGGGCGCCTCGTCCAGATCGAAGGGCTCGGTCGTGAACTCCACTCTCAATCGCATTGCACTCCCCGAACGCGCCCTTGACCTGCACTTTTACCCAGATCACCCATCGCGAGGGCACATCAGGGCACAACAGGGACGCATCAGTCGCCTGCTTCACAGCCGCGACGCGCCCCGGACCAATCAATTTCACTGGGACGGAGCCGCTTCGTCCGCCACGAGGGGACCCTAACCGACCAGGGCGTCCCTCCGCCCTGCACGTGCCCGGGCCGCCCGCGCAACGCCATGGCCCCATAGCTGGTCGTCCTGCATCCGGCCGCCCCGTCGAGCGCGCACCGGTCCGTCGGCTCCGAGCATCTGCCCGCGGTCATCGCAACGCCTGGCCCACAGACGGAAACCGGGTCGGAATCCCGGCAGGAGCCGGTCCCACCACCGGCGTCACCGCGCCCCCTGGGCCGTCAAACGGACAGGTCGCGTGCGGGGGGAGCAGCTCCCAGTACGTCCGAACCGTCATGACGGCGGCTCCGGTCGGCCCGGTGTGGTGTCCATGGCCGTGTGCGGGGACCTGGCCAACAGGACAGCGAGTGCGGCGGCGATCGGCAGGGCGGCGAGGACGACGAGTGCCGGGCGGGCCTGCGTGGACCGGGCGGTGGAGCGAGGGCGACGACGGCGTCCAGCAGCAGCCGTACGCCGAGGTCGGAGACTGCGGCACCGAAGAACACGGACGTGGAGCGGCCCGCCGGGAACGCCTCCGCTAACGTCAAGGTATGAGCCATCCGCACCCCGAACTCAAAGCCGCCCCGCCACTGCCCGAAGGAGGGCTGAGGGTCACCGCCTTGGGCGGCCTGGGCGAAATCGGCCGCAACATGACCGTCTTCGAGCACGCCGGCAAGCTGCTCGTCGTGGACTGCGGGGTGCTGTTCCCCGAGGAGACGCAGCCCGGAGTGGACGTGATCCTGCCCGACTTCACGTCGATCAGGGACCGTCTGGACGACATCGCAGCCGTCGTCCTGACCCACGGGCACGAGGACCATATCGGGGGCGTGCCCTATCTGCTGCGTGAGCGGTCCGACATTCCCGTCGTCGGGTCGAAGCTGACGCTGGCGTTCTTGGAGGCCAAGCTCAAGGAGCACGGCATCCGGCCGCGCACGGTACGGGTGAAGGAGGGCGACCGGCGGGGCTTCGGCCCCTTCGACTGCGAGTTCGTCGCGGTCAACCACTCCATCCCGGACAGCCTCGCCGTGGCGATCCGTACCGGCGCCGGGCTGGTGCTGCACACCGGTGACTTCAAGATGGACCAGTTCCCCCTCGACGACCGCATCACCGACCTGCGCGCCTTCGCCCGCCTGGGCGAGGAGGGTGTGGATCTGTTCCTCACCGACTCGACCAACGCCGAAGTGCCCGGCTTCACCACCTCCGAGCGGGAACTGAATCCGGCGATCGAGCAGGTGATGCGTACCGCGCCCCGGCGGGTCATCGTCTCCAGCTTCGCCAGCCATGTGCACCGCATCCAGCAGGTCCTGGACGCCGCCCACCAGCACGGCCGCAAGGTGGCGTTCGTGGGCCGCTCGATGGTCCGCAACATGGGCATCGCCCGCGAGCTGGGTTACCTGAAGATCCCCTCCGGCCTGGTCGTGAGCACGAGGGAACTGGAGAAGCTCCCCGACCACCGGATCACCCTGGTGTGCACCGGATCGCAGGGCGAACCGATGGCCGCGCTGTCGCGGATGGCCAACCGCGACCACCAGATCCGCATCGGCGAGGGCGACACCGTCCTGCTCGCCAGCTCCCTCATCCCCGGCAACGAGAACGCCATCTACCGGGTGATCAACGGGCTGACCCGGTGGGGCGCCCACGTCGTCCACAAGGGCAACGCCAAGGTGCACGTCTCCGGGCACGCCAGCGCCGGCGAACTCGTCTACTGCTACAACATCGTCAAGCCCCGCAACGTCATGCCCGTCCACGGCGAGTGGCGCCACCTGCGGGCCAACGCCGACCTCGCCATCCGCACCGGAGTCGCCCCTGAGCGGGTCGTCGTCGCCGAGGACGGGGTGGTCGTGGACCTCGTCGACGGGCGCGCGTCCATCACCGGCAAGGTGCCCGCGGGCAACGTCTACGTGGACGGCATGGAGGTCGGCGGCGCAACCGAGGCATCCCTCAAGGACCGCCTCACCCTGGCCGAGGAAGGCGTGGTCACGGTCGTGGCGATCGTGGACGCCGACACCGGCGCGCTGGCCGAGGCACCCGACTTCCTGGCCCGCGGCTTCGTCCACGACGAGACCACGTTCGAACCCGTCGTCCCCGTCATCGAGAAGACGCTGGCCACCGCCGCCGAGGAGGGCGTCGGCGACGCGCACCAGCTCGAACAGCTCGTCGCCCGCGCCGTGGCCAATTGGGCGTTCCGCACCTACCGCCGCAAACCCCTCATCATCCCCGTCATCATCGACGCCTGACCGGACCGCACCCCGTATCACCCCGGGCGCGGACTGCCGGGCGCCACCTCAGCGGCACCCCTGTGCCCGACGGACATCAGAAAGTTGACATCCTCCACCTCTTAAAAGAGGGGGATTCCAACCCGGGTGGGTCGAGGTTCACGGGCGCTCGAACGGCTGGTGGCCGCTGTCGCCCCTCCGGCACCGGCTGCACGCCGGGGACGGGGGATCCCGCCCTGTCCTGCCACTCCGTGATCAGCGGCAGGCAGGGCGGCCGGTCCGTCTGCCTGTCGGTGGCCACCGGTGAGTCGTCCGGTCATCACGCACCGGGCCTGGCGCGTCATCAGGTCCGTCTCCGAGATGACACCGATGACCTGCTCGTCCTCGTCGACCACGGGCAGCCCGCTGATCCGGTGCCCGGCCGGCAGGCGTACGACCTCTTCGAACGGGGTGCCGTACTCGGCCCGGACGACCGCGGCGTTCCGGTGACCCGGGGCCCTGTACCGCCCCGAGCCGCAGGTCACTGCTTCGGGGGTCACTGCTTCTCGGAGCGCACGATCACCACCGGGCAGCTCGCGTGCTGGGACACGTGCTGGCTGACGGAGCCGAGCAGGGCGCGCGCGAATCCGCCTCTGCCCCGGCTGCCGACAACCAGGACCTCGGCTCCTTCGGCGGCCCGCAGCAGGACGTCGGCGGGATTGCCGTGCACCACATGGCTCCGGACCGAGCCGGCCGTGTCCGCGCCAAGCACGTTGGTCAGCTCCCGGCTCATCTTCTGCCGGGTCTCCTCCTCGTCGACGTCCATGTCCACGGCGGGCGCCGACCAGCCGTACAGACCCGGCAGCTCCCACACCGCGATCGCGTCCACGGTGCCTCCGACGAGACCGGCGTAGCGCACGGCCCACCGCAGGGCCTCGTACGAGGACTGCGACCCGTCGACACCGACCACCACCCGGCGCTCGGAGGCGTCCTTGTCCATACGTCCCACCTCTCCTTCGGCGTACGTGCCTACCGGGCCGGTCCTCCCCTGCTCTCCACGCTGCGGGAACCATCGCCACACCGCCAGAGATGCGCATCCGGCGGCATGACGGAGGGCGGTGCGCCGTCCGTACGCAAAGCGGGTCACCCAGCCGGATCCCACGCCCTCACGCATTCAGTCAAGAGCCGTCAGCTGTCAGCTGTCAGCTGTCAGGCCGGAGCATGTCGCGACTTGGACCGCGTCCTACGTGGGGGTTCGGCCGTTGGGCTCATCATGGGGCGGGGTACGTGAAGTTGGATTGTTCCGGACGGGCTGTGGGAGATCCCGAAGCCCTCGACCCCGCCGCCGAAGGTACCGCGACCGGGCACCGCGCTCGTCGCGGGCCTCCTTCAGCGGATGCCGAGGGCTGCGGCCGGGTGCGGCCGGGTTCAGGGCTTGGTGGGAGGGCCGGCGTGCAGGACGACCGGCGTCTCTCGCGGGCCGACCGCTCACCGAGCGGTCTGCCGGGGTTCGGGCGCGGCTGAGGTAGAGGTGTGCTCGTGGTGCTGGTCGAGGGCGCGCCCTCCAGGAAGTCTCCGGCTCGAGGGTGGAGATCAGGCAGAGCGATGCCCCACGGCGTTCACGGTGCAAGACGGCGGGGCAGTACCCGCGGCACCCGCGGCGGCCGGCCTGCCGCCGCCCGGACCCTGACCGGGCGGGTACAGACGCCGGGCGGGGGAAGTGGTCTCCTCACCCGGGTTGCTCACCGCACCCACGCGTACTCGCCATCGCCCGATCCGGCCGGCTGCGCGCTGCACCTCTGGCTTCCCGGCGGGGAGCACCGTGACGGGCCTTGGGCGTGGCGGGCCGGGATCCGGACGAGGAGGATGGGGGCCATGCGGCCCTGGATCCACCCGATGAGTCGTCGGATCCTGGACGCGAGGCAGGGGAGTACCCGCGCGGCCGATCCGTGGACCGGCCGGGTGGGCGGCGTCGTCCCCGGCTGCTCCCCGCCGCGAACCCGCCGACGGTGAGGACTGCCATGAGTCACGTCAACCGCGCCGGCCACTCCCGCCGGGCCGCCGCGGAGAAGCCGGTGCCCGGACTTGCCTCAGCACAGACGGCGACGTCCTGGCTCGAACCCGTTCTCCTGGCTGTCACGGCCTCGGCGCTGGCGGCGGGAGGCATCTTCTGGCTGCTGGGCAAAACCGACACCGCCGACCTGTGCTGGGCGCTGGGCACGGCTTCCGCCGTCGCCCCCGCGGTCGGCTGGGTGGTGGCCGCGCTGCGGCGCGGTCACGCCGGCGTGGACCTCATCGCGGTCCTGGCACTCGGCGGCACCCTGGCCGTCGGCGAGTATCTCGCCGGGGCGCTGATCGGTCTGATGCTGGCCACCGGCCGCGCGCTGGAGGCCGCCGCCCAGCGTCGTGCCTCCCACGACCTGCGTGCGCTGCTCGCACACGCGCCCCGCACCGCCCGCCGGCGCACCGGCACCGAGGTCCGTCCGGTCCCCCTCGCCGAGGTCGCCGTGGGGGACCTGCTCGTCGTCGGCGCGGGCGAGGTCGTTCCGGTCGACGGGCAGGTGGTGGGCCCGGCGGCCGTCCTCGACGAGTCGGTGCTCACGGGAGAGTCGGCGCCGGTGGAACGGGTGTCCGGGCAGACGGTGCGCAGCGGAGTCGTCAACGCGGGCGGGGCCTTCGATCTGCGGGCCACGGCGACCGAGCAGGACAGCGCCTACGCCGGGATCGTGCGGCTGGCCCGGCAGGCGGGCGCGGAGGCTGCCCCCGTCGTCCGCCTGGCCGACCGCTACGCGGCATGGTTCCTGCCCCTGTCGGTGGCGGCCGCGGGGCTGGCCTGGCTGTTCAGCGGCTCCGCGGTGCGCGCCGTCGCGGTGCTGGTGGTCGCCACCCCGTGCCCGCTGCTGCTCGCCGCCCCGGTGGCGATCGTCTCCGGACTGTCCCGGGCGTCCCGGCTGGGTGTGGTGGTCCGGGACGGTGGCGCCCTGGAGCGCCTGGGACGGGCCCGGACGCTGCTGCTCGACAAGACCGGTACCCTCACCGGCGGTCGCCCGCGCGTTCTCGACGTGACCGCGGGCCCCGGCTGGAAACCCGCCGAGGTGCTGCGGCTGGCGGCCACCGTCGACCAGTACTCACCGCACGTCCTGGCCCACGCCATCGTCGACGCGGCCCGTGAGCGCGGGCTGGAGCCGTCGGCGGCGACCGACGTGTCGGAGGAGGCCGGCCGGGACGCGCACGGCGTGGTCGAGGGCCGCAGGACGGCCGTCGGCCGCCTGGAGCCCGGTGTGCCGGTCCCGGACTGGGCGGGGACGGTGGAGAACCGGGCGCTGCTGGACGGGGCCGCCGTCGCCTGGCTCACCGTCGACGGCGGCCCCGTGGGGGCCGTCCTGCTGCGCGATCCGCTGCGCCACGACGCGCCGCGGGCCCTGCGACGGCTGCGTACGGCCGGCATCGAGCGGATCGTGATGCTCACCGGCGACCGGCCCGAACCCGCCCGTGAGATCGCCGCCGTCCTCGGACTCGACGGCGTACGGGCCGAACTGACGCCGGCCGACAAGGTGGCCGCGGTCCGCGCGGAACGCGAGCGCGCGGTCACCGTCATGGTCGGCGACGGGGTGAACGACGCGCCCGCGCTCGCCGCCGCGGACGTCGGTGTGGCGATGGGAGCGCGGGGTTCCACCGCATCCTCCGAGGCCGCGGACATCGTCCTCACCACCGACCGCGTGGACCGACTGGCCGACGCCACGTCGATCGCCGTACGGGCGCGCCGCATCGCCGTGCAGAGCGCCCTCGGCGGCATGCTGCTGTCCCTGGTGGCCATGGGCGCGGCCGCCATGGGACTGCTGCCGCCGGCGGTCGGCGCCCTGCTGCAGGAGGGAATCGACGTGGCGGTCATCCTCAACGCGCTGCGCGCCCTGCGCGTGGACCAAGGGGTCCGGCCCGCCCTGGAACCCGCCGCCGAGGCCCTGATCCACCGCTTCGCGGCCGAGCACGAGGACCTGCAAGACGTGTTGCAGGCCGTGCGCGACGCGGCGGCCCGGCTCTCGGCTCCCGGCCGGGACGCGCAGGCCCTGGAGTCGGTGCGCGAGGTGAACCGGCTGCTCACCGAGCGGCTGCTGCCGCACGAGTACGCCGAGGAGCACCAGCTCTATCCGGCTCTCGGACCCGCGCTCGGCGGCCCCGAGGCGACGGCGACCATGAGCCGCGCCCACGTCGAGATCGAACGGCTCTCCGGGCGGGTGGCCACCCACGTGGCACTCGCCGAAGCGCAGGGCGCACTGAAGTCCGAGCAGATCGAGGACCTGCGCGCCTGCCTGTACGGTCTGCACACCGTGCTGCGGCTGCACTTCACGCAGGAGGAGGAGAACTACTTCTCCCTGGCTCCCTGATCGGTACGCCTTTCACACGAAGGGGCGCTCGCGCTGTCCCTGATCGTGGGTATGGCCCCCGGTCGGCTCCTCAGCAGACGGCGCGCCGGAAGTACCAGAAAGAGCGACGACCGGTCTCGGCCGGTCAGTGGTGGGCGGGCGGAAGCTGACCAGCGGTTCCTCTCCCGGCACGGCGGGATGTCCGTGTCGGTCTACGGTGCGCGCGACGGCTCAGCAGCCGGACAGCGAGGGGGCTCCGCACTTCCGTGACCCGGCCGCCGGTGACCAGCGCCCGGCCGTCCTCGCCGGTCCTCGGTACGGTCGCCTCGACGCCGGGCAGCGGGCGGGCCGTCGAGCCGGGCCGGATGTCGCAGGCCGCGTAGTTCGCGATCATGATGCGGCCGGTCTCCCGCGTCGCACACCGCTGTGCGGACGAACGTCACGCCCGTCGCGGCCACGAGCAGAAGCGCGAACCGCTCCCGGAACTCCGGTGTGAGACTCGTACCCACGGGGCCCGCCCCCTCGTCGGCGTCGCCGGCGGCTCGTGACGTCACCTCGGACTTCTCCCGTCGGCGGCGCCGATCAGCTCGCCGGCAGCTGGAGCGTACAGGTCTCTCCGGGAGCGATGGTGACGGCCCGGTCCGCCAGGACCACGCGGACCGGCGCTCCCTCCGAGTCCGGTACGCCGAGCTCCAGTTGCTCATTGTGGCGCCGCAGGCTGATGCCCCAGTGACCGCGATAGCCCAGTGCGAACCCGTACTCCGACAGGGCCGGCAGAGGCACCGGGTCCAACGACAGGGCGTCCTCGCGGGTCTCCAGTCCCGTCAGGCCGCGTTGGACCAGATCAAGCGTGCCGGCCATGGCGCCCAGGTGGATGCCCTCGCCGGTCGTGCCGCCCTGGATGTCGGCGATGTCCGCCTCCAGGGCCTCGTGGAAGTACTGCCACGCCTCGGCCCGTCTCACCCGGGCGAGGACCCAGCCGTGCACCAGTTCACTGAGGGTGGACCCGTGGCTGGTGCGGTGCAGGTAGTAGTCGACGGTTCTGCTCCAGACCTCGTCGTCCAGGTAGTACCCGAGGCGCCGGAACAGGCTCTGCAGCTCCGTGGGCGGGAAGAGGTAGCCGAGCATGAGGACGTCGGCCTGCTTGGAGGCCTTGTAGCGGTTGACCGTGTCGCCCTCGGCCTCCAGGATCCGGTCCAGTCTCCGGATGCTGTCGTATCGCGCGCGGTAGCCGTTCCAGTCCAGTTCGGCAAGGTCGCCGTAGCCCTCGAACTGGCTGATGACGCCCTGGTGGTACGGCACGAGCAGCCGCCGGGACACCTCCTCCCACTTCGGGAGCTCGTCACGGTCCAGACCCACGTGCTCGAACAGTTCCCGCCGGTGCCAGGCGGGCAGGCGGCGCAGGAGGTCCAGGGCGCGGGTGATGACCCAGGCGGCGGTGACATTGGTGTACGTGTTGTCGTCCAGTCCCGGCCGGGCCGCGCCGGGGTAGCCGTCGTGGTATTCGTCGGGGCCGACGACGCCGCGGATGCGGTAGCGGCCCGCCGCGGAGTCGAAAACCGCGCTGTCCACCCAGAAGCGGGCGATCTGCACCAGCATCTCCGCACCCTTGGTGTACAGGAACTCGGTGTCGCCGGTGGCCTCGCAGTACTGCCACACGTTGTAGGCGACCGCCGAGCCGACATGGTGCTGGAGCCTGGAGTTGTCCGGCAGCCAGCGGCCCGAGCGGGGGTTGAGGTGCAGCTCCTGGGTTTCCTCGCGGCCGTCACTGCCGCTCTGCCACGGGTACATCGCCCCGGCCCGGCCGAGGGTGGCGGCGGCCCGGCGGGCCCGGCCGAGGCGCCGGTGGCGGTAGGTCAGCAGTGCCCGGGAGACCTCGGGGAGATGCAGGTTCAGATACGGCAGCACGAACAGCTCGTCCCAGAACACGTGGCCCCGGTACGCCTCGCCGTGCAGTCCCCGTGCCGGCACGCCGGCGTCCAGATCCGCGGTGTGCGGGGACAGTGTCTGCAGGACGTGGAAGAGGTGCAGTCGCAGGATGCGGCCCGCCTGGCCGGGGATGCGGATGTCCGCGCGCCGCCACAGCCGCTGCCAGGCGGCGGTGTGTGAGTGCAGCAGGGCGGCGAAGTCCGGGGCCAGGGTCACCCGGTCGACGGCCGCGCCGAGCGGGTCGCTGATCGCGGTGTCGCGGGAGGTGTGCAGCGCCACGGTCTTCTCGACCTCGACGGGCCGGCCCGGAGCGATCGGGACCACCAGGCGGTGGACCGCGCGGCGCCGGCCGGGACGCAGCTGCGAGGAGGACGGGGGCGGCCCCACGACGACGCTCCGGGCGGCCATGGCGATCCCGATGTCCGAGGTGCTGGTCCGGCAGCGCAGCCACACCGTCCCGGGCTCCTGCCCGCCGGTCCGTACGCGGGCCAGGTGGTGCCGGTCGAGGGACCGGTAACGGTGGACGTTGGCGTTGATCACATCGCCGTTGAGGGAGGACTCGACCTCGACGTCCCCCGACCAGTCCTCGGTGGTGAGCACCGTCCGCAGCGCCGCCAGATGCGGGTCCCCCATGTGCACCAGGCGGATCTGTTCCACCCGGAGCACCCTCGCGGCATCGTCCCGGTAGCGCGAGGCGCGCATGAGCACGGCCCGGCGCAGATCCAGGACCTGCCGGTGGTCGAGCAGGGCTGTGGAGTCCGGGGCGAGCCACGGCCCCCATGTCCCTCCCCGGGAACGCAGGCGGAAGCGCAGCAGCAGCCAGTTCGGGAGGTTGACCATGTCCTCGTTGACGACCTGGCGCCCCGCCACGGTCGACTCGAGGCGGTTGTAGCAGCCGGCCGCGTAGGTCCCCGGGTAGTGCACCAGGCCCGCCCTGCACTCGGGCACCGCGCCCCGGGCGGCGAAGTAGCCGTTGCCGAGCGTGCAGAGCGATTCCCGCAACCGCTCGGCAGCGGGGTCGTACCCCTCGTACTCCCACGTCCACTCCGGCATCGGCCACCCTCGCATTTCTCCTCGCCGACCTGTGCGGGAGCGCGACGCCCCTCGGGCTCAGACCCGTTGCGGGACGGCGACCGGGCACTCGGCGTGATGCAGCAGGGTATGGGCGGCCCTGCCGAGCTGGAGACCGAAGTGGCCGTGCCGCCGCAGGGCTCCGACGACGATCAGGTCGGCGTCGGCCGAGGCCTTCAGAAGGACCTTGTGGGCGGGACCTTCGACCGGCCTGCGGCGTACGTCGACGTCCGGGTGTTCCCGTACCGCTTCGCGCAACGCCTCGGCGAGGCCGGCCGACGCCCGTTCCTCGGGCGCAGGCATGCCGTCGTCCGCGGTCCGGGGGCCCGCGTGTTCAGGAGCCGGACTGCGCCAGGCCCGCACGGCCTCCAGGGTCGAGCCCCGTACCTCGGCCTCGCGGAAGGCGAAACGCACCGCACCCGGGCCGTGGGGCTGGTCACCCACCCCGACCACCACCCGCCCGAAGGCTCCCTACCTGTTCCGTTCCCCGCCGCGGACCACGATGACCGGGCACGTCGCGCGAGCGGCCACCGCGAGACCGACCGATCCCGGCGTCAGCCCGGCGAACTCGCCGCGCCCGCGGGAACCCGTGACCAAGGCCCACGCCTCGTGTCCGGCCGCCAGCAGCGCCGACAGCGGGTCGTCGGGGAGGACGTCGCTCGACACCTTGGCCTCCGGGCGGCGCTGCCGGGCGCGTTCGGCTCCGGAGGCGACGATGTGCTGGGCAAGAACGGCTTCGGCGGGACGCTGTCGTCCGAAGGACGGGACGCCGCCTTCGTAGCGCTCCCACAGCGAGGCATGGACCAACCGCAGAGGAAGTCTGTGCCGCGCCGCCTCCTCCACCGCCCAGTCCAACGCCGCGAGGCTGGGATCCGAACCGTCGAGCCCCACCACCAGCGAAAGTTCCATGGTCGCCACCGCCTTCCCGTCCTGCCGTTCGCGAGACTCCCTGCACTCACCGTCGCACTGCCCACGGCCCGCCGCGACCTCCGGATCCGGCTCCCGGTGGCCTGCCCGCGCCTCCCACGTCGCCGCCACGGGGCATCGCCGTCACGGCCCGGCCCACCGGCGAGTCCGCGGCTCTGGCCGGTCCGGAGAGCGCGCCAGAACCACGTCACCGGTACGGGCTCGTCGGCCCGCCGGGGCTCTGCCCTCGTGCCCCCCCCGGTCTCCCCCACCGTCCGCGTCTCCACGGTCCGCGGTCGTACCTGGCGGTCATATCTGGGGGACGGCTGCGATCGGGCACGGCGCGTGCTGCAGCATCGCATGATTGGTCAGGCCCAGTTGCAGGCTCAGGTGCCCCTTTCGTCTGCGCGCGCCGACGACCAGCAGGTCCGCTTCCGACGCCGCCTCCAGCAGTGCCCGGCGTGCCGCTCCCTCGATCACCCGTCGGCTCACCGGGGCGTCGCGGTACTGCTCCGCGGGGTCACGCAGGGCGTCGTCGAGTACCTGCGCCGGTGGACGCCGGTGGGCGTCCAGGGCGTACCACGACGGGACCTGAGGTGGGGGGGAGAGCACCAGCCACCGTGCTCCAGGCATGCACCGCCACCAGCCGGCAGCGCCGCACCTGGGCTTCGCGGAGTGCGAACCGCACCGCTGTGCCACTCCCCTCTCCCTCCTCGACACCGACGACGATGTTCCCGAACCTCCCGTCCCGGTGCTCCGCCGCGCCGCGAACCACGACCACCGGACAGTCCGCTCGTGCCGCCACGGCCAGACCGACCGAGCCCAGGAGCATCCCGGACAGACCTCCGAGGCCTCGTGGTCCCAGCACCAGCGCGAAGGCGTTGCGTCCCTCGCCGACCAGGGCGCGGGCGGCGTCCTCACGCACCACCTCGCTCGACAGCGGCACCGTGGGAGCGGTTTTCCTGGCACGCTCCGCGGCAGCGCCGATGACGTCGGCCGCCTCGTCGTCCCGTACCGCTGCGTGCAGGAGACGGAGCGGCACTCCGTGCCGGACCGACTCCTCCGCGGCCCAGTCCACCGCCTCCAGGCTCGCCTCGGACCCGTCGACCCCGACCACCAGGGGAATGGTCACCGCCCGTGTCTCCTCTCGTACCGGGTTGCGCACACCTCCCGCCCGCACGTCCACGTACGCGGTGGAGGGGGCTGGGGATATCCCTCGGACGAGAGGGTGCCCCGGGCTCCGGGTCGGCCGTGTGCGGACTCCCGCCTCCACCGGCCTCGTTCCCGCCCTTCACGGTCGCTTCCAGCTTCGTACGGAACGGAGGCCGCCGCCATGTCACCAGCCGTCACCGTGGGTCTCGGCGGCTCGCCCGAGAGCCCTGCTGCCGCCCGTGTGGCCACTGCCGCTGATATCGGGGCGTCGCATCGCCCCTCGTGATCGTCGCCCGGGTTCGAAGGGACCGGTCGCCATGAGCACGAACAGCGCCCCCGGCCATGCCGTCCGTCGCGGTGCCGCCCTCGCCCAGCTCCCCCGTGCCGGACACCTCGTGTTCCGCCTGGTGGGCGGACGGTTCGGCGGCTTCCGTGACGGGGAGGCGGTCGACGGCTGGGCGACGGGCACAGCCGGGGGGAACTCGCTCGGATCAGTGATCCGGGTCCGTTCGCCCGGGAAGGGCGACCGCGTGTACACCGCCCTCCGATGAACCGCCGTCGCTGTGGGCGCCGCCCGGACGCTCGCCGTGGCTGCCCTCTCCTCTCACACGCGGCATGCGTATCCCCGACCGCCGCCGCAGCCGCGTGTGAGAGAGGAGAGGGCAGGTGTGACCGGCTGACCGGGCCACCGTCACATGAGCGTGGACCGTTCGGCCCTCGTTTGAAATCCCGTTCACGGATCACTCTGGTCGCACAGGGCCGTCCGGCGGAGGGAGGAGCGCTGAGCGGCTTGGTCCTCGTGGCGCGGACGGCTCCGCGCCGAGCTTCGACGCCGTCGCCTGTGCGGCCCGGGAGGCCGAAGCCCGAATGGCTGCCCTCAAGGTCGTACACGCCCTGGCCCGGCTCGTGCACCTGCCCTCGGACACCGTGCTGCCGAAGCACGTCAGGGATCACTTCCGCGCGTCGGCCGACGGGCCGGTGGACGACGCCGTGCGTCGGGCGCGGACGGTCGCACGGAACGTCGACGTGTCCGACCGGTAGGGGTGGGAGAACCGCTGACCGTGCTGGAGGAGCAGTCCCGGGCGGTGGATCCGGTCGTCGTGGGACACCGGAGCCACGGCGGGTTCACCGGGCTGCTACCGGGTCCGGTCGGGCAGACCGTTCTCCCTCACGCGCACAGCCCCGTCGCAGTGGTGCGGGGACGACAAACCGCTGGAGGTGTTGATGATGCGCGCCGACGGACGCAAGCCGATCGTGGTCGGTGTCGATCCCGATCCGGACAAGCGGACGGCTCTCGCCTGGGCCGCCGACGAGGCGGACCGGCGCCGTCTTCCCCTGACGCTCGTGTACGCGCAGGGCGAGCCGGTTCCCGGATTCCGGCAGGAGGGCAGGCCTCCTTCGTGGGAGAAATGGCGGGAGGAACTGCACACGGCGGGCAACGACGTGCTCGAGCGCGCGACCGCGTTCGTCGAGTCGCGCTGTCCCGGCGTGGACGCCTCGGGGGTGCTGGCCGAGGGGCACCCGGCGTGGGTGCTGGCCGAGCACTCGCACCACGCCACTCAGGTCGTGGTCGGCTCCTGGCATCTCGGCGCCGTACGGGGGCTGTTCGGCTCGGCCCCGGTCGCCCTGCCGCTGACCGCCCACGCGGCGTGTCCGGTGGTCGTCCTGCGCGAGGCGGAACACACCACCCAGCAGCCGCCGTACTTCGTCGTCGGCGTCGACGGCAGCCCGCACTCGGCCGCCGCCGTCGACTTCGCGTTCGAGGAGGCCTCCCTGCGGGGCGCGGCGCTGCGCGCGCTGTACGTCTGGCACACCCCGTTGCTCGGGGTCCTGAACGAGAGCGCGGCGCTGCAGGAGTGCCGTCGGCTGCTGTCCGAGACGGTGGCCGGGCGCACTGCGGCCCACCCCGAGGTGGAACTGCACCACGAGGTCGTGAAGGGACATCCGGTGCAGGAGCTGGCGGAGGCTTCCGCTCACGCGCTCGGCCTGGTGGTGGGCACGCGCGGGCGTGGCGGCTTCGGCAACATGCTGCTGGGCTCCGTGAGCCAGGGCGTCCTGCACCACGCGTCCTGCCCGGTCCTCGTGGTCCCCCACGAGCGGAAGCGGTAGCGGCGTCCGGCGGGGAGGCGGCGACGGCCGCGCGCAGGCCGCTGCCGCGGTGCACCCACACCTCGCCCTCGGGGACCTCGTGGAGGCGGCTGTGCAGGGCGTGGATCGGAATGTGCACCGAGCCCCGGACGTGTCCGCCCGCCCGCTCCGAGCCACGCCGGACGCCGAGGACGACGACGCCCTCGGCCGGATGCCAGTCCGCCGGGCCGGGGGAGGTCGCCCGGGGGAAGGAGGCCGGCTCCCCGCCCTCGCGCCCCGGCCGGCCCTCCGGTGGCCACGGCGGCCGGGCGGTCGATGCCCACCAGGTACCCCCGGGGGATTCCTGGAGAAGGGGCCGCGAGTCGCCGGTGCGAACGAACCGCTTGATAATGGGCTACATGGCCCGGAAAGCCGCACACCCGTATGGTCCCTCGACCGTGACGGTCAAGGGGCGGGACATCAGGCTGCGCACCCTCGGCTTCGTGCTGCTCGCAGGCCTGGCCATCTGGTTCATCGCCGCCAACACGGAATCGGTCACCATCAGGCTGTGGATCCCGACCGTCACGCTCCCGCTGTGGAGCGTCCTCACGGTCACGATCCTCGTGGGCATGGCTCTCGGCCTGCTCGCCGCCCGCCGAAGCTCCCGCCGATAGCAACCCGCCGGAGGTGCTCGGCGAGCAGCACGGTCGATGCCGTGCCCCTGCACACCGCCCACTGCGCCGCGTCCGGCGGCACGGCCCCAAGGACACCCCGTGCCCACGGAAGACGGACGGCGGTCATCCGCGCCGCCAGAACACCCGCCAGGCACAGCCCCAGCGTGCGGTCGCGCGGCTGGTGGCGGCTCGGCAACGGCCCGTCGTCCGCGCGGGCGTTCAGGGTATTGAAGAGCTGGAAGAGCACGAACGTGGTGGACGCCGTGCTCGCGGCGGTCCGCGGATCGACGGGGGAGCGGGTGGCAGCCAGGAGGGTCACGGTGCCGAGGGACACGACCGCACCGGCCCGTCCGATGGCGAAGAGCCGCCTCGCGTCGAGGACGCGTTCGCCGGGACCGCGCGGCGGGTGGCGCATGACGTCGTCGCGGGCGGAGTCCACGTCCAGTGCCATGGCGGGCGGTCCGTCCATGATGATGTCGACCCACAGCAGCCAGCAGCGGAGGCACGGCCGGGACGTGCTCTGACGACGGACAGGGACAGGTACCGCCCTTTCTCCAGGAGTCGGCCGGTCCAGGGGAATCAGGGCGAGTGCCCGCCCGAAGGCGGGGCGCCCCCTCGGAGGACGGCCAGCCGGCGCCGGTACTCGTCCTCGTCGATCTCCCCGCGGGCGAACCTCTCAGCGAGGACCTGTTCCGCGGCGGGGCGGTCGACGGGCGGGCGCGGAGGACCGGGAGCCCGGCCGAGGGCCCGGACGACGAGCACCCCGGCGATGATCAGCAGCGCCCAGACCAGGACCGTGCCCAGTGACATGGCGAACCAGCCCCAGCCGTTCATGCCGTGTCCGTTCCAGTACGGCATCACGGATCACTTCCTCCCAGCGTCCCGTCAGTCGTGCGGCACGCTCACCACCGGGCGGCTGACGTGGTGGATCACGGCGTGGGTGACCGGGCCGATGCGCGGGACCTTCGGCCGGTCGGTGAGCCGGCGGCCGACGACCAGCAGACCCGCCCCGGACGCCGCCTTCAGAAGGGCGCCGGACGGCTTGCCCTCCACCACCGTCTCCAGTACCCCGACCTCGGGGTACTTCTCGCGCCACACCTGGAGCACGGCGGAGAGGAAGCGCAGCCGTTCCCCGGCCCGCTCCGGATCCCTCACCAGGCCGATCTCGCCGGGTCCCAGAGTGAGCGGGCCGGGCGTGCGCCAGGCGTGCAGGGCCCTCAGCCGCGCGTGGCGCAGGCGGGCCGCCTCGAAGGCGAACGCAAGCACCTCGTCGCACGGTTCCGTGACGTCGACACCGAGGACCACGTCCCGCCGGTCGGTGCCGGCCGCTTCCTCTTCCTCCCCGGCCGTGCCGGCCCGTACGAGGACGACGGGCCGCGTGGCCTTCGCCACGACACCGAGCGCGACCGAACCCACGAGCAGTCCGGTGGTGCGGCTCAGCCCGCGCGAGCCCAGCACCAGCGGGTCGGCGTCGCCTGCCGTCTTCACCAGGACAACGGTCGCCGGTCCCTCGACCTGCTCGTCGTACAGCGGCACGTCGGGGCACGCGACGAGGACGCTTCCCTCCGCCTCCCGCAGGACGCGCCGCGCCAGGTGCCGCTCGCCCGCGCGCGATCTCCGCTTCTCCCTGGTGCGGGTGCCGGCTGCGCGCGTGCAGCAGTCGCAGGGCTCGTCCTCGACGTACGGCCTCGCGGGCCGCCCACTCGGCGGCTGCCAGGCTCTCGGCGGAACCGGCGACACCATGACATGCACCTCCAGAGCCAGGCCTTCTCCCCCGCCACCAGCGTCATGCGGGAAGCGGCGGCCGGAACAGGGGGCTACCGGGTCCGCTCGAGGGCCATCAGGCCCATGCCCCCGGCCCGCCCACGGGACGGCCGCTTGGATCGTGCGGTACGACCGCCACCGGGCACTGCGCGTGGTGCAGCAGGGTGTGGCTCGCCCGGCCGAGCTGGAGGCCGAAGTGGCCCTGGTGGCGCTGCGCGCCGACGATCACGAGGTCGGCGGCGGCCGACCGGAGCACGAGGACCTTCGAGGCCGGGCCTTCGACCGTCGCGCGGCGGACCCGGACGCCCGGGTGGGCGGCGATCGCGTCGCGGAGCAGTTCGTCGAGCAGGGCGGAAGCCCGCTCCTCGTGCTGACGCTCCGGTTCCCCGGCCGCCGCCGGGTGGCCCGTGGTCTCGTACGCCGGGCAGCGCCAGGCGCGCACGACGTCCAGAACACACCCGCGGGCCTCGGCCTCGCGGAAGGCGAAGCGCACCGCCTCACCGCTCGTGCCGGGGTCCCCCGCGCCGAGCAGAATCCGCTCGTGGGCGCCGGCCAGACCGGCCGTGTCGCCTCGCACGACGATCACCGGGCAGTGCGCCCGCGCGGCCACGGCGAGCCCGACCGAGCCCAGGAGCAGTCCCTTCAACTCGCCGCGGCCCCGCGATCCGGTCACCAGGAGCGAGGCGCTGTCGCCCTCGCGCAGCAGGGCGTGGGCCGCTTCCTCGGGGAGTATCGCGGTGGAGACCTTGATCTGCGGGTTGCGCCGGTGAGCACGCTCCGCGGCGGAGGCGACGATGCGCTCGGCCGGCACACGCGCCGGGGGCCTTTGTTCGCCGACCGGGGAAACGGTGCCTTCGTAGCGCTCCCAGAGGGAGGCGTGTACCAGCCGCAGCGGCACTTTGTGCCGGGCCGCCTCGTCCACGGCCCAGTCGACCGCCAGGAGGCTGGGATCCGATCCGTCGACGCCCACGACCAAGGGCAATTGAGTCATAGTGCCCACCGCCTTTCCTCACACTGCCGCAGGGCGGTCTCACCGGCGGCCCGATCGGCAGCGGCGAGGCTTTCGCACGAGCCGTCCGAACCGACGGTGACGGTAGGAAACATCATGGGCCTCCTGGTGAAGTGTGATTCCACTCTCGCGGCCCTCAGCCCGTAGCTGGAGGTGCCGCTGGTCCCTGAGCGGATCCGGCCGGCCCTGCTCTCCGCCGAGAGGGCCGGCGGGCCCTCTCGGTCGGGGCCGTCCGGCCCTACAGCCGGCGGGCGGGCAGCGGTGTCATGGAAATGAGCCGAGGGCCACACGAGACACGGGGAAGCGGAGCGAAACCGCGCACCGTGCAATGAGGGCCCGCAAGAGGCGGGCGGCCCTCGGCTTCATCGACGACAGCGGTTGCCGCCCGCCCATCGGGCCGTGCTCCCCGGGCCGACGTGCGACACGCGCCATGCTCCGCGACCCTGGAGATCAAGGGCAGTGCCGCGAGGAGCACCCATGGACTGGGAAACGATCCACAAGGACACCGCACCGGTCGTTCCGCCCCGTCTCACCGACTACGAACGGGCCCGCTCGACGTTCACCTGGGCTCAGGCGCGCAAGGCGCTGGCCGGGTTGCCAGGCGGCGGGCTGAACAGCGCGCACGAGGCGGTGGACCGGCATGCGGCCTCGGACCGGGCGGACAAGGTCGCGCTGCGGTGCATCGCCCGGGACGACGCCGTCACCGACGGTCGCGTACGCCGAGCCGGCCCGGCGCACGGCCCGCTTCGCGAACGCGCTGCGGACACTCGGCGTCGGCCACGGCGACCGGGTGTTCACGCTGCTCGGCCGCTGCCCCGAGCTCTACACCACGGTGCTGGGCACGCTGAAGAACACCAGCGTGCTCTGCCCGCTGTTCTCCGCGTTCGGCCCCGACCCGGTGGAGCAGCGGCTGCGTCTCGGCGACGCCCGGGCTCTCGTGACCACGGCGGCCCTCTACCGGAAGAAGGTGGCCGACCGCCGGCACTCGCTGCCCGGCCTGGAGCACGTCCTGATCGTCGGGCCGGGCACTGAGGGCCTGCCCGGCACCGTCTCCTTCGACGAACTGCTGTCCGCCGCCGCGGACACCTTCACGATCCCGCCGACCTCGCCCGGAGACATGGCCCTGCTGCACTTCACCAGCGGCACCACGGGCACCCCCAAAGGCGCGGTCCATGTCCACGAGGCGGTGGTCGCCCACCACGCCACGGCCGCGTACGCGCTCGATCTGCGCCCCGGGGACGTGTACTGGTGCACCGCCGACCCCGGCTGGGTCACGGGGATGTCGTACGGCATCGTCGCCCCGCTGGTGCACGGCGTGACGGTGGTCGTCGACGAGGGCGACTACGACGCCCGCCGCTGGTACCGGATCCTCGGCGAGCAGCGGGTCACCGTCTGGTACACGGCGCCCACCGCGCTGCGCATGCTCATGCGCGCGACACCACGTCGGGGCCCGTACGACCTGCCGCGCTCCTACGACCTGTCGGCCCTACGCCTCATCGCCTCCGTCGGGGAACCCCTCAACCCCGAGGCCGTCGTATGGGGCCGGGACGTGCTGGGCCTGCCGGTGCACGACAACTGGTGGCAGACGGAGACCGGCTGCATCATGATCGCGAACTACGCGGCCTGCGACATCCGGCCCGGCTCGACGGGCCGCCCGCTGCCCGGCGTCGAGGCGACCGTACCGAGGACCGGCGAGGACGGCCGGGCGCTGGTCACCGGCGGCCGGGTCACGGAAGTACAGAGCCCCGACGAAGAGGGTGAGCTGGCGCTGCGCCCCGGCTGGCCGTCGATGTTCCGCGGCTATCTGCACGACAAGGAGCGCTACGACGCCGCCTTCACCGACGGCTGGTACCTGACCGGCGACCTGGTGCGACGGGACGCGGACGGCTGGTACTGGTTCGTGGGGCGCGCCGACGACGTGATCAAGTCGGCGGGGCACCTGATCGGCCCCTTCGAGGTGGAGAGCGCACTGATGGAGCACCCGGCGGTCGCGGAGGCCGGAGTGATCGGACGGCCGGACCCCGTCGCCGGGAACGTCGTCAAGGCCTTCGTGTCGCTGCGCCCCGGTCTCGGTCCCTCCCCGGATCTGGAGCGCGAGTTGCTGGGCTTCGCCCGTCGGCGGCTGGGCCCGGCCGTCGCGCCCAGGGAGATCGCGTTCGACCAGAACCTGCCCAGGACCCGCAGCGGCAAGGTCATGCGCCGGTTGCTGCGTGCGCGTGAACTCGGCCTGCCCACCGGCGACTTGTCGATCTTGGAGGGATCCGCATGAGCGCGGCCCGACCCACCGTCCGTCCCCGGAAGGATCCGGCGCCCGTGAAGCCCGGCAGGAAGGCCGGCGCCAAGAGGAAGGCCGGCGCCGGACGGACGCCGGGCACCGGACGGACCTGCTGGAGGCGATGCTGCGCATCCGGCGCTTCGAGGAGAGGTGCGTCGAGTTGTACAGCGCCGCGAAGATCCGCGGCTTCGTCCACCTCTACATCGGCGAGGAGGCCGTCGCCGTCGGCGTCAACGAGGTGCTGACACCCGAGGACGCGGTCGTCTCCACCTATCGCGAACACGGTCACGCGCTGGCCCGCGGCCTCACGGCCGAGGCCGTCATGGCCGAGATGTACGGCAAGACGACCGGCTGCAGCGGCGGACGGGGCGGATCCATGCACCTGTTCGACGCGAGCCGCCGCTTCTACGGCGGCAGCGCGATCGTCGCCGGCGGGCTTCCCCTGGTCGCCGGTCTCGCCCTCGGCGGCCGCATGCGCGGCCTGCCCCGCGTCACCTGCTGCTTCTTCGGCGACGGGGCCTTCGCCGAGGGCGAGTTCCACGAGACGGCGAATCTCGCCGCCCTGTGGAATCTGCCCCTGCTGCTGGTCTGCGAGAACAACCTGTACGCCATGGGCACCGCGCTCGCCCGGGAGCACGCGCAGACCGACCTGGCGATGCGCGCCGCCTCCTACGGCATGCCCGCCTGGGCCGTGGACGGCATGGACGTCGAAGCCGTCGAACAGGCCGCCCGGCGGGCCGTCGAGGGCATCAGGGCAGGCACCGGACCGCACTTCCTGGAGCTGCGCACCTACCGGTTCCGCGCCCACTCCATGTACGACCCGGACCGCTACCGCAAGAAGGCGGAGATCGAGCCGTGGAAGTCCCGGGACCCGATCGACCGGCTGATGCACCTCGCGCGTGACAACGGCGAGCTCGACGACGCGGAACTCACCCGGATCGAGCACCGGATCACCGACGGGATCGACCGCGCCGTGGAAGCGGCCGAGCAGGCCCCCGAGGAGCCGGTGGAGGACCTGCTCCGCCATGTCACCAGTACCTCGGCCGAGGGGGTGGACCGACCGTGAGCGTCTCCGGGACGGAGGGGGCGAAGACGACCTACCGGGAGGCGATGCGCGAGGCCCTGCGGGAGGCCCTGCGTTCCGACGACCGGGTCTTCCTCATGGGCGAGGACGTGGGCCGCTACGGTGGCTGCTTCGGCGTCAGCCTCGGGCTGCTGGAGGAGTTCGGCCCCGACCGTGTCCGCGACACCCCGCTCTCGGAGTCCGCCTTCGTGGGCGCCGGCATCGGCGCAGCCCTGGCCGGGATGCGGCCCGTCGTCGAGATCATGACCGTCAACTTCAGCCTGCTCGCCCTCGACCAGATCCTGAACAACGCCGCCACCCTGCTGCACATGCCGGGCGGTCAGCTGCCCGTGCCGCTGGTCATCCGTACGACGACGGGCGCGGGGCGGCAGCTCGCGGCGCAGCACTCGCACAGCCTGGAAGGCTTCTACGCGCACATTCCCGGCATCCGCGTCCTCGCCCCGGCCACACTCGAGGACGCACGCCACGTGCTCGCCCCGGCGCTCGCCGACCCCGACCCGGTGGTGGTCTTCGAGCACGGCAGCCTTTACAACGCCTCCGGCGAACTCGCCCCGCCAACCGCCCCCGTGGACCTGGACCACGCGGCGATCCGCAGGCCCGGCACCGACATCTCCCTGATCACGTACGGCGGTTCGCTGCCCAAGGCGCTCGCGGCGGCGGACGGGCTGGCCGCCGAGGGCATCGACGCGGAGGTGATCGACCTGCGCACGCTGCGGCCCCTCGACGGCGCGACGATCGCCGCGTCCGTGGCCCGTACCCACCGTGCGGTGATCGTCGACGAGGCATGGCGCACGGGGAGTCCCGCCGCCGAGGTGTCCGCCCGCATCGCCGAGGAGTCCGCCCGCATCGCCGAGGAGTCGTTCTACGACCTGGACGCCCCCGTCGAGCGGGTGTGCAGCGCCGAGGTGCCCATTCCGTACGCCCGGCAGTTGGAAGAGGCCGCCCTGCCACAGACCGCCGACATCGTCGCGGCCGCACACCGGGCGGTGGACTGATCATGGGCGAGTTCACCATGCCGTCACTCGGCACCGACATGGACGAGGGCACGCTGGTGGAATGGCTGGTGGGACCCGGCGACCTCATCCGCAGAGGCGATCCGGTCGCGGTCATCGAAACCGCGAAGTCCACGATCGAGGCGGAGTGCTTCGAGAACGGGGCGATGGGACAACTGCTCGTCGAGCCGGGCACGACGGTGCCGGTGGGCACGCCGCTCGCGCTGATCGAGCCGGCGGCAGAAGAGCGCGGCGAACCCGGGAGGGTCCAAAAGGCCCAGGAGGAACCACAGGTCCCGCCCGCCCCCGAGCGCCCGAGGCCTGCCCCGACCACCGAGCCCGCCCCTGCCCGCATGCCGGTGCCGTCCGGGGTCCGGGGCCGCGGACACGTCGAGGCAGGTCCGCTGATCCGGCACCTCGCGGAGCAGAGTGGCGTCGATCTCGCGGCTCTCCACGGATCCGGGCCGGCAGGGCGTGTCACCCGGGCCGACATCGAGCGGGCAGCGGCAGCCGCGACCACTGCTCGGCCCTCGCGCATACGGGCCACCCCCCTCGCCCGCCGACGCGCCGCCGAGCTGGGTGTCGACCTGTCCGCGGTGACCGGTACCGGGAGGGATTCCGCCGTCCGCGCCGGGGACGTGGACAAGGCGGCCTCCAAACATGCTGCCGCGCCCCCACCGCCGCGCCGGGCCACCGCTGCTGTTCGCGCTTCCCGTCCTTCCGAGGATCAGGCGTCGGGCATGCGCCAGGCGATCGCACGCCTGATGACCCGCTCCAACCGCGACATCCCGCACTACTACCTGTCCACCACCGTCGACATGGCGGCCGCAATGGACTGGCTGCACGACCACAACCGGCGCAGTCCGATGTCCGAACGGCTGCTTCCGGCGGCCCTGCTGCTCAAGGCGGCCGCCCTCACGGCACGCGAGGTGCCCGAGCTCAACGGCTTCTGGACCGACGACCACTTCACCGCCGGTCAGGACGTCCAACTCAGCGTGGCGGTGTCCCTTCGCGGCGGGGGGCTCGTCGCCCCCGTCCTGCACCGAGCCGACACCCTCGAACTGCCCGAGCTGATGACCGCCTTGAAAGACCTGGTGTCACGCGCCCGCACGGGCAGGCTGCGCGGTTCCGAAGTGTCCGATGCCACGATCACGGTCACCAACCTCGGCGACCAGGGCGTGGAAACCGTGCTCGGCGTGATCTATCCGCCGCAGGTGGCCCTGGTCGGCTTCGGGCGGGTGGTCGACCGGCCGTGCGCCGTCGACGGCCTGCTGGGCGTACGTCCCGTCGTCACGGCCACCCTCTCGGCGGACCACCGGGCGACGGACGGCGCCGTCGGGGCCCACTATCTGACAACGCTCGACCGTCTCCTGCAGAACCCGGAGAAACTGTGAACCGAACCGACGCGCTGAACGTGGTCAAGGAGTCGATCATCCAGGCCGTTCCTGACGCCGACCTGGCCACGCTGGGTCCCGACGACGCGTTTCGGGACGCGCTCGAGATGGATTCGCTGGACTTCCTGGCCTACATCGAGATCCTGGGCGAACAGGCCGGCATGCGTATCGACGACGAGGACACACCGCAGCTCACCACGCTGTCCGGCAGCGCCGACTTCCTCGTCGCCCACGGGAAGTGAGAGGTGTCGTCGACCGGCGCGAATCGGAGTGCACCCCGCCGCCGACTTCCACCACTTCGCCGACGGCCTCGTGGCCGAGGACCGCCCCCGGCTTCACCTCGGCGGGGTCCCCCGCCGAATGTGCGGGTCGCTTCCGCGGACGGTGGTCGCGTCGACGCGTACGACCGCGTCGGTGTCGGCCTCGATCGCGGGATCCGGCACCGTGTCCCAGGAGGTCTGTGCAGGACCGTGGTGGACGAGCCCTCGCACGGGGGGCTCCCTCCTTCGCCGTCTCATCTCCACCGCCGCCCTGGAAAGGCTCCCTGGCAACACGGAATGCCCGCACCGCCCCGGGGCCGTCAGTCCGACCGCGTGCAGGGGCGGCGGAAGACGGGGGCCTGGCCGGTGCCCCACGGGCGCAGGGCTGCCAGCGCATGGACGGCCGCGGCCTCCAGGGAGCCGCTGGTGTCGACCGTGACGGCCTCGGGCCACGGTGGCTCCTCGGCCGCCATGGCGGTGGCGACGGCGAGGTCGGCATCGGATGCCGATGCTCCTGGGGCGCGAGAGGTGAGGCGCGCCGCCGACACGTCGCCGGGGACCTGGCAGTGCAGGGCCACCAGGTCGGCACTGGTGCGTTCGGCCGTGCGCAGGGCCGCTTCGCGTTGTCCCGCGTCGGACCAGGTGGCGTCGAGGACGACGGATTCTCCCGAGGACAGCAGGGCGGACGCACGGTCGAGCAGGGCGGCGTAGGTCCTGGCGGTCCACTCCGGTGTGTACAGGCCTTCGCCGTAGCCGGCCGCCGCGGGCTGCTCCGCCGGGATGCCGGCCAGCTCCTTGCGGAGGCGGTCGCTGCTGAGCAGGGTCACCCCCAGGCGGTCGGCCAGGGCCCCGGCGAGCGTGGATTTCCCGCTGCCCGGGAGCCCGCCCACCAGTGTCAGACCGACGGCGGAGGTGCGAAGGTGTCGCAGCGTCGCCGTGACAAGCCGCCGGGACGCCGCCTCGGCACCGGGCGCGCCTTGACGTGACTGGATCAGAGAGACCTTGGCGCGGACGAACGCACGGTAGGCCACGTAGTGGTGCCACAGAGAAGGGGGCGCGGGGTCGCCGGAGTACTCGCTGTACCGGGCGAGGAGGCAGGCGGCGGATTCCGGGGCGCCGAGCTGTTCCAGGTCCATGGCGAGGAAGGCGGCGTCGTCGAGGCCGTCGACGAAGCGGAGGCGGTCGTCGAACTCCAGGCAGTCCAGGATGCGGGGGCCGTCGTCGAGGCAGAAGACGTCCTCGGCCAGCAGGTCGCCGTGACCGTCGACGATCCGTCCTTCCCGGACGCGCGTGTCGAACAGGCGCTCGCGTCCGACGAGATAGCGGCGCACCAGCCGCTCGACCTCGTCAAGGCCGTCGGGCAGGGGGATGTCGTCGGCCAGGGCACGGACCTGCGCGAAACTCGCTTCCCACCTCGATGCCAGAGCGTCGCGGGTTCCCTGGACGTCCACTTCCGGGCTGCGGCGCGCGTCCGCGTGGCGGGCGGCGAGCTGCCGGGCCACGGCCCGCAGGACGTCGTCGACGGCGACTCCCTCTCGTACCAGACGGGACAGGCGGCGGTCCGCCGGCATGCGGCGCATCACGACGAGTGGTTCGGCCGCGTCCGTATGCGGCAGCCGGATCTCTCCCAGGCCCAGGTAGACGTCCGCGGCGAAGCGGCGGTTGAGGGCGAGCTCCTGTTCGCAGGCGGCCCGGCGGGCCGCCACCGTGGTGTAGTCCAGGAACCTCAGATCGACCGGTTTCTTGATCTTGTAGGCGTGATCGCCGAAGAGGAGCACGATCGCGGTGTGCGTCTCGTGCAGCTCCGCGCGCGGAAACGTCGCACCGTCGGGACCGGGGCCCGGACGGAGTACGGACGCGTCGGTCCGGTGTACGGCGGTCATCGTTTCCCTCGGGTCATCCGGCTCGGTCGGCTCAGTCATGGGGGACGACGGCGACGGGGCAGCGTGCGTGATGGATGGCGGCCTGGGCGACGGGGCCCAGGGGAGGTGCCGGAATGCGGCGGTGCCGGCGCCGGCCGACGACCAGCAGCCCGGCGCTCCCGGCGGACCGCAGGACCGCCCTGGCGGGGCTTTCCAGCCCGATGGTGTCGGCCACCTCCACTCGCGGGTACTTCTCGAGCCAGGGGTGAAGGACCTGGTCCAGCTGCTTCCTCACGTCCTGCGTGATCCCTTCGGCGACGTCGTGGTCCACCCCCCGGGGAACGTGGGCGTGGACGGGCAGGTTCCGGCCGTGGACGACCCGCAGCGGCGCATTCCGCGCCGAGGCCGCGGCGAACGCGAACCCGAGCAGGTCGTCGCAGGGGCCGTGCAGCTTCAGCGCGACCACGACATCGCCTGTCCCCCCGGGTGCGGCCGGTGGTGCTTCCGCGCGGGATTCGGCACGGACCAGGACGACCGGCCGCTCGGCCCGTGCCACGACGGACATGCTGATGTCGCCGAGGAAGTAGCTCTCGACGAGTTCCAGCCCCCGCGACCCGAGCACGGCCATCTCGGACTCCGACGCCGCGTGCAGCAGTGCGTCCCGGGCGTCGTCGGCGACCAGGTTTCCGACGACGGCGAGACCGGGGTGGCGCCTCTGGAGTTCCCCCCCGTGCGTTGTGCACCAGCCGGTTCGCCCAGTAGTTCTGGTCGATTTCGGAGGGCACCTCGGTGGGTTCCGGCGCGAGCATGGGCCACGCGTGCAGCAGACGCAGGGTGAGCTTGCGGCGCTCGGCCTCGTCCGCGGCCCAACGGGCGGCGGAAAGACTCTCGGGTGAGCCGTCGAGGCCGACGGTGATCACTGGCTCCATGGCGCCTGCCTCCGTCTCGTAAGAAACTGGGATGGTGATGACCGGATTCGCCCCTCCGGACGCGCGGCACGCCATGCGGTGCCCGCCACTCATTCGAGAGTTACCGCAAACTCTTCTGCGGCGCACGCGGACCCGGTGCGGGCCGGGGCTCGAAGGGGGAGTCCGGCAAGGGAGAAGGTGAGGCTGTGTTGATTCCCCTGGTGGCCGGGGTCGACGGGTCCGAGGCGAGCCTGGAGGCGGTGGACTGGGCCGTCGATGAGGCGGCCCGGCACGGGGTGCCGCTCCGCCTGACGCACGCGGCGGCGCCCGGCCAGGACGCGTCCGGCCTGATCACCGCCGCCTCGGAACGGGCCCGAGGGGGCGCCCGCGGCGTGCGGCTGTCGAGCGAGGTGCTGCGCGACGATGCCGCCTCCGCCCTGGTCGGCGAGGGACACAAGGCCTTCGCGCTGGTGCTCGGGTCCAGGGGACTCGGAGAGCTCACCGGGCTGCTCCTGGGGTCGGTCAGCCTCGCCGTGGCGGCGCGGGCGGACTGCCCGGTCATCGTCGTGCGCGGCTCCCAGGAGCACCGGGCCGCCCGGTTCGGGAGGGTCGTCGTGGGGGTCGAGGACGGAGAGGGAAGCGACGCGGCCGTGGAGTTCGCCCTCCGCGAGGCTCGCGTACGGCGTTGCGAACTGGTGGCGGTCCACGCCTGGAGTGCGCCGATCGGCGCACTCTCGGAACCTCTGCCCGGGTCGTGGTACGCCCTCGAGACGCACCGTCGCCCGCCGGCACAAGTGCTCGACGACGCTCTGCGCGGCCCTGCCAAGCAGTACCCGGACACCACCGTGATGCGCCGGGTGGTCGAGGGGCCGGCGCGGCGGGCGCTGTTGGAGGCCGCGGCGGAGGCGGATCTGCTCGTCGTCGGCGCCGGTGGACGGCAAGGCCGCCCCGGCCTGCAACTCGGCCTGATCAACCACGCGTTGCTGCATCACGCACCGTGTCCGGTCGTGGTCGTACCGCAGAATTGACCGTGCGCCGACGGGAACCGTGCCGGGGGTCGGTCCCCAAGGTACGAAGGACCGCCCACCAGGGACCTTCGGCCCAGTGACCGAGGCCTGCCGCCGTTCGACGGTGGGAAGTGAAGCGACCAGCGATCTGCTGGAGGCCCGACGATGAGTACCCGAAGTTCACCGTATGCGTCCGGTCCGCCGCCACCGCGCGAGAATGAGGGGCCCCAGGGGCGAAACCCCCTGATCCGCACGTCGGACCGGGTCGAGTTCTGGTTGCGTCGCGTGCTGGTGATCGTCCGCGTCGTCGGACTGCCCGTGGCAGGACTCGTCGCAGGCAGGACAGCGTACGCGTCGTCGCTGCCTACGGTGCGGGCCCGGGCCGTCCTCGACGAGGCGGGCCCGCCGGACGTACGGATCACCGTCAGCGGCGGTCTCGACGGGTACGCCGTGGACGACCTGGTCCGCTCCGGAGCGCCGATCGGCGTCTACGCGGTCGGCACCCGCGTCGGGGTTTCGGCCGACGCACCGTATCCGGACTCGGCCTACGAAATGGTGGAGTACGAGGGGCGGCCGGTCATGAAGCTGTCGTCGGCGAAGGTGACGGCGCCCGGGCGGCAGCAGGTGTTCCGTCGTCCCGGCTGTGCCGACGTGACCGGTCTCGCCGACGAGCGGCCACCCCGCGACGGCACGCCTCTGCTGGAGACGGCGATGCGGCACGGACAGCGCACCGGCGAGAGGTCCGCGCTCGACGAGTGCCGGGAGAGGTTCGCCGCCGACCTGGCCGCACTGCCGCCGGCCGCCCGGCGGATCCGGGCCCCCTACCGCCCCGGCCGACGCCCTCCAAGAGGCTGAGCGCCCTCGCCGACCGTGTCCGGCGCCGTGTCGCGGAGCAGACGGGCGCACCCGCCGCACGGCACGGAATGCCCGGACGAACCACCTCCGGGCCGTACCGGTCCGTCCCGAGCCGAGGAGGAGAACGATGTCGCACACCGTGGAATGGAAGGTTCGCCTCCATCTCTTCGAGGACGGGGGAACGACGAAGGCCCGCGCGGTGATCGACACCGGGACCACGGTGCTCACCGGCCACGGGACCGCACGCCGAAATCCGGTGGACACCGAAGTGCCGGAGATCGGTGACGAGCTGGCGGCGGGCAGGGCCATGCAGGATCTGGGCCGGCAACTGGTGGACATCGCCGAGCGCGACGTCGAAGGCACGGGTGCGACCGGGCCGGGCCCCCGTCCGGCCGCCGGGTGGTCGATGTGACCGCGCTCCGCGCTTCGGCCGGGGTCGCCTTGTGGGTCCGACGCCCGCCCGGGTACCCGGCCTCGTGGGCAGCGGATCCGCCACTGCGGCCGGATGCCCTGTGGACCGGAGACCAAGGAGGATGACCGATGACGCTTCCAGCACACCGCGGCAGGGACTCGCTCTCCGGGTGGGGCCCCTTCCGGGAACTCGAGGAGCTGCGCACCCGGATGGATCAGCTCGCGCACGCCACCTTCCCCTTCCCCGGCGGCGGTTTCCCCGAGGCCGAGGCGTGGGCGCCGCCGGCCGCCGTGGAGGACACCGAGGACGCCTACCTGATGGAGCTGGAACTCCCCGGCGTGGACAAGGACCAGATCAGCGTGGAGATCGGAGACGGCGAGCTCGATGTCCACGGCGAGATCAAGGAGAAGGAACGCACGGGTGTGCTCCGTCGGCAGACCCGGCACATCGGGGAGTTCGACTACCGCACGAGTCTGCCTCCGAACGCCGACCCCGAACACATCACCGCGGAGTTGGCCAACGGAGTCCTCACGGTGCGCGTCCCGAAGGCCCGGAAGGCCAAGCCGCACCGCATCGCCATCACGGGCTGAGGGTGGCGGGGCCGGCCGTCGCGGTCCGTGCGGCCACGACAGGCCGGTGCCCGCCTCCTCCGCCTCCTGGCGGTCTTTCGTGAAGGGCGTGCCAGGGGGCCGGTCGCGTTCATCGGCACCTTGAGGGAAGGGCGGCGATCATGCGAGCTCACCTCGGCGATCGACTTGTCATCGAGAGTCCGGCGACCGGCGCCGCCAGGCGCGACGGCGAGATCATCGGGCTCCACCACGAGGACGGCACACCTCCGTACGACGTGCGCTGGTCGGACACGCACGAGGTGACGCTCGTGTTCCCCGGCCCCGACGCCCGTGTCAAGCATCTCGGACACGAGCCCGAGACCGATGCCCGGGCCGGCGCGCCCGGACCGGGCGACATCGGCCGACGGGTGGCCACCGAACGCCGACGACGTGGCCTGTCCCGGGAAGAGACGGCCCGCCGCGCCAGGATGGCGCCGGACTACCTCGCCCACCTCGAAGAACGCCCTGGCGACCCCGGCCCGGCGACTCTCATCGGGCTGGCCGCGGCGCTGGGCACCAGCGTCCGAGCGCTGCGCGGGAGTGGCATCGACCTGCCGCCCGGCCAGGGCATGGCGCTCCTGCACCCCGGGCTTCAAAACCTCGGACCGGAGGAATGCCGCGCTCTGCTGTCCACGCACGGGGTCGGGCGGGTCGCGGTGACGACGTCCGAGGGGCCGGTGGTGATCCCGGTCAACTACGAGGTCGTCGACGACGCAATCGCCTTCCGGACCGCGCCCGACTCCGTGACCGCGGCGGCCGTGGGATCGAATGCCGCGTTCGAGGTCGATCATGTGGACGAGGCCATGAGCCGGGGCTGGAGCGTGCTCGCCGTCGGCCCCGCACGGGTTGTCACGGAGCCCGACGAGGTGCGACACCTGGCCGAACGCGCCCACACCACACCGTGGGCCGGGGACGGGCGCGAGATGTGGGTGTCGATCCGGCCCACGCGCCTGACGGGACGCCGCATCACTCCGGCCGATCGGTGAGCGGCCACGGCTCGTGCTCACCGTGCTCCGCCGCCCCCACGAAAGGAGCCCCCTGTGAACCAGCAGGCACTGCCGGACGATCGCGTGACGGCCCTCGTGTACGACGCAGCCGCCGCCCCGTCCATGCACAACGCACAGCCGTGGCGCTTCCGCTACTTCCGGGGCAGCCGCGCCTTCCATGTGCGCGCGGATCTCGACCGCGTCCTGCCGCACGCCGACCCGGACCATCGCGCCCTGCACCTCGGCGGCGGCGCCGCCCTGCTGAATCTGCGGGTCGCGCTGGTCCACGAGGGATGGCACCCGGCAGCCCGGCTGCTGCCCGACCCGACCGACCCGGTGCTGCTCGCCTCCGTACAGCCGACCGGTCTCGGGAGCGGTGAGAGCGATCTCGCGGCGCTGTATCCGGCGATCCACCAGCGGCACAGCAGCCGTTTCCCGTTCGAGGAGACGGAGATCCCGCAGGAGGTGCGCACGGCCCTGGCCGACGCCGCCCGCGGTGAGGGGGCGATGCTGACCTTCCCGTCCTCCTGGCACCTTCAACAGGTGCTGGAACTGCTGGAGGAGGCCGAGGCACGCAATCTCACGGACCGGGGCAGCGGCCAGGACTTGGCGGAGTGGACCCGTATCGATGCTCCGTCGGTGAACACCGCCTCCGATGGAGTGCCCGGCTACGCCTTCGGGCCGCGCAAACGCGGCGGCAGGGCGCCCATGCGCGACTTCGCCGGCAACAGGCCGGTGCCCGGCCGCGGCACCGCCGAGTTCGAACGGAACCCCCAGCTGGCCGTCCTCAGCACCGCCCACGACCGCCCGGAGGACTGGCTGCGCGCCGGCCAGGCCATGGAACGGGTCCTGCTGCTGGCCACCGTCGAGGGACTGTCCAGCTCCTTCGCCACCCAGGCCCTCGAGTGGAGCGACCTGCGCTGGCCGCTGCGCGACCCCGTGTCCGGGACAGGGCACATACAGATCGTGCTGCGCCTGGGATACGGCCCCAAGGGCCCCAGCACCCCGCGGCGCCCGGTGCCGGACATCCTCGAAATCCAACCCTGACCGGCAGCCGGGCACAGCTGGAACCGGAACGCCGTTCCCGGTCTCCGGTCTACTGAAAGGCCGCGTGGATCTCCTGCTCGGTGGCGGCGTGGGAGACGACGAGGAGTTCGTCGCCGGGCTGCAGCCGCGTCCCCGGAGCGGGGACCGTGGGCCGGCCAGCGGACGCCGGCGATGGTGGGGATGCCGAGTTCGCGGCAGATGTCGGCGCTGCGGGGGCGTAGACGTGGGCGAGGACGAGGACGATCGGCACCCGGTAGGTCTCCTTGGCCGTCCGCGCGCTGACGATGTTGCTGTTGTCGCCCGAGGTGACGGCGACGAACGCGTCCGCGTGCTCGACCCCGGCGGCCTCGAGGACCGTGCGGCTGTATACGTTGCCCACGTGGAACCGGCCCGGGAAGCCGGCGGGCAGCAGCCTGCGCGTCCTGGCCACGCGGTCCACGATCCGTACGTCATGGCCTTCGGCGGCGAGTTGGGCGGCGAGCAGGGACCCGGCCCGTCCGCAGCCGGCGATGATCACTCTCATCGCGTCCCTCCTTTCGGGTCTGCGGGCGTGCGGCGGCGCACCCACGCCTTCCTGATTTCCTCGGCGACCAGCAGCAGCACGCCGAGCCCGGCGAGGACGGCCCAGTCACCCGCGGCCAGTGGAGCGGTGTTGAACAGGGCCTGCAGCGGGCAGGTAGCTGATGCCTGCCATGAGAGTGATGCCGAAACATCCGGCGGCCAGCAGCCAGGGGTGCTCCGGTCGGCGGCTGGACTGCTTCCGGCTACGCCTCGACCGGGCGCCGCCGGCGGCCCCGGGTGTCTGCGGCGATCTGGGCCACCCCTGGCTCGAGGCGGCGGGCACCGGGCGGCCGGTCACCCGTTCGCGCCGCCGGAAGGCCCTCAGCGAGGGCCAGATGGGCGACGGGGTGCGATGAGGCAGCCCCGCACGGGTACTTCTTCATGGCTCATTGCTCTCCGCGCTTTTCAGCAGCCCGTGCCTGAGGTGAATCCCCAGATGACCGACCTCGCCTTCATCGGCCTCACGATCGCCGCCTTCGCTGTGCTCCTGCTCGTCGCCGGCGGAGTCGAGCGGCTGTGAGCGCCGAGAACATCGTCGGCCTGGTGGTCGCCGCGGCGCTGATCGTCTATCTGGTGATCGCCTTGATCAGGCCGGACAGGTTCTGATGAGCACGACGCTTGCGGGCTGGCTCCAGGTCCTGCTCCTCCTCGCGTTCCTCGCCGCCTCGTACCGCCCGCTCGGCGACTTCATGGCGCACGTCCTCACCGCCCCCCGCCATCTGCGGGCCGAGCGGGCCGTCTACCGCCTCGGTGGAGTCGACGGGGACGCCGACCAGAGCTGGCCCGCGTATCTGCGCAGCCTGCTGGCCTTCGCCGCCGTGAGCGTCCTGTTCCTGTACGGCTTCATGCGGCTCCAGAACCACCTGCCGCTGTCGACCGGGATGGCGTCGGTGGATCCGGACGGTTCGTTCAACACCGCGGTGTCCTTCGTCACCAACACCGATTGGCAGTGGTATTACGGCGAATCGACCATGGGCCATCTGGTGCAGATGGCGGGGCTGACCGTGCAGAACTTCGTCTCCGCCGCCATGGGGATCGCCGTCGCCGCCGCGCTCATCCGCGGGTTCACCCGCAGACAGACCGACCGGGTCGGCAGCTTCTGGGTGGATCTCACCAGGGTTGTCCTGCGGGTGCTGCTCCCGCTCTCCTTCGTCTTCGCCCTCGTCCTGGTCGCAGGCGGCGTCATCCAGAACTTCCACGGCGTCCAGGAGATCACCACGCTCTCCGGGGACGCGCAGGCGTTGACGGGTGGCCCGGTGGCCTCGCAGGAGGCCGTCAAGGAGCTGGGTACCAACGGCGGCGGCTTCTACAACGCCAACTCCGCCCATCCGTTCGAGAATCCCAACGCGTTCACCAACCTCATCGAGATCTACCTGCTGCTGGTGATCCCGGTCAGCCTGCCGCGCACCTTCGGCAGGATGGTCGGCGACCATCGCCAGGGCTATGCCCTCCTCGCCGTGATGGGGCTCATCTGGGCCGCCTCGGTCGCCGTGGTGACCGCCAACGAGCTGCACAGCGTCAGCAGCCCGGCCGGCGACGCCGCCGGCGGGATGATGGAGGGCAAGGAGCAGCGCCTGGGTATCTGGGCGTCCGCGCTGTTCGCCGTCTCCACCACGCTGACCTCCTGCGGGGCCGTCAACTCCTCCCACGACTCCTACACCCCGGGCGGCGGCGGCCTGCTGATCTTCAACATGCTGCTCGGCGAGATCGCGCCCGGAGGTGTGGGCTCCGGGCTGTACGGGATCGTGATCCTGGCCGTCGTCGCGGTCTTCGTGGCCGGGCTCATGGTCGGCCGCACGCCGGAGTATCTGGGCAAGAAGCTCGGCAGGCGGGAGATGACGTTCGCCTCGCTGTACATCCTCACCACTCCCGCGCTCGTGCTGATCGGTACGGCGTCGGCCATGGCGAGCAGGGGCGCCCGCGCCAAGATGCTGAACACCGGCGAGCACGGCTACGCGGAGGTGCTCTACGCCTTCGGCTCCACCGCCAACAACAACGGCTCCGCCTTCGCCGGCCTTACCGTCGACGGAACCTGGTACAACACCGCCCTCGGCCTGGCCATGCTGCTGGGCAGGTTCCTGCCCATGGTGTTCGTCCTGGCACTGGCGGGCTCGCTCGCGCGGCAGAAGCCGGTACCGGTGACGGCGGGCACTTTGCCCACCCACCGTCCGCAGTTCGTCGTCCTGCTGGCCGGGGTGGTGCTGATCGTCGTCGGGCTCACCTATTTCCCGGCGCTCTCCCTGGGCCCGATCGCGGAGGGGCTGATGTGATGGCCTCCACCGCCCCCCACGCGACGCACCGGACCCAGGCGGGGCTGCTCGACCCCGCGTTGCTGTGGCGGTCGCTGCCCGTGGCCTGCCGCAAGCTCGATCCGCGGACGCTGTACCGGAACCCGGTCATGTTCGTGGTGGAGACCGGAGCGCTCCTCACCACCGGCTTGGCGATCGCGGACCCGTCCGTCTTCTCCTGGCTGATCGCGGGCTGGCTGTGGCTGACGGTCGTCTTCGCCAACCTGGCGGAGGCGGTGGCCGAGGGGCGCGGCAAGGCTCAGGCGGAGACGCTGCGCAGGACCAGGACCGCCACCACCGCCCGCAAGCTCACCGACTGGCGGCCGGGCGAGCCATCCCCCCGAGAACAGCCCGTCCCCGCGGCCGAGCTGACGGTCGGTCACCATGTGGTCGTCGAGGCCGGCCAGATCATCCCCGGCGACGGCGACATCGTCGAGGGCATCGCGAGCGTCGACGAGTCCGCGATCACGGGGGAGTCGGCGCCCGTCATCCGCGAGTCCGGCGGCGACCGGTCCGCGGTCACCGGCGGCACCAAGGTGCTCTCCGACCGCATCGTCGTCCGCATCACCTCCAGGCCCGGGGAGACCTTCATCGATCGCATGATCGCCCTGGTGGAGGGGGCTGCCCGGCAGAAGACCCCCAACGAGATCGCGCTGAACATCCTCCTCGCCTCGCTGACGATCGTCTTCCTGCTGGCCGTCGCCACCCTCCAGCCGCTGGCGATCTACGGACACGCCGAGCAGCCCGTCGTGGTGCTGGCGGCTCTGGTGGTCGCGCTGATCCCGACCACCATCGGCGCACTGCTGTCGGCGATCGGTATCGCGGGTATGGACCGGCTCATCCAGCGCAACGTCCTGGCCGTGAGCGGCCGGGCCGTCGAGGCCGCGGGCGACGTGAACACCCTGCTGCTGGACAAGACCGGCACCGTCACCCTCGGCAACCGGCAGGCCGCCGAGCTGATCCCGGTCGGTGGTACGGAGCCCGTCGCGCTCGCCGATGCCGCGCAGCTCTCCTCGCTGGCCGACGAGACACCGGAGGGCCGCTCCATCGTCGTCCTCGCCAAGGAACGCCACCAGCTGCGCGCACGGGCCGAGGGGGAGCTGGCGCACGCCGCGTTCGTGCCGTTCACCGCCCAGACCCGGATGTCCGGCGTCGACCTGGCCGGCGACGGCGACGGCACCCGACGGCTGCGCAAGGGCGCCGCGACCGCCGTGATGAAGTGGGTACGGGACAACGGCGGCCACCCGACGGCCGAGGTCGGCCCGATCGTGGACGCGGTCGCCGCGGGCGGCGGCACCCCGCTGGTCGTCGGTGAGACCGTCACCGAGCGCGGGCGCATCACGGCCCGGGTCCTCGGGGTCGTCCACCTCAAGGACGTGGTCAAGGAGGGCATGCGGGAGCGGTTCGAGGAGCTGCGCCGCATGGGCATCAAGACGGTCATGATCACCGGTGACAATCCGCAGACCGCGCAGGCCATCGCCCGGGAGGCCGGGGTGGACGACTTCCTCGCGGAGGCGACTCCCGAGGACAAGATGGCGCTGATCAAGCGGGAGCAGGCGGGCGGCAAGCTGGTCGCGATGACCGGTGACGGCACCAACGACGCCCCGGCCCTCGCCCAGGCGGACGTCGGCGTGGCGATGAACACCGGCACCTCGGCCGCCAAGGAGGCCGGGAACATGGTGGACCTGGACTCCAATCCCACCAAGCTGATCGAGATCGTGGAGATCGGCAAGCAGCTGCTCATCACCCGCGGCGCGCTCACCACCTTCTCCATCGCCAACGACGTCGCCAAGTACTTCGCGATCCTCCCGGCGATGTTCGCGGCGGAATTCGAGGGCCTGGGCAAGCTCAACGTCATGGGCCTGCACAGCCCGGAATCCGCCATCACCTCCGCCATCGTCTTCAACGCGCTGATCATCATCGCGCTGATCCCGCTCGCGCTGCGCGGCGTGCGCTACCGCCCCTCATCGGCGGCAACGCTGCTCAGCCGCAACATCTCCCTGTACGGCTTCGGCGGTCTGGTCCTGCCGTTCATCGGGATCAAGCTGATCGACCTCATCGTCCAGCTCATCCCCGGGCTGCACTGACAACCGAGGGAAGGCGACCTCCCGATGACCGATTTCCTGCCGATCCGGACCCGCGTCCTCCTCTCGGCGCTGCGCATGCTGCTGGTCTTCACCGCCATCACCGGGCTGATCTATCCCCTCGCCGTGACCGGAGTCGCCCAGGCGCTCTTCGGGGACCAGGCCGACGGCTCCCGGATCAAGCAGAACGGGAAGGCCGTCGGCTCCAGCCTCATCGGCCAGGAGTTCAACCTGCCGCAGCCAAACCCCGACGGCCCAAACGAACAGCCGCGCCCCGACCCCCGCTGGTTCCAACCGCGCCCCTCGTCGGGCGGCTACAACCCGCTGGCCTCCGGGGCGTCCAACCTCGGCCCCCACGACAGGCGGCTCATCGACACGATCCACCAGCGCCGCAGGGACATCGCCCGCTTCAACCACGTGGACCCGGCATCGGTGCCGCCCGATGCGGTGACCGCCAGCGGCTCGGGACTGGACCCGCACATCTCGACGGCGTACGCGCGCCTCCAGACCGCCCGCGTGGCCAGGGCCCGGGGCATGGACCCGGCCGCCGTCCGCAGGCTGGTGGACGACCACGTCCAAGGCCGCGTCCTGGGCTTCCTCGGCCAGGAACGCGTCAATGTCGTCGAGCTCAACCACGCACTCGCCACACTGCCCCAAGGCGGCACGTCCTGACCGCGGCACGCCACCTGAGCAGCGCTGAGCATGCCGCGCCGCCGGGGGCGGACACTGGGGTCAGGGACGGGCCTCGCACCAGCGGAGGGAGGACCGGCTATGGAGCGCGGGCAGCTGCGCGTCTACCTCGGCGCCGCCCCCGGTGTCGGCAAGACGTACGCCATGCTCGCCGAGGGACAGCGGCGGGCCGAGCGCGGCACCGACGTGGTCGTCGGCTACGTGGAGACCTACGGGCGCCCCAGGACCGAGGCGCTGCTCGAAGGACTGGAGATCGTCCCGCGCAAGACGATGCACTACCGGGGCGCGACATTCACCGAGCTCGACACCGACGCGGTGATCGCCCGCCACCCGCAGGTGGCACTGATCGACGAACTGGCCCACACCAACGTGCCCGGCTCGGCCGAAGACAAGCGCTGGCAGGACGTGGAGCGGGTGCTGGAGGCAGGCATCACCGTGGTCTCCACGGTCAACGTCCAGCACCTGGAGTCCGTCAACGACGTGGTCCGGCAGATCACCGGGGTTCCCCAGCGCGAAACCATCCCCGACGAGGTCGTGCGCTGGGCCGAACAGGTCGAACTGGTCGACATCACCCCCGAGGCCCTGCGTCGCCGCATGGCCCACGGCAACATCTACCCGCCGGAGAAGGTCGACGCCGCGCTCACCCACTACTTCCGAGCCGGCAACCTGACCGCGCTGCGTGAGCTCGCGCTGCTGTGGCTGGCCGACAAGGTCGACGACCAACTGGAGCGCTACCGCGCCGACCACGGCATCGCCGGAACCTGGGAGGCGCGCGAACGCGTCGTCGTCGCCCTCACCGGCGGCCCCGAGGGCGACACCCTCGTCCGCCGGGCCTCCCGGATCGCCGAGCGCACACGCGGCGCCGACCTGCTCGCCGTCCACGTGACCAGCAGCGACGGGCCGGCCGACGCCGACGCACCGGCGAACCTGGCCCGCCAGCGGGCTCTCGTGGAGAGCCTCGGCGGTACATACCACCAGGTGATGGGCGACGACATCCCCACGGCGCTGCTGGACTTCGCCCGCGGTGTCAACGCCACCCAGCTGGTCCTCGGCGCCTCACGTCGCGGGCTTGTCGGACAACTGTTCTCGCGCGGCGTCGGAGTGACCACGGTCGCGCGATCCGGAACGATCGACGTCCACCTGGTCACGCATGAGGAGATCGGACGGGGACGGCGCGCCGCGACCCGCGAAGGGCTGACGCGGCGCCGCCGCCTGGCCGGCTTCCTCCTCGCCGCCACGATCCTGCCCCTGCTCACGCCGACTCTCGCCGCTCTGCGCGGTCGTCTGTCGATGCCCAGCGACCTCCTCGCCTTCCTCATCGCTGTCATCGGCGTGGCGCTGGTGGGCGGTCTGTATCCGGCGCTCGCCGCGGCCATGGCGGGCTTCCTGCTGCTCAACTACTACTTCACACCGCCCGTCCACACCTTCGCCGTGGCCGACGCCGACCACCTCGGCGCCCTGGTGGCGTTCGTCCTGGCGGCCGTGGCGGTCAGCACGGTGGTCGACATCGCCGCCCGCCGCACCCACGACGCCGCCCGCGCCACCGCCGACGCCGAGGCTCTGTCCACGCTGGCCGGCAGCGTGCTGCGCGGCGAGCGCGCCCTCGACACACTGTTGGAACGACTCCGCCAGACGTACGGCCTGACATCGGTCACCCTGCTCGAACACAGACCCGGCACCTCCCTGACCCCCGACCGCCAACGCGACCCCGGCAGATGGCAGATCGCCGCCGGCGTGGGCGACGAGCCGTGTGCCACCCCCGACGAAGGCGATGCCGACATCCCGGTCGGCGACGGACTGTCGCTGGTCCTGCGCGGCCATCCCCTCCCCGCGGCGGCCCGGCGGGTACTGGAGGCGTACGCGGCCCAGGCCGCCGTCGCCCTGCGCCAGCAGCGTCTGGAGGAACAGGCCGAAAAGGCGCGCCCGATCGCCGAGGCCGACCGCGCCCGTACCGCCGTGCTGCACGCCATCAGCCACGACCTGCGCACACCGCTGGCCGCCGCCAAGGACGCCGTCAACCGCCTGGCCGAGCCCGACGGTGCGCGGACCGGGGCCGATCGCGCGCGGCTCACCGCCACCGCCACCGGCTCCCTGGCACGCCTCGACCACCTGCTCGGCAACCTCCTCGACGTGAGCCGGCTCCAGGCGGGCACGCTCGGCACCGCCCCCCAGCCGCTGGCCGTCGAGGACATCGTGCCGCGGGCGCTGGAGAGCCTCGGCCCCTCGGACCACCATGTCGACATCCGGATCCCCGACGGCATCCCCGAACTCCTCGCCGATCCCGCGTTCGTGGAACGCATCCTGGTCAACCTGGTCACCAATGCCCGCCACCACAGTCCGACCGGGGAGCGGGTGCTGCTGACCGCCGGCTCGCACGCCGACCGCGTCGAGATCCGGGTGATCGACCATGGCTTGGGGGGCTACCCGCCCCACCACGAACGGACCCTGCGCCCCTTCCAGCGCCTGGACGCCGAGGAGAGCCACGCGGGAGCCGAGCTCGGCCTCACCCTCGCCCGCGGGCTGGCCGAGGAGATGGGCGGGACCCTCGTCCCCGGGGAGACGCCCGGCGGCGGCGTCACCATGGTTCTCAGCCTGCCGACAGCCGCTCCGTCCGCCTCTCATGAGCGGGAATCCCCCGCATGAAACGCTCGAAGGGCAGGAGTCCCGGCCCGCCGACCTGATGGTCCCCGGCGGCCGCCACCGGCCGGCGGCCCGGAAGGTGGCGGCCGACGACGGGTCGTTCACCGTCCGCCGCACCGTGAGCCCACCCTTGCCGGACGCGCGGGTGGCGTCCCGCCGGGTGGTGGAGCCGATCAACGGACCGGAACGCGCAGGTCATGGTGGGTGCTTCGAACGGCTGGGGCCCTCACGGCGCCTCATCGAGCCACTTCGCGCGCCGCTTCCGACGGAGGGGTCATCGCTAGCCGGATACCGGAGGGCGAAGCACAGGGCCGCTTACCCCACCTGGCGGGACGCGACTGACGCGCGGCAGGCCACACCGGCAGGACGGGGCAGGGAACGTGGTCGACGATGTTGCCGAGCAGGTGTTCCGGCTCGACGAAGTGGTCGCAGGAGTGCAGGTCCCCGTTGTGCTCCTGCGAGCAGCGCGACGAGCACGTCCTCACGCCCTCGCCGTGGGCGGCGCGCCGGGCCCCGCGCCCTTACTCCCGCACGACGCACAGGGCCCGGATGACGAGGGCGTACAGCGCGATCAGGGTGAGTGACCCCGGGGGGTGGTACGGGATCGACCAGGAAGTCGGCGATGAGCAGCAGTCCCGCGATGCCGGCCCCGACGACCCGGGCCCACCGGGCGCGCGAGAAGAGGCCGACGCTCACACCCGTGGCGATCACGCCGAGGATCAGCTGGATCCAGCCCCAGCGGGTCAGGTCGGACTTGAAGAGGTGGCTGGGGGCGGAGATGTAGACGTCGTTCCGGGCGATCGCCATGATGCCCCGAGCAGATCCAGGAGACCGGCGATGAACAGCAGGATACCGGCGAACGTCACCAGCCCGCCCGCGGTCTCCTCGCCTGCCTGCGAGCGGCGGTGGGTGGTCGTTGTCATGTTTGCTTCCTCACTTCCTCCTGAGCCGCAGCGGCCGGTGCTGCGCCTCCGAGCATGTGAGGCGGTCCGCCCGGGGTGATCACCCGTGACGGGTGAGGTTCGCGAGGCGGATCGCTGGTGCTCTGGGAACCCAGGGACGAAAGGGCCGCGCATGAACAGCGATGCCTGGACGGGTGTGGCGCTGGCGGGCGTCACCGCCGCGTACGCACTGTGCTCACGGCGGCTTGCGTCGACACCGGTGTCGTCGGCGATGGTGTTCGTCGGCTGCGGGGTACTCCTGGGGCCCGCCGTGTGGGATGTCATCGATCTGAAGCACGACGTGGGGCAGATCCTCACCCTGCTCGAAGCCGCCCTCGCCCTGGTCCTGTTCACCGACGCCATGATCGTGCGTCCACGGGACCTGCGGTCCGGCGGCTTCCTGCCCGGCCGGTTGCTCGGCATCGGACTGCCGTTGAGCATCGCGGCCGGCTGGCTGCTGGCCTGGCCCCTGCTGCCCGGACTGACCGTCTGGGAGCTCGCACTGGTCGGCGCCGTCCTCGCGCCGACGGACGCGGCCCTCGGCAAAACGGCCATGACCAGTCCACGGGTCCCGGCGCTCGTACGCCAGGGGCTCAACGTGGAGAGCGGCCTGAACGACGGCATGGTGCTGCCGTTCTTCCTTCTCTTCCTGGCCGGTATTCCGGGGACGTCCGCCGCCCAGGAGGGGGTGGCGGGCGTGTTCTGGCGGGCACTCGTACTGAGCACGGTGCTGGGCCTCCTGGTCGGCGCCGGATGCGGCCGGCTGCTGCGGTCGGCGCAGGCACGGGGGTGGATCTCGCGGGAGTGGGAGCAGCTCTTCGTCCCGGCCGTCGCCATGGCGTCGTACGCGCTGGGCGTCGCCACGAACGGGAGCGGCTTCATCGCCGCCTGGGTCGCCGGCTTCTCCTTCGGATCCGCCCTGCGCCGGTACGGGGCCACCGGGCCGGCGGAGGGCCGGGGGGAGGGCCCCGATCGCGCCGCCGACTTCACCGAACACCTCGGCGGGCTCCTGGCCTCGGTCAGCCTGCTCGTCTTCGGCGCGGTGCTGCTCGGTCCGACGCTTGAGCGGCTGAGCTGGCCGGTCGTCGGCTACGCGGTGCTCAGTCTGACCGTCGTACGGATGCTGCCGGTGGCCGTCGCGCTCGTCGGCAGCGGACTACGGCTGCCCACGGTGGCGTACATCGGGTGGTTCGGGCCACGGGGTCTGGCGTCCATCGTGCTGGGTCTGCTCGTCCTGGAGGAGCACGTCCACGGGATCGGGCTGCTGGGCAGGGTGGTCGCGGTCACCGTCGGCCTGAGCGTCCTCCTGCACGGCGTGTCGGCGGTCGTCCTCGCCGACCGGTACGGCCGCTGGCATGAGGAAACCACGGCCACGGGCCGGGAACTGCACGAGGGGGTCCCCGTCCCCGAGGCCGGCCGACGGCGGCGCGTCACCGTTCGCTGACGTCGAACGCCCCGGGCCCGGGTGACGTGGCAGGGCTCTGTCACCCGTGGCGGGTGAGGCGGGGCGAGCCGCCCGTGCCCATGGTGGAAGGGCGACCGGGGCAGAGCCCGAGTCAGCGAGGAGACTGCCATGACCAAGCCCTTCCGGGGAGAGAATCGCCCCCGACCTGCGTGACGCGTGTCTTGAACGGGGTTCGCCGGCCCCGGGGGAACGGGCAGAAGCGGCCCCACCCCGCGAACGGTCGGACGACCGGTCACCCGGGCCCCCGACGGCCTCTTCCCGCCGGCCGCGCTGGTGCGCGGACCACCCACCGGCCCGCCGCTCGCACACCCGGCCGCTCGCACACCCGGCGGAGCCACGGGGCGCAGCCGGACCGGGCTGGTACGGGGGCTGGTTGACGACCGACTGAACGGCAGGACACCCACGGACGGTGGACCGGCGGAAAGGAGCCCGGGGATGGCCGGGGAAACGATCGGGGCGGAGGGAGCCGGCACGACGCCCGGCGAGGCGGAAGCCCCCGTGTTCGACACTCTTGTCCAGATGACGCTCGACGCGTTCGAACGATCCGGTCTGGACCCGGAGACGTATCTGCTGACCCGCGTCGCGGCGCTGGTGGCCATGGGCGCCTCTCCCGCGTCGTACCTGCTCAACGTCGGCGCCGCCGATGACATCGGCGTGCCACCGGAGAGAATCCGGGGCACCCTCGTGGCCATCGCCCCCATCGTCGGCAGCGCCCGTGTGGTGACCGCCGCCCGCGGTATCGGTGAGGCCTTCGGGCTGCCCCTGCTGCCCGGCGGAAGCGAGGAAGAAGGAGCGGTGACATGAATCTGTCCTACGACTACCCGGTCCTCGGAGCATTCTGGACGGCCATGTGGATCTTCCTGTGGGTCCTGTGGATCATCCTGCTCTTCCGGATCATCGGAGACATCTTCCGGGACGACACGCTCGGCGGGGCGGCCAAGACGGGATGGCTCGTCTTCGTGGTCGTGCTGCCCTTCCTCGGCGTGTTCGTCTACGTCCTGGCCCGCGGCAAGGGCATGGGGGGCCGCGAGGTGCGACACGCCCGGGCCCGGCAGCAGGCGTTCGACGACTACATCCGTGAGACGGCGGGCAGCGGCGCGGGGCGCGGGAACGAGGCGGAGCAACTCGCCAAACTCTCCGAGATACGGTCCAGGGGCGACATCACCGACGCCGAGTTCCAGCGGGCCAAGGAGAAGATCCTCCACTGAACCGGCGGGAACGGGCGGGGCTCCGCCCCCGGACCGGTCGGCACGCCGACACGTGGTCCACGGGCGGGGCGCCGGCTATGCGCCGGTGGGGAAGCGTCGAGGGTCGTCCGTGCGGTACGCGATGTGCTCGGAGACCGAGACCACGCCGTCGACACTCCGGCACAGCCGCTCGATGACGGGGATCATCATCTTGACCTCGACGGACCCGTCGAGGGTCACCTTCCCCTCGTGCACCTCGACTGTGACCCGCTCCGCGGCAGGACCCAGCGTCCGCTGCAGAACGTCTCCGGTGATCTCGTCGTGGATGGCGTCGTCGCGGCGCAGGAAGATCCGGAGCAGGTCGCTCCGGCTGACGATGCCCTGAAGCCGGTCGGTCTCGTCCACCACGGGCAGTCGCTTGACGTTCTGCGCCGCCATGAGGCGGGCCGCCTCGACCATGGTCCATTCGGGACGCGCGCACACGGCAGGGGCCGACATGAGTTCCTCGGCACGGGTGCCCTCGGCCTTGGCCCGGTCCCACGCCTCGAGGTGCGGGATCGGCGTCCGTCCGAACGGGTCGGGCTGGGCGGAGGACTTGCGCAGCAGATCGGCCTCGGACACCACGCCCATGGGCCGGTCCAGTTCGTCCACCACCGGTACGGCGGTGATGTCGTTGTCCTCCAGCAGTCTGACGATTTCCTTGAACGGCATGTCACGCGGTGCCCGGACCACGTTCCGGGTCATGAGTTCTGCGACCGTGCGGTGGTGCATGTCGCTTCTCCGTTCCGGTCTCCGTTCCGGTCGGCGGTCCGACTGCTCGGATACGGCACCCTGCCGGGTTGCCTCGGTTACAGCCCCATTGTGGGGAAACGGGGACGACCGTGCGAGCCGGGCTCGGCCGTCGCGGCCCTTCTCACTCACCGCCCCCTCTGCCGCCCTCCCGGGTACGAGCTGCCCAGCGGCGCCTCACCGCGTCCTCGTGCTCGGCCTGCTCCAGGGCGGGTTCGACGCGGGCCGGCGCTGAATCGAGGCGGGGTATCCAGTGCCGTCGCAGGGCGGAGCAGGGGGACGGTCGCTTCGCTCGTGTGGTCAGTGCGGGCCGGGGGCGTCCGGTGGGGCCGGTGGGGGGTGGGCAGTGGTGTGTCGGATCGTGTTGGGGGGCTCGCCGCGGCGGACGGAACCGGGGGCGCGGGCGATCGGTCGCTTGACGTGGGCGGCGGAGGACAGCTGCCAGGGGACACTGGTCACGGTGACGCCGGGGGTGAAGAGCAGACGGCTCTTGAGCCAGAGGGCGGACTGGTTGTGGAGGAAGTTCTCCCACCAGTAGCCGACGACGTATTCGGGGATGAAGACGGCGACGACGTCGTGGGAGCCGGCGCGGCGGATGGAGCGTACGTACTCCACCGCCGGTCTGGTGATCTCGCGGTAGGGAGACCGGAGGACCTTCAACGGCACCTGGATGTCGAAGTCGTCCCACTGCTTGCGCAGGGCGGCCAGTGACTCCTGGTCGACCGCGACGGTGACCGCTTCCAGACTGTCGGGCCGGAAGGCGCGAGCGTAGGCAAGGGCTCGCAGCGTCGGCTTGTGGAGGGTGGAGACGAGCACGATCGCCAAGACCCGGGACGGCGGCGTGCTCTCCTGGCGCGGGTCGGTCACCGCGAGTTCCGCGGCGGTCCGGTCGTACTGACGGCGGATGCCGCGCATCATCAGCCACAGCAGGACCCCCGCGAGGACGGCCAGCCAGGCACCCTGGGTGAATTTGGTGGCCAGCACGATCACCAGGACCAGGCCGGTGACGGCGGCGCCGGTGGTGTTGATGACGCGGGCCAGTTGGTGGCGGCGGCGCGACGCGGGGTCGGTCTCGGTGCGCAGTGCGCGGTTCCAGTGCCGGATCATGCCGGTCTGGGAGAGGGTGAAGGAGGTGAAGACACCTAGGATGTAGAGGTGGATCAGACTGGTGACGTTCGCCTTGAACCCGTAGAGCAGGAGTCCGGCGACGACGGCCAGGGCGAGGATGCCGTTGGAGAAGACGAGCCGGTCGCCGCGGCTGTGCAGCTGGTGGGGAAGGTAGCGGTGCTGGGCGAGAATCGAGGAGAGCAGCGGGAAGCCGTTGAAGGCGGTGTTCGCGGCGAGGATCAGGATCAGGGCCGTGGCCGTCTGGATGTAGTAGAACCCGAAGCTGTTGTTCCCGCCGAAGACAGCGGCGGCGAGCTGCGCGATGACGGTGCGCTGGGTGTACGCGCCGCAGTCGGCCAGTCCGGTGAGCCGGCAGGAGTCGTCGGTGATGTGCACCTTGGCGACGATCGCGAGGGCGGTGACGCCGACGAACATGACGACGGCGATGATGCCCATGGCGGCCAGGGTGCTCGCGGCGTTCTTCGGCTTGGGCTTGCGGAAGGCCGGCACGCCGTTGGAGATCGCCTCCACGCCCGTCAGCGCCGTGCAGCCGCTGGAGAACGCGCGCAGCACCAGCATGACCAGAGCCAGCCCCGCCAGGTCCGTGTCGCCGGGGGTGGGGGTGATGCCGTAGCGGGCGCTCTCGGCGACGGGGGCGTCGCCCAGCACATAGCGGAGCAGCCCCGTGCCGACCATGATCAGCACTCCGCCGATGAACAGGTACGTGGGGGAGGCGAACAACCGGCCGGACTCGCGCACGCCCCGCAGGTTCATCGCCGTCAGCAGGGCCACGAAGCCCAGCGCCATCAGGACGCGGTAGTCGGCCAGCGACGGCAGCGCCGAGATGATGTTGTCCACTCCGGAGGCGACCGAGACCGCGACGGTCATCACGTAGTCGACCAGCAGCGAGGCCCCTACCACCAGACCCGCCGAGGGGCCGAGATTGGTCGAGACGACCGTGTATGAGCCGCCTCCGCTCGGATAGGCGTTGATGACCTGGCGGTAGGAGAGCACCACCACCGTCATCAGCGCGACGACCGCGGCCCCGATCCACGGCGTGAAGTGCAGATAGGCCAGCCCACCGAGGGTGAGGACCAGCAGGATCTCCTGCGTGGCATAGGCCACGGAGGACAACGGGTCGGACGCGAAGATCGGCAGAGCGAGCCGCTTGGGCAGCAGCGTCTCGCTCAACTCCTCACTGCGCATGGCCCGCCCGATGACCAGGCGCTTCAGCATTTCGGTCACCCTCGGCACAGCGCGATCGTAGACCGGCCGCGCCGGCACCGGCCCTGCCGACGCGCAGTCGGCGTAAGCGACGCGCATTCTCTCCGCGAGGGCCTCCCCCGATCATGGGTGCGGAGGGCGGCGGGGCCTGCTCCCGATGGCGGAATCGCTTCTGCTGTTCTGCGGGCCCTGGCTCACATCCGGTGGTGGCGGGAAGTCACGGCGGCGACGAATAGGTCATCGATCATGAATCCGCAGGTCCGCGCACCACAGCGGTCGTTCTCCGGGGCCGACCGATCGGCCCGGCGTCTGTCCGTGAGAGTCCGGCGCGACAAGCTCAGCGACCCCGATGCGCTGCCATCCGCTTCAAAGGGTCGAGGTCGGAGCACCGGCCGCACTCTCTGCAAGGCAGGGATGCCCAATACTCACGATCCGTCACCACCGGATGTGAGCCAGGGCCGTTCTGCGCACAGCCTGACGAGGAGAGGGGGGTCATGACGGAGGGTGACGGTGAGCGTCGGCCCGCGGGAGAGTGGGAGGCAGGCGTACTGGCTGCGCTGTGGGCGGCGGGGAAACCGCGGCCGGCCGCTGAGGTTCGCTCGGTGATCCCGCAGTCACTGGCCGGACGACCGTGGCACCACTGCCGTCCCGTCCCTGCTTCCCCGTCGAGGACCCCCACGGCCTGACCGCCCGCCGAATGCGTCGCGAACTCGACCGGGACGGCGACCGGAATACGGTGCCGGCCCGGCTCACCGAAGGGCTCATACGTGAGGACGGGCGGAGCTGAGGCGGCCGGTGGGCGGGAACGGACGCCGACCTGACCGTTGCTCCGGGCTCTCCCACAGCATCTCGTACGTGGCCACCTCGCGAGGGAAGTCGTCGTCGGCCAGTCGGCGCCGTGAGGGACGCGACCATCACGACCAGCACCACGGCAGGAGTGGCTCCGCCGTCGGACTGGGCCCATGGGCTGCCGCCGGCGCGGCGGCCCACTGCACGGCGGTGCGAAACGCCGGGTCCTGCTTCAGCCGGCTCCCAGGACATGGGCTGGACCCCGGCTCTGTTCGTAGAAGCGGGAGGAGTGGGCCTCTCCCGTGGCAGTCGGTGCGGTCAGGCCACCTGGACGGAGCGTATGGAGTCGCCGTACCTGACGCCCGACGTGGCGGGCGGGGGCATCCTCCCCGTTCGCGGGGACGACGACGGCGCGCGGCTTGGACATGCTCCGGGCCCAGGTGAACAGATTGTCCAGCCGGCGGAGTCGTCCAGGCCGGTGGGGCGCCGTGGCTGATAACGGAGCCGGCAGCGGTCCGTCGCCCTCCTCCCACGGGCGTTGCAGGCGTGCTCGCGGAGGGACCCGGGCGGGCAGGTCGTCGTATGCACCCGTGGGCACGGCCGGGTGGAACAGGTCGCGGTTCTCGCTCGTCTTCGCTGTCTTTCTCCGAAGCTGTTGCGGGGGCGGGCAGCGGGACGGGGGCGTGGCCACGGCGGCCCCCCGGGCGAGGGGCCCCCTTGACAGCCACCGAGATCCACGGACAGTCTTCCATGAAGCAGAAAAAAGATTTCTCCATACGGAATACCTCCACGGAAGTAAACGGAAGTGAAGGGAGCGCGGCCCCGATGCCAGGTGTCGAGTGGAGTACAGCCGCAGACCAGCGCTTCAACGTCAACCTGTCGATCCTCTTCACCGAACTCCCTCTCCTGGAGCGCCCCGCGGCAGCCGCCGCGGCCGGCTTCACCGCGGTCGAGCTGTGGTGGCCCTGGGCCGACTCGCCGGCACCGGCGCGGTCCGAGCTCGACGGGCTGAGCAAGGCGATCGAGGACGCCGGCGTCCGCCTCACGGGCCTGAACTTCTACGCCGGACAGCTCCCGGGCCCCGACCGCGGCGCTCTGTCGCTGCCGGGTGAGGAGTCGGAGCGGTTCCGTGCTCATGTCGAGGTGGCCGCGGGCTTCGCCGAGTCCCTCGGCTGTACGGCCCTCAACGCGCTGTACGGCAACCGTGTCGACGGCGTGGACCCGGCCGAGCAGGACGCGCTCGCCCTGGAGAACCTCGCCCTCGCCGCCCGCGCGGCTGACCGGATCGGCGCGATTCTGCTGGTCGAGGCGTTGAACCGGACCGAGTCGCCGCTGTACCCGCTGGTGTCGGCGCCGGCTGCGGTGGAGGTCGTCGACCGGGTGAACGCGGCCACGGGGCTGGGCAACGCCCGGTTCCTGATGGACCTCTACCACCTGGCCATGAACGGCGAGGACCTGCCGGCGGTGATCGAGCGGTACGCCGCGAGGACCGGCCATGTGCAGATCGCCGACAGCCCCGGCCGCGGCGCCCCCGGCACGGGCGCGCTCCCGCTGGCGGATCTCCTCGGCCGCCTGCGCAAGGCCGGTTACGCGGGCTGGGTCGGCCTGGAGTACAAGCCCGGCGACCGGCCGAGCGCGGAGGCCTTCGACTGGCTGCCCCGCGAGGCCCGTGCGGCCCGCGCCGCCCGCTGATCATCCTCGTACAGACTTGTACAGAGAGGCACTCCCACCATGAGCGACACCCCCGACACCCTTCCCAGGATCGCCTGGATCGGCCTCGGCATCATGGGCTCCCCCATGTCCGAGAACCTGATCAAGGCGGGCTAAGACGTCACCGGCCACACCCTGGAGCGGGAGAAGCTGGACCGGCTGGCCGCCGCCGGTGGCACTGCGGCCCCCTCCGTCGCCGAGGCGGTCCGGGACGCGGACGTGATCATCACGATGGTGCCCGCGTCCTCGCAGGTCGAGGCCATCGCGTACGGGCCCGACGGCATCCTCGGGAACGCGCGGCCCGGCGCCCTGCTGATCGACATGTCCTCGATCACCCCGCAGACGTCCGTCGACCTGGCCGCCGCTGCGAAGGACAAGGGCATCCGTGTGCTCGACGCCCCGGTGTCCGGCGGTGAGGCGGGCGCCGTCGAGGCGGTGCTGTCCATCATGGTCGGCGGTGAGCAGGCCGACTTCGACACCGCGAAACCGCTGTTCGAGGTGCTCGGCAGGACCGTCGTCCGGTGCGGCCCGCACGGCTCCGGGCAGACCGTGAAGGTCGCCAACCAGCTGATCGTCGCCGTCAACATCCAGGCGTGCGCCGAGGCCGTGGTCTTCCTCGAGAAGTCCGGCGTGAACCTGGCGGCCGCGCTGGACGTCCTGAACGGCGGCCTCGCGGGCTCGACCGTACTGACCCGCAAGAAGGACAACTTCCTCGGCCGGAACTTCGAGCCCGGCTTCCGGATCGACCTGCATCACAAGGACGTGACTCCTCCCCCCGGATAAATCCGGGGGGCTTCTCCTGTCGGTGGCTAGGCCACGTCGGGAAGGACCAGCCCGGCCCTGATAGCGACGTTGAGTGCGCCGACCTGATCGGCGTTGGCGGTGTGCCCGCACCGGGTGCACTCGAACTTCTCTTGGGTGGTGCGGTTCTCCCCGGACACGTGCCCACAGGCGGGGCAGGTGCGGGAGGTGTTGCGGGGGTCCACGGGGATCAGTACACGACCGGCGCTTTCAGCCTTGTGCGTGAGGATGTCCAGGAACACCCCCCAACCCGCATCGTGGATGCTCTTGTTCAGCCCGGCCTTCGCAGCAGCGCCGTTCGGCAGGAAGCTGCCGGGCTGCTCGGGGTCGGGCTTCGGCTTGGGTGCGCGGACCATGTTCGCGATGCTCAGGCGCTCGTGCGCGATCACGTCGTAGGTACGGACCATCGCGAGCGCGGTCTTGTGTGCGTGGTCGGTGCGCTGGCGCCGGACCTTGCGGTGCAGCTTGGTGACCTTCTCCACGGCCCGGCGGTGCTTCGCCGACCGGTTCTCCCGCTTGCGGCGCGGGAACGCCTTGAGGGCGCACTGGGCTTCGGCGAGGGCCTCGGTGTTGCGCTTGCCGTGCCGTGGGTTGGTGATGTGCTCACCCTCGGAGGTGGTGAGGAAGTGGGCTATGCCCATGTCGATGCCGGTCACGGCGCCGGTGGCGGGCAGCGGCTCGGCCAAAACCTCATCACAGGCGAGGATCACGTACCACTGCCGTCCTTCGCGCTTGACGCTGACGGTCTTGACGCGGCCCTTGACGGGCCGGTGCTGGTGGACCCGGACGTGCCCCACGCCCTGGAAGCGGACTCGGGTGACGGGATCGTGCGGGGTGGAGTCCCACCGGCAGCCGTCCCCGTCCCTGGGAAAGTCCACGGTGTCGAACCAGTTCACGCCTCGGAACCGGGGGTATCCGGGCTTCTCTCCTGCCTTGACCCGGCGGAAGAACGCCTGCATCGCCTTGTCCAGGCGGCGCAAGGTGGCCTGCTGCGACGAGAACGACCAGCGTCCTTGCCGCTCAGGGTCGAGCGCCCGGATCTCCTTGAGCTGGGCGGACTGCTGCCCGTACTTGATGCTCGTCCTGGAGAGGTGCCGATAGGCGTCACGGCGTTCCTGCAAGGCGCCGTTGTAGAGGGAGCAGTGATCCCGCAGCATCTCGCCGAGAGCCCGGGCCTGGCGGACGGTGGGGCGAAGGAGGAACTTATACGCCCGGTGCACGGCCGGCCTCCTCCTCCTCCTTCTGCTTCTGCTTCTGCTTCTTCGTCCAGGGGCGTTCCCACTGGGTGTTGATGTACTTCTCCACCGTGTCGGCACTGACCGTGCCGACCGAGGCTACGAAGAACGACGACGACCACAGCGTGGGCATCCGGCTCTTGAGGTGCGGGAACTCCTCCCGCAGCACGCGGGAGGTGAAGCCCTTGAACTGGTTCGCCACGTACGACGCCGAGGCTTTCGGCTCGTGCTTGACGAACAGGTGCACGTGATCGGGCATCACCTCGAGGGCGATGATCTCCCAGCCCTTCTCGGCCGCCTTCTGCTCGATCAGCTCACGCAGCCGGACCGCGACCTGGCCACCGAGAACCCGGCGGCGGTACTTCGGGCACCACACCACGTGCAAGCCCAAGTCGTACACGCCGCCGGAGTACCGGCGGACCTTCCGCGTCACAGTCACGTGATCACTATACACGTGGCATACATCTAGCCGAGGTGAACAGTGCGGATCCGTGAGCACAGTTGAGGTCAGAGCAGTCCTGAGAAGCGATTCCCCCCCACGCCTAAAGGCGCGGGTCCCCTCGCTAGCTATCCGATGGGCATCGTCACCGATGCCGCCCGCACCGTCGGCGCGGCCCTGCCCGTCGGCGCCGTGGTCGCGCAACTCGTCGCAAGCCTGCGCGCGCAGGGCGACGGCGGACTGGACCACTCCGCGCTGCTGCGCGCGGTGGAGCGCCTGTCCGGCACCCGGGTCTGAGTACGCCGAGACCTCCGGGGGCGCCGGCGCCGGCATCCATCCTGTCCCGCCCGAGGCACCGGCACCACCCCGGCCCCCAGAACCAGAACAGGCTCGCGTACGGCCCTTGACGGGGGCCGGCGCCGTACGCGGAGCCCGCGGTGGGCTGCGTGCGGCCCGGGACGAGGGTGACCGCACGGGCTCCGCGGGCAGGGCAAGGGCGCCGCGGCAGCGGGCGAGCCAGTGCGGTGGTGAAGGCCGCCGGCGCTTCTCCTTCGACCGGAGGGGAACAGCGCCCGGTGCCGTCGCACCTGCCACGGCCACGGCCCCGACTCCGATCCCCCGGTCCCGTCCGGGGTGCGGATCCGCCTGGCGGGCAGCAGCCTGGAGACATGGCAGATCCCGCGGAGCATCCGCACATCGTGGTGCATTCCCCGGCGTTGGACGGCTCGCGCCGGGTCACCTCCGGCGACGAGACGCTGGGCGTCGCCTCGCACATCGACGACGTGGGCGAGATCCTGCGGCTCGCCGACCTCTACGTCACCGACGTCGAGGGGGCGGACCTCATCGAGTGGCAGGGTGGCGGCCCCGAGGACTGGCCGGGCCTGTCGGAGGAGCACCACGAGGCCTGAGCGAGCGTGTTGATCCACGTACGCATGCGCGAGGGTGCCATGGCGGCTGGCCGGAGTGCGACCACGACCGCTCCACGGAAGCGGCCGTACGGTGGGGGCGCAGCGCAGCGCGCAGGAGTCGCGGCGGGAGATCCGCTCGGTGGTGCGCGGCTACCGCACCACCGACCCGCACCCCGAACTCGCCGGTCAGGCCTTCAGCGTCCTGATGGAGATGTTGGTGACACGCTCCAGGATCGCCTCGACGACCACCGGCAGCTTGAATTCCGCGGCAAGCTTCTTGGCCTCTTCCAGGGCCGCGCCCAGCTCACCGGGGTCGGTCACCCGGATCGCCTTGCAGCCGAGGCCCTCGGCGACCCGGACGTGGTCGACGCCGTAGACGCCCAGTTCGGGCGCGTTGATGTTCTCGAACTCCAGGCTGACCTGGAAGTCGATGTCGAACGCCCGCTGCGCCTGCCGGATGAGGCCGAGGTAGGAGTTGTTAACCAGCACATGGATGTACGGGATCTTGTGCTGCGCCCCGACGGCCAGCTTTTCGAGCGTGAACTGGAATTCGTAGTCGCCGGACAGGGCGACGACCTGGGCTCCGGGGTCGGCCCTGGCCACGCCGAGTGCCGCCGGAACGGTCCACGGCACCCCGGAACCGGGGCGTTTGACGGCCACCGGACCCACTCCCCGCCGCCCCGACATCCCTTCCGTGCCGATCCGCACCGCGCGGGACGCGGTCACGGCGACCGTGCTGTATCTGCGCCTGCTCGGCCACGACGACATCCGCCGCGCCCACCGGCGTCCCCCGTCCGGCATCGGGCCGGCCGGCCGGGGTGTCCTCGCCCTGGTCGACCCGTCGGCGCGTCCGGCGACGTCGCGGGACGTGGAGTGCCTGTGGCTCATGTCCATGACGGAGTCCGCCCGGGGCCTGCACTTCACCCTCGCCGGGTACGCCCCGGATGCCCGGGAGCGCGCCGACCGCCTCGGTGTCCCGCTGTTCCTGCTCGACCTCACCGGCATCCCGCAGCCGGTGAACGCCCCGGCCGTCGCGCTGGACGCCACCCGCTCCTGAGAAGCCCGAAAACCCGGGGACGTTCCCGCCTCCGCCGTCCGATACTCGGCGCATGCGTACGCACATCCGGCCCGCCGCCCCCGACGAGTTGTCCGCCCTCCAGGACATCGAACGGGCCGCCGGCGCCCCCTTCCGGGCCCTGGGCATGCCGGAGATCGCCGACGACGAACCACCCGCCCTCGGCACCCTCGACCACTACCGGCGGGCGGGCCGCTGCTGGGTCGCCGCCGACGAACGGGACCGGCCCGCCGCCTATCTGATCGCCGAACCGGTGGACGACGCGCTCCATCTCGAGCAGGTCTCGGTGCACCCGCGCGCCGCCCGCCGGGGCGTGGGCCGGTCCTTGATCACCCACACCGCCGAGCAGGCCCGCACTCAGGGCCTGAGCGCCCTGACCCTGACCACCTTCGCCGACGTCCCGTGGAACGCCCCGTACTACGCCCGCCTCGGCTTCCGCACACTGGCCGAGGCCGAACTCACGCCCGGTCTGCGCCGGATCCGCGCCCAGGAGGGCGAGCACGGGCTCGACCGGTGGCCGCGCGTGTGCATGCGCGGAAGCGTCCGAACGCTCCGCCGGCCGGGACGGACTCCTGACGGCCCGCCCGGATCACGGTCAGAGTGCTGATCGGATCGGCCGCTCCCCACCACCTCACCGTTCAGCGCCGGGGACGTTCAGCTCGGCGATGCACATCGTCGGGGCGTCGTGGAGCGAGGTGCAGCGCTCCTGCTGGACCGCCTCCGAAATAGGTTCCGGGTCACCGGAAGTCCTCCTCGCGGTACTCGGCGTCGGAACCCGCCGCCGTGGCTTCGCGCAGCTCGATGCGGCGGATCTTGCCGGAGACGGTCTTGGGCAGCTCGCCGAACTCCAGCCGGCGGATCCGCTTGTAGGGGGCGAGCACCTTGCGGGAGTGCTCGAAGAGCTCCCTCGCGGTGTCCGGGCCGGGCCGGTGGCCCTCCGCGAGCACGATGTACGCCTTGGGCACGGCCAGGCGCAGCTCGTCCGGGGCGGGCACGACGGCGGCCTCGGCGACCGCCTCGTGCTCCAGCAGGGCGCTTTCCAGCTCGAAGGGGGAGATCTTGTAGTCGGAGGCCTTGAACACGTCGTCGGCGCGACCCACGTAGGTGAGGTAGCCGTCGGTGTCGCGGGAGCCGATGTCGCCGGTGCGGTAGTAGCCCCCGGCCATGGCCTGTGCGGTGCGGTCGGGGTCGCCGTGGTAGCCGGTCATCAGGCCCACCGGACGGTTCGACAGGTCGAGGGCGATCTCTCCCTCGGTGGCGCCGGGCGCGCCGGAGACGGGGTCGAGGAGCTCGACCCGGTAGCCGGGCCCCGGGCGGCCCATGGAGCCGGTCCGCAGGTGCTGGCCGGGGCTGTTGGCGACCTGGACGGCGGTCTCGGTCTGGCCGAAGCCGTCGCGGATGGTGACGCCCCAGGCGTGCCGGATCTGTTCGATGACCTCGGGGTTGAGCGGTTCGCCGGCGGCGACCACCTCGCGCGGCGGGGTACGCAGCCCGGTCAGGTCGGACTGGATGAGCATGCGCCACACGGTGGGCGGGGCGCAGAAGGTGGTGACTTTCGCGCGGTCCATCTCAGCCATCAGCCGGGCCGCGTCGAAGCGCGCGTAGTTGTGCAGGAAGACGGTCGCCTCGGCGTTCCACGGGGCGAAGAGGTTGGACCAGGCGTGCTTGGCCCAGCCGGGTGAGGAGATGTTCAGGTGCACGTCGCCGGGTTTGAGCCCGATCCAGTACATGGTCGCCAGGTGCCCGACGGGGTACGAGGTGTGGGTGTGCTCGACGAGTTTGGGCTGTGCGGTGGTGCCCGAGGTGAAGTACAGCATCAGCGGGTCGTCGGCGAGGGTGGGGCCGTCGGGCGCGTAGTGCTCGACGGCCCCGTAGGCGTCCTCGTAGGGCAGCCAGGCGTCGCCGGCGCCCCCGCCGACGGCGATCCGGGTGTAGTCGCCCGGCACCTCGTCGAACTTCGAGGTGTCGGCGGCGCGCGTGATCACGTGCCGTACGCGTCCCCGGTCGACGCGGTCACGCAGGTCGGCGGGGCCGAGCAGCGGGGTGGCGGGGATGACCACGGCCCGTAGTTTCATCGCGGCGAGCGCGGTCTCCCAGAGTTCGGCCTGGTTGCCGAGCATGACGAGCACCCGGTCCTCGGCGCGTACGCCCTGCTGCCGGAGCCAGTTGGCGACCTGGTCGGAGCGGCGGGCGAGTTCGGCGAAGGAGAGCCTGGTCTGCTCGCCGTCCTCCTCGACGAGGTGCAGGGCGGTGCGGTCGTTGCCGTCCGCGATCACGTCGAACCAGTCGAGCGCCCAGTTGAAGCGGTCGGGGCGCGGCCAGCGGAAGCCCTCGTAGGCCGTGGTGTAGTCGTCGCGGTGTTCCAGCAGGAAGTCCCGGGCCCTGCGGAACTCCTCCGTCGCCGTTGTCATGTGGTCCCTTCCGTCGCCGTCGTCATGGGTGCTCTGTCCTCCTCGGTCCCGGACCTTGCCGGGCGGCTCTGTGCCATCGTCTAATCCGTGACGCAGGTCTCACCACCCCCGAAAGGGGGTGTGGCTCACTCGGGAGCCGCGACGGAGGGGCGAACAGGTGGCAGCTGACCCGACGGGCGCATTCGGCGCGCAGGCGCGGGCCGCGGTGGGGACCGGCGGCGCGCCGGCCCGGCTGCGGCGGACGACGGGGGTGCCGGTGGTCTTCGGCGGCCTGGTGGGGCAGGGGCTGCGGCCGGTGCGGACCAGCAGGCTGAGCGGTACCGCGACGCCCGCGCCGATCTCGCCGGCGGTGGTCTCGGGGAGCGGGCTGGGCGGCAGGGCGGGCGGGGTGGTTGCCGTAGGTTTGCGGTGTTCTCGGGGGGTCGACATTACCGGCGGTCCGGGATTTTCGGCCGGTGTGCCGGAGTTTTCGGCCGGTGTGCCGGGACTTTGGATTTCATCCGCGCGTCCGCTGTTATGTGCCTCACGACGTCACCCCTCCGAATCCAACTGACCCATTGCCTAATATTGGCCAGAACACGACACAGGAGGGAGCGGTGACCGTGCGCCGGGACTTCAAGGATCCTGCCAGGTGCCGTCCCGACCTGGTCATCGGCAGGGAGGAGCCGTTCGCCGAAGCGCGCGAGCAGCTGGTCCGAGGGGGCAGCGTGCTGCTGCACGGGCCGGCCGGAATAGGTAAATCGACCGTGCTGCGGGCACTTGCGGCGGAAAACGCGGGCGGGGCGCCCACCGTGTTGCGCTGCTCCGCCACGGAGTCCGAATCCCACCTTCCGTTCCTGGCGCTGGCGGATCTGTTCGGTCTGGTCCTCGAGAGGGTCTCCGGTGCGCTGCCCGCCGCGCAGCGCACCGCCCTGGAGTCGGCGCTCACCGGCCGCGGCGAGTCCACACTCCAGCGGGACGGGCTCGCGCTGCGCCTGGCGGTGCTGTCCACACTGCGGGCGCTGGCCGCCGAGGGGCCCGTCCTGGTCGTCGCCGACGATCTCCAGTGGTTGGACTCGGCCAGCGCGGAGCTGCTGGGCTTCGCCGCCCGGCGCCTCGGCGACGCGCCGGTGCAGATGCTGTGCGCGGTGCGGACCGAGGGCACGGAGGGGCAGGAGTACGACCGTCATCTGCGGGCCTGCCCGCCGGACACGCGTGTGGTCCGGCTGGGCCCGTTCTCCCGTACCCAGGTGTCCGCGCTGCTCGACCACCGCGGTTACACGAGTCTGTCCCGCACCACGGTCCGCGACATCCACCGCACCAGCGACGGCAACCCGCTGTTCGCGCTCGAACTGGGCCGTGCTCTGGCCGAGAGCCCGGCCCGGCCGCGCCCCGGCGAGCCGCTGCCGGTGCCGACCTCGCTGCGTGCCCTGGTGCTCAGCCGGCTGGAGATGCTGTCGGACGACGCGCGCCGCACCCTGCTGGTGGCCAGCGCCGGTGCCCGCCCGACGCCGGCTCTGCTGCACGCGGCCGGCCGGGACCACGCCGAGGAGGAGACGGCCCAGGCCGCCGCGCTGGGGCTGCTGGCGACGGACCCGGAGGAGCCGGCGCTGCGGTTCGCGCATCCGCTGATCTCGGCCGCGCTGTACGCGGAGGCCCCCGCGCACGAGCGGCGGGCCGCGCACGCCGCGCTGTCCACGGCGGCCTCCGACCCCATCGAGCGGGCCCGGCATCTGGCCCTCGCCACGACCGGCACCGACCCGGAGGTGGCGGCCCGGCTCGCCGAGGCCGCCGCGCTGGCCCGCGACCGCGGGGCTCCCTCGGTCGCCGCCTCGCTGGGGCTGCTGGCCGCCCGCCGCACCCCGGCCGACAGTACGCCGGGCCCCGACGAGCGGCGGCTGCAGGCCGCCGAGGACGCCATCACCGCGGGCGAGGCGGATCTCGCCCGGGACATCGCGCGCGAGGTGCTGACCCGGGCCACGGTGCCCGCGGAGCGGGTGCGGGCGTGGATGGTGGTCATCGAGGCGGCCGGGCAGGCGCTCGGCGATGTCGACGCGGTCTTCCCGCAGGTGCTGGCCGACGCGGGCGACGACCCGCGGCTGCTCGCGCTGGTCCACTACCAGCTGGCCTGGCGGGAACTGGTGGTCGACGGCGACTTCGACAAGGCCCGGCGGGAGGCCGCGCACGCGGCGGACCTGGCGGCCCGGGGCGCGGACCGGCGCACCGAGCTGATGGCCCTGGCCTTCCAGTCGTCCACCGAGACCCTGATGGGCCACCCGGACGCCCCGGCCACCATCAAGCGGGCCCTGAGGGAACCCCAGGACCCCTATGTGGCCTGCCACCACAACGGTGCGGGCACGGCCAGGTTCCGCTGGCTGCTCATGAGCGACCAGCTGCCCGAGGCCCGCAAGAGCATCACCGGGCTGCTGCGGGAGGCGCGGCGGCGCGGCATGGTCGAGAGCGAGGTGCACTTCCTGCGCTTCCTCGCCGACACGGAGCTGCGCTCCGGGCACTGCGGCCGCGCCCTGGATTTGGCCCGGGAGAGCCTGCGGCTGGCCCGGGACTCCGGAATCGGGGAGGGTGCCTCGGCGATGCTCGCCTCGCTCGCGGAGGCGTCCGGCGGGGACGTGGAGCGGGCGCTGGCGCTGGCGCGGGAGGCCGCCGACCACGCCGAGGTGGACGGCGACCAGATGTACCTCTCGCGCGCCCTGGCCGCCTTCGGCTATGCCCAGTCGGTCGCCGGGGACGCGGCGGGGGCGGTCCGTTCGCTGCGCCGGGTGCGGGAGCTGGAGCAGGGCATGGGCATCACCGACCCGGCGCGGGGCCGCTGGCACGGCGATCTCGCCGAGGCACTGGTCCGGATCGGTGAGCCCGGCGAGGCGCAGGAACTCATCAACCTCATCCGGGTGCACGCGCTGCGGCTGGACCGAGCGGGCGTCCTCGCCGTACTGGACCGCGCGGAGGCCCTGGTGCGGGCGGCCTGCGGGGAACACGAGGGCGCGCAGAAGCAGTTGACGTCGGCGCAGGACCGGCTGGGCCGGCTGGGGTACGGGCTGGAGGAGGCGCGGGCCGCGTTCGCGCTGGCCCGGCTGCGTGCCCGGCGCCCGGGGGCGGCCCCGGGTCATGCCCCCTACGACGAGGCCGCCCGGCTGTTCCGGCGCTGCCGCGCGCTGCCCTGGCTGCGTCAGGTGGACGCGGCCGTGGCCGCCGGTCCGGTGGAGCCGGAGACGGTGCCCGCGGCCACCTCGGCGGCGCTGGACGGCCTCGCCTCGATGGAGCGGCAGGTCGCCTCGCTGGTGATGGAGGGCGCCACCAACCGGGAGATCGCCGCCCGGTTGTTCATCAGCGTCAAGACGGTCGAGGCGACGCTCACCCGGGTGTACCGGAAACTGGGCATCCGGTCGCGGGTGGACATCGTCCGCCTGGCCGCGGGGCGCCGCACGAAGTGACCCCGGGGAGCGGGGGTACGGCGGGCGCGGGGCGGCAGGGGCGCGGTGCCCCGGGTCGGGGTACGCGTGGTGGGCCTGCTCGGGGTCAGCGATGAGCGCGGTGCCGGGCAGTACGGGGCGGGCGGGACCGAGGGTTTTCCCTGTCCAACTCCCGTAGGGGCTTCCCTCATTGGAGGCTCGCGCTCCGGCTCGTAGCGTAATGGTGTGCCGCTCGCCGGGCACACGGGGACCGGTGGCCCGGCCCTCGTGCCGAACCCCCCACCCCGCGCGCCCCCACCGGCAACCGATGAGGAGACCGATGTACGGGCTCACCCGCAGCACGAAGACCGCCGCGACCACCGCCGTGATCGCCGCCACCTGAATTCCTGAGTATCCCTCAGGTGATTGCCAGGGGGCGTTGCGGGCTTCCACGAGCAGCCCGCAACGCCCCCTATCCATGCCCCGTCACGTCATCGGCGTACGGCTCCGAAGCGGATGTCGTACGGCGTGTCCGGGTGCATCACCCGGAGCATCCGCTCCCCCTCGGCGGTGATCTCGTCCCGCCGGGTCCTGGTGAGCGGACCGAACGGCTCGATGACGAGGGCGTGTTCGTCCAGCCGCCACACCCCCGCGAGGAAGCCGTCGGCGAGAAGGGTGCGGTAGGAGATGTTTCCCCGCCAGGTACTGCCCCGCAGCTCGTCCGGCACGACGCGGGTGCGGTCGGCGTGGGAGAGGAGCAGGTTGTCGAACTCGGGCAGGAACCGCGGCGGGGCCGGGGTGTCCGGGTCGGGCCGGGACGCGTCGGGGAGGTCGAACAGCTCGACGCCGTGTTCGTCGCGGAAGGTGACCAGGCGCGGCCGGAGGCGGTCGAAGGCTTCGCGCAGCCTGGTCAGTCCGGCCCAGATCTGCGCGTCCTTCACGGAGGCCGGCCCGAAGGCGGCGAGGTAGCGCAGCACGACGGCGTCCGGCCCCGGGGAGGGCTCGGCGGGGCGGCCCAGCCACCGCTCGGCGGTGGTGAGCGTCACCTGGCCGCTGTGGCCCCACAGTCCGCGCGGGGTGATCTGGACGAGGGGCAACCCGCACCGGGCGGCGACGGACAGGGCCTGCGGGTCGGCGTCGGGCCATTCCTTGAGCAGGGCCTCGCGCAGCTGCTTCATGGTGCGCGGTTCGGCCTCGACGAGGTCCCGGGCGAGGGCGGTCAGCCGGTCCAGGTCGACCCCGATCAACCCCTTGCTGAAGGAAGCGAGTTCGCGGTCGCGGGCGGGCTGCACCAAGGGGCGCAGGGTGAGGCAGTCCTGGGCCGTGTGGGTGTGGATGGTCGAGCGCAGGGTGACGATGCGGACCACCGCGCGGTCGGCCATCGGCCGCGACAGCGCCTCGGGGGTGAAGCCGTCGAGGCGGGCGGCGAGCGCGTAGTACGGCGGCTTGACGTTCTGTGCCTGGAGCCCGACCAGATGCTCGACGGCCGCCTCCGCGGACAGCGGGGAGCGCCGCAGGAGCAGCTGCCGGGCGAGGGTGGCTCGGTTCAGGGCCCGGGTGCCGAGCACGGCGGCCGGACCCTGCACCGGGGTGACGCTCCGCTTCGTCTTCGTCATGCCCGCACGCTACCGAGGCTTGCGGCCACCCCCTGTCCGCAAGGCCCGGAGCACCGCCGAGAACACGACCGCCGGTCCACGACCGCCGATTCGGGACCGCCGATTCAGGACATTTCCTCGGGACGTGTAACACCCCGGAGGGCACCGGACGCTGAGTCCTACGGGGCGCGAGAAGCGGCCCCTTTCGCATGTCGTAGGCCAGTACCGGGAACACCCCCCGACCGAAGGGCTTCCTCCGTGACTTCCCATCCCGCCGGCACCGGTGGTTCCGCCGCGTCCGGACACGTTCGTCTCCCCGTCTACGAAGGCCTCGTGCGCGAACTCGGGGACGTCCTGGCGGAGACCCGCGAGGTGGCCGAGCGCACGGAGCGCCTGATGCGCCAGGTACTGCCGGTACGCCCCCACACCCGGCCCGCACCCGCGCCGGCCCCCCGGTGAACCACGCGCCGGCTGGGCCGGAGAGGGCGTCCCGCCGGGTGGCGCGGCCGGTCAAGGCACCGGAATCCGCGGGTCGGGGACGGTGGCTCCGCCGGACCGGGCGTTCGACCCGCCTCAGCGGAAGGCCTCGTTGACCGCCGCCTCTTGGGAGATCGGCAGGGACCTCGTACCGGAACGCGTCACGCTTGACCCCCTGCACCACGACGCGGGACACGACTGAGCCGGACGGGTGACGCGCCCCCGGCGGGGCCGTCGGCCCGTCCTGATTCCCTAGGATCCCCTCGTGGCCACCTTCCATCTCCAGCGCACGGCACCCCTTCCGCTCGACGAGACCTGGCGTCGGCTCACGGAGTGGCCCCGCCACGGGGCAGCGGTCCCGCTCACCCGGGTCACCGTGACCACTCCCCCGCCCACCGGTCGGGGCACGGTGTTCGTCGCCCGCTCGGGCCTCGGCCCGGTCGCCTTCGACGACCGGATGGAGGTGACCGTCTGGCAGCCCCCGGCCGACGGCTCCCCCGGCCTGTGCCGGCTGGAGAAGCGGGGTCGCCTGGTCAGGGGCTGGGCGGAGATCGAGGTCCGCCCGGGGCCGGGCGGCCGGACCCGCGTGCTGTGGCGTGAGGACCTGCGGGTCCGGTTCCTGCCCGGCTTCTGCGACCCGGCCCTGCGAGCCGTCTCGCGCAGGGTGTTCGGCCGGGCGGTGAACACCCTGCTGCGGCAGCCGTGACGGAGGTGTCACCGGGAGGTGTCACGCCCATGCCGATGCCCTTCTGTTCTGTCACGCCATCGAATTGATTCTGCCGGTGGGTTCGGAGGCGTGATCGGGCTCGCGGTCGCGATGGATCGGGGTGTGGGCGCCGGTGAGGGGGGTGCCGGTGCCTCCTCGGCGGGCGGCGACGATCTCGGCGGCGATGGACACGGCCGTCTCCTCCGGGGTGCGGGCGCCGAGGTCGAGGCCGATCGGTGAGTGCAGGCGGGCCAGTTCCCGGTCGGTGAGGCCTACCTCGCGCAGGCGGGCGTCGCGGTCCAGGTGGGTGCGGCGGGAGCCCATCGCGCCGACGTAGGCGACCGGGAGGCGCAGGGCGAGCCGCAGGAGCGGTACGTCGAACTTCGCGTCGTGGGTGAGGACGCACAGGACCGTACGGGCGTCCACGGCGGTGCGCTCGAGGTACTTGTGCGGCCAGTCGACGACGATCTCGTCGGCGTCCGGGAAGCGTGCCCGGGTGGCGAACACGGGGCGCGCGTCGCACACGGTGACGCGGTAGCCGAGGAACGCGCCGGCCCGGGTCAGCGCCGACGCGAAGTCGATCGCGCCGAAGACGATCATCCGGGGCGGCGGCACCGACGATTCCACCAGGACCGTCACCGGGGCGCCGCAGCGCGAGCCCTCCGCACCGATCTCCAGGGTGCCGGTACGGCCCGCGTCCAGGTACGCGCCGGCCTCCGCCGCCACCGTGCGGTCGAGGTCCGCGTGGACACCGAGGCCGCCCTCGTACGTGCCGTCGGGGTGGACCGTGAGCGCGCGGCCCAGCAGGCCGGGCGGGCCGCTCACGACACGTGCCACGGCCGCCGCCTCCCCCCACGCGGCAGCGGCGAGCGCGGCGACGAGGACAGGGCGCACAGGGTCGGCCGCCCTGACCGGTGTGACGAGGATGTCGATGACGCCGCCGCAGGTCGGACCGGCGGCGAAGGCGTCCTCGCTGCTGGGGCCGAAGCGTTCCAGGACGGTTGCGCCGTCCTGGAGGGCCTGCCGGCACAGCTCGTAGACCGCACCCTCGACGCAGCCGCCGGACACCGAGCCGATGACCGTGCCCTCGGCGTCCACCGCCAGCGCGGCGCCGGGCCCGCGGGGTCCGCTGCCGGCGACCGCCACCACGGTGGCGACCGCGAAGTCACGGCCCTGCTCTGCCCACCGGTGCAGTTCCTCGGCGATGTCCAGCATCTGTCGGTCTCCCTCGGCAAGGGTCCACGGGCCTCGGTATCGGTCAGGGCCTGTCCGTCCCGGGCGGGTGCTCGGCGGCGGTGGGTGCGTCACCCGGTTTTGGTGAGGTGTTCCGGGCGGACCGGTGTGCGGTTCAGCTCCAGCCCGGTCGCGTCCCGGACGGCCGCGAGGACCGCCGGGGTGGACGACAGGGTGGGGGCCTCGCCGACGCCGCGCAGCCCGTACGGCGCGTGGTCGTCGGCGAGTTCGAGCACGTCGACGGGGATGACCGGCGTGTCGAGGATGGTGGGGATGAGGTAGTCGGTGAAGGAGGGGTTTTGCACCTTCGCCGTCTTCGGGTCGACGAGGATCTCCTCCATGACCGCCACGCCCAGGCCCTGGATGGTGCCCCCCTGGATCTGGCCGATGACGGACAGCGGGTTGAGTGCCTTGCCGACGTCCTGTGCGCAGGCCAGTTCGATCACCTTGACCAGGCCGAGTCCGGTGTCGACCTCGACGACGGCCCGGTGTGCGGCGAAGGTGTACTGGACATGGCCGTCGCCCTGGCCGGTGCGCAGGTCGAAGGGTTCGGTCGGCCGGTGCCGCCACTCCTCCTCCACCTCGACGGCCTCGTCCCCGAGGACGTCCACCAGATCGGCCAGTACCTCACCGCCGTGGGTGACGACCTTGCCGCCCTCCAGCAGCAGTTCGGCCGTCGTCCACGCCGGGTGGTACGAGCCGAACCTGCGCCGGCCCAGCTCCAGGACCTGCTCCCGGACCAGCGCGCAGGCATTTCTGACCGCCCCTCCGGTGACGTACGTCTGCCGGGAGGCGGAGGTCGAACCGGCCGAGCCCACCCGGGTGTCGGCGGGGAGGATGGTCACCTGGCCGATGCCCAGCTCGGTGCGGGCGATCTGGGCGTGGACGGTGACTCCGCCCTGCCCGACCTCCGCCATCGCGGTGTGCACGGTGGCCACGGGCTGCCCGCCGGCCACCTCCATCCGGACGCGTGCGGTGGAGTAGTCGTCGAAGCCCTCGGAGAAGCCGACGTTCTTGATGCCGACCGCGTAGCCGACGCCGCGCACGACGTCTTCACCGTGGGTGGTGTTGGACAGGCCGCCGGGCAGCCGGCGTACGTCGGCGCCCTCGCTGCTCTCCCACTGCCGCTCGGGCGGCATCGGCATCGCCTTGACGCGGCGCAGGAGTTCGGCGACCGGTGCCGGGGAGTCGACGACCTGTCCGGTGGGCATGACCGTGCCCTGTTCCATGGCGTTGAGCCGTCTGAACTCCACCGGGTCCATGCCCAGTCGCTCGGCCAGCTTGTCCATCTGGGCCTCGTAGGCGAAGCACGCCTGGACCGCGCCGAAGCCGCGCATGGCGCCGCAGGGCGGGTTGTTGGTGTAGAGGGCGAGGGCCTCGATCTCGACGTCGTCCACGACGTACGGCCCGACACCGAGGGAGGAGGCGTTGCCGACCACGGCCGGGGAGGCGGAGGCGTACGCTCCGCCGTCGAGCACGATGCGGCACTTGACGTGGGTCAGCTTGCCGTCCCGGGTGGCGCCGTGCTCGTAGTACAGCTTGGCCGGGTGGCGGTGGACGTGGCCGAAGAAGGACTCGAAGCGGTTGTAGACCATCTTGACGGGCTTGCCGGTGCGCAGGGCGAGCAGGCAGGCGTGGATCTGCATGGACAGGTCCTCGCGGCCGCCGAACGCGCCGCCGACGCCGGCCAGGGTCATCCGTACCTTGTCCTCGGGCAGGCCGAGCACGGGCGCCATCTGGCGCCGGTCGGAGTGCAGCCACTGGGTGGCGATGTAGAGGTGGACGCCGCCGTCCTCCTCGGGGACGGCGAGCCCCGACTCGGGGCCGAGGAAGGCCTGGTCCTGCATGCCGAAGGTGTACTCGCCCTCGACGACGACATCGGCGCGCCCGCGGGCCCGTGCCACGTCGCCGCGCACGATCGGCTGGCGGTGGACGATGTTGGGGTGGGCGACGTGGCGGCTGTGGGGGTCGTCGCGGTGCTCGTGGACGAGGGGCGCGTCGGGGGCGAGCGCGGAGGCCTCGTCGGTGACGACGGGCAGGTCCCGGTACTCGACCCTGATCTTCGCGGCGGCGCGGCGCGCGGTCTCGGGGTGGTCGGCGGCGACGACGGCGACGGGTTCGCCGTGGTGGCGGACCTTTCCGTGGGCGAGGACGGGGGTGTCCTGGATCTCGAGGCCGTAGTGGCGCACCTCGGTCGGCAGGTCGTCGTAGGTGAGGACGGCGTGCACGCCCGGCAGGGCGAGGGCCTCGGAGGTGTCGATCGAGACGATCTCGGCGTGCGCGACCGTGGAGCGCAGGATCTGGCCCCAGAGCATGTCCTCGTGCCACAGGTCGGAGGAGTACGCGAACTCGCCGGTGACCTTGAGGGTGCCGTCGGGGCGGAGGGTGGACTCCCCGATTCCGCCGCTGGCCGGGGCGCCCTGGGTGAGGGTGGAGGGCGCGCCGAGGGGGATTCCGGCGGGTCCGGGTCCGGTGGCGGCCCGGGCCGGGGTGCGGGCGGGCCCGGAGCTGTGCTCGGTCATGGTCAGGCCCCCTCGGACTGGCGGGCGGCCGCGAGGCGGACCGCGTCCATGATCTTCTCGTAGCCCGTGCAGCGGCACAGGTTGCCCGACAGCGCCTCGCGGATGTCGGCGTCGCTCGGGCTGGGGTTGTGCTCCAGCATCTCGTCGGCGGCGACCAGCAGGCCCGGGGTGCAGAAACCGCACTGGACGGCGCCGGCGTCGATGAACGCCTGCTGGATCGGGGCGAGTGCGGCTCCCTCCCCGGTCTGCGAGCCGGTGCCCTGGGATCCATGGGCACCGTGGGCCTGCCACCGCTGAGCCGCGTCGAGCGGGGTGCCGGTGGCGTCCGGGGCTGCCGCACCGCCCTGCGCACCGCCCCCGGCGGCGCGGGAGCGCTGCCGGGCGAAGTCGGCCAGCCCTTCGACCGTGACGATCTCACGGCCCTCGGCCTGGCCGGCCGCGACGAGGCAGGAGCACACCGGGGCGCCGTCGAGGCGCACCGTGCAGGAGCCGCACTCGCCCTGCTCGCAGGCGTTCTTGGAGCCGGGCAGGCCGAGCCGTTCGCGCAACACGTACAGCAGGGATTCGCCCTCCCACACGTCGTCGGCCTCCTGGGGACGTCCGTTGACCGTGAAGTGGACACGCATTACGCGGCTCCCTCGGTGGTGCGGCGGGCGCCGCGGTACGACTCCCAGGTCCAGGTCAGCGTGCGGCGGGCCATGACGCCGACCGCGTGCCGGCGGTAGCTCGCGGTGCCGCGGACGTCGTCGATCGGGTTGCAGGCAGCCGAGCACAGGTCGGCGAACTGCTTGGCCACCGACGGCGGGACGATCTTCCCGTTGTCCCAGAGGCCCCCCTCGTCCAGCGCCGCGTTCAGGAACTCCTCGGCGGTGGTGGCCCGTACGGGGGTGGGCGCCGCCGAGCCGATGCCGGTGCGGACCGTGCGGGTCCCGGGGTGCAGGGCCAGGCCGAACGCGCACACGGCGATGACCATGGCGTTGCGGGTGCCGACCTTCGAGAACTGCTGCGGTCCGTCCGCCTTCTTGATGTGGACGGCGCGGATCAGTTCGTCGGGCGCCAGCGCGTTGCGCTTCACGCCCGTGTAGAAGGCGTCGATCGGGATGCGGCGGGACCCGCGCACCGATTCGACCTCGACCTCGGCACCGGCGGCGAGCAGCGCCGGGTGGGCGTCGCCGGCCGGGGAGGCGGTGCCGAGGTTTCCGCCGACCCCGCCCCGGTTGCGGATCTGCGGGGAGGCGACGGTGTGGGAGGCGAGGGCGAGGCCCGGCAGTTCGGCCCGCAGGTGTTCCATGATCCTCGTGTACGGGACGGAGGCGCCGAGTCGTACGGTGTCCTCGCCGACCTCCCACTCGGTGAGGTCGCCGATGCGGTTGAGGTCCATGAGGTACTCGGGCCTGCGGTGGTCGAAGTTGATCTCGACCATCACGTCGGTGCCACCCGCAATCGGCACGGCGGTGGGGTGCTCCGCCTTCGCGGCGAGCGCCTCCTCCCAGCCGGCGGGGCGAAGGAAGTCCATGACCGGCTCTCTTCTTCGTCTTGTGGGTCGTACGGATCGAGCCAATCCGTGTGCGGCGGGCCCGGCTCGTTCATGGGGGATTCACGCGCAGTGGGCTCAGTACACCGCCCACTGCTCCACCCGGGTCAGTCACGAAAGACCTGAAGGAATTGGCTGGCCAGCGGGGGCATCTTGTAGATTCATATGAAAAGAGGGTCTCAGTGGCCTCCTTGTTTTCCTTTGGAAACAACGGACACGTCCTTTGGAAACAACGGACACGGAAGACACGGAGTACACAGTCCGGGAGACGGCCGACCGTGCTGGATCGGCCACTCGCCCGGGCGCTGCGTGGAAGGCCCTCCACGGGCCCTTCCACGGCCCATCGTAGACATCGGTACACATCGAGACAGGGAACGGCGGCGACGAGAATGCGGCTGCGCGCACTGCTGGAGACCGACGCGCTGGGGCTCGCGCTGCTCTGCGGCGAGGACGAGCTGGACCGCACCGTGCACGGGGTGATGACCACCGACCTGAGGGACCCCAGCCGCTACCTCTCCGGCGGGGAACTCGTGCTCAGCGGCCTGGCCTGGCGCCGGGACGCCGCCGACTCCGAGCCGTTCGTACGGCGTCTGGTACAGGCGGGGGTCGTCGCGCTGGCGGCCGGCGAGGCGGAGCTGGGCGCCGTCCCGGACGACCTGGTCATGGCCTGTGCACGGCACCGGCTGCCGCTGTTCGCGGTGCACGAGTCGGTGGCCTTCGCAACGGTCACCGAGCATGTCGTACGGCAGGTGTCCGGCGAGCGGGCCGGGGACCTCGCGGCCGTGGTGGACCGGCACCGGCGGCTGATGACGTCGGGTCCGGCGGGCGGGGGCCCGGACGTGGTGCTCGACCTGCTCGGCACCGACCTGGACCTGCGGGCGTGGGTGCTCTCGTCCACCGGGCGGCTGATCGCCGGTTCGAAGGCGGGGCCGCGGCTGCCCGACGACGTGTGCGTGCGGATCGCGACGGAGCAGCTGGCGGCCGCCCGCAGCGGCCGTCCCGGACCCCACCGGGTGACCCTGGACGACCGGACGACGTACAGCCTCTTCCCGTTGCACGGCGGCGGGCCCACGGCCACGACGGTGGCGGCTGCCGCACAGGCCGCACACAGCGAGCACGGCGAGCACGACACATCGGCCTCCCCGGAGGTACGGGACGGCCAGAACGGCCGGGAGACGGTGCTGTCGGACTGGCTGCTGGTGGTCGAGGCGGACGCCGGGGACTGGGCCGAGGAGCGGCTGGATCTGCTGTACGGGGTCACCCAGCTGATCGTGGTCGAGCGGGACCGCCGGAACGCGGCGCGCACGGTACGGCGCCGGCTCGCGCAGGAGGTGCTGGAGCTGGTGCAGGCGGGTGCCGCGCCGGCCGAGGTCGCGGCCCGGCTGCGCGTGGCGGCGCCGGTGCTGGTACCCGGCCTCGGGGCCGCGCCGCACTGGCAGGTGGTCGTCGCGCGGATCGACTGGGACGGCGGTGGGGCCGAGGGCGGCGCGGCGGCGCAGGTGCTGCTCGAGGAGATCCTGGTCGACCCGGCGTCGACGGGGCCCGAGCACTCCGACCGGATCGCGGTGGCGTACGCCGGGGAGGAGGCGGTCGCGCTCGTCCCGCTGCCCGCGGTGGCGAGCGAGCACGACGGTGCCGACGGGCGGGGACTTCTCGCCGACGCCCTGCTGGAGTCCATACGGGAGCCGCTGACGGCCGGTCTGGACGGCGACGGGCGGCTCACCCTCGGGGTCAGCGCGGCCGTGCACTCGGCGGAGGGGCTGCGCGGGGCCCTGGAGGAGGCGCGGCACGCGCGGCGCGTGGCCGCGGCGCGGCCGGGCCGGGTCTGCGCGGCCGGCCACCACGAGCTGGCCTCACACGTCCTGCTGCTCCCCTTCGTCCCCGACGACGTGCGCCGGGCCTTCACCGCCCGTCTCCTGGACCCGCTGCGGGACTACGACCGGCGCCACCGCGCCGAGCTGATCCCCACACTGGAGGCGTTCCTGGACTGCGACGGCTCCTGGACCCGCTGCGCCGCCCGGCTGCACCTGCATGTCAACACCCTGCGGTACCGGGTGGGCCGCATCGAGCAGCTGACGGGCCGTGATCTGTCCCGCCTGGAGGACAAGCTGGACTTCTTCCTGGCCCTCCGCATGAGCTGACGGCCCGGCGGGCGCATGGCGGGGGCGGTGGGCCGGTGGGGTGGTGGGCCGGTGGGGTGGTGGGGGCGCGTGGCAGGGGTGGCGTGCTCGGGGAGTGTGCGCCGGTGGGGAGTCGCGGGCGCCGTCGGGCACTCCCCCGTTCGTGCCCGTTGATCCACGACTTTGTGAAATCCTTCACCTACCCTCTTGGCCCGACCCCGTTGTTCGTGCTGAGATGCGGCCACCACTCAACAGCTCGATGGCGTGCTCGGGGAGGGCAACGTGGCGCACACCGCCATGTCTGGTAACGGAACGACCGCTGGTGACGATCCCCTCCAGACCGCGGTATGGCGGCTGCGCTCACGCGCCTGCTGGGCCGACGCCGCCGCCCTGCTCGCCCCGGACACCGCGGCCGCCGCGCTGCAGCGGTCGTCGCTCCTGGTGGAGCGGTGCCTGTACACGGAGACGGGCTGGGCCGAGGCCGAGGACGCGCTGCGTACGGCCGAGGCGCTGGCCGACACCGACGACGAACGGGGTGCCGCCGCTTGTGAACGCGGGTACTTGGCCTACGCCGCCACCCTGTTCGCGGTGCGCGACCGGGCCGACGAGGCGCGGGCCGCGCTCGGGCGCGCGGCGGCGCTGATCCCTCCGGGGGCCCCGGCGCGGGCGCTGCTGGACTTCCGGCGCGGGCTGATCGCCGAGAACCTGGCCCGCTCCCCGCAGTCGGCGCATACCGCGTACCGCCGTGCCCACGCGGGCGCCACCGCGCACGCCGACCCGTTGCTGCTCTCCGGCACTTGGCGTCATCTCGCCGGGCTTGCCCTGCGGGAGGGCGAGTTGGCGGAGGCACGGCACGGCTTCGCCGAATCTCTGCGGATCCGGGAGGAGTTGGGCTATCTGGTCGGCACGGCCCCGGCGCTGGTCTCCCTCGCCGACACGGAGACCGAGCCGGAGGCGTCCCGCCTGCGCGAGGAGGCCCGCCGGCTGCTGCGCCTGCTCGGCGGCGTCCCCACCTGGCTGTCCCGCCAGCTGGCCCCGCCGGCCCCGGGAGCGGCGACGGCGTAGGAACGCCCGCGGCTTCGGACCCCGTACCGCGTGTCGAGTGCGGCGGGGTGGGCTGTCGTTCAGACCGCGCCGGTGAAGTGCTCCCCCAGCAGTGACCGCACCGCGTCCTGGTCGCCCGCGATCAACGCGTCCAGCAGGGCCGTGTGCTGGTGGGCGTCGGTCACCAGTCCCACCCGGCCGAGGGGGCCGGGGGTGGTGCCGACCAGGGGCCACTGGGCGCGGCGGTGGAGGTCCTCGGCGATCCGGACCAGCTGTTCGTTGCCGGCGAGGGCGAGCACCGCGCGGTGGAAGACGCGGTCGGACTCGGCGTACGTGGCCCGGCAGCCGGAGGATGCGGCGCGGATCGTGGCCTCGGCGAGGGGGCGGAGTTCGGCCCAGCGTTCGGCGGGCACCGCACGGGCCAGCCGCAGCACCACCGGGACCTCGATCAGCGCCCGGACCTCGGCCAGTTCGGCCAGTTCCCGGTCGCCCCGCTCGACGACCCTGAAGCCCCGGTTCGGCACGACCTCGACCGCGCCCTCCAGAGTGAGTTGCTGCATGGCCTCCCGGACGGGTGTCGCGGAGACCCCGAACCGCTCGGCCAGCACCGGCGCGGAGTACACCACTCCGGGCCGCAGGTCGCCCGTCACCAGCGCGGTGCGCAGTGCGGCGAGGACCTGCCCGCGCACGGAGGACCGCTGGACGGGTGTCCGGGGCCGGGGAAGGACGGCGGCCGGCTCACTGTGGGTGTGCTCGCCGCGCACGGCGTCGTCCCGGCCGGGTGCGGTGTCGCCTTCCTGGCCCCGTACGCCGGACTGGGCGGACACCCTGACCCTGCCCGGACCCGCGCCGGTGCGCGCGTCCACGCCCGCACCCGCACCCGCGCTCGCGCTCGCGCTCGTGCCCGTGCCGCCCTGTCCGGTCCCGGTGTCACCCGCCCCTGCGAAGCCCTTCGTACCCTGCCTCACGGGGTCCTCCTCCGGACGTTTCGGTACTTGAGGTCATTACGGCGGCTTGTCAGTCGCTCGTCAAGCACCTTACGGGCACGGGCCCCGCGGTTCACATCTCAACGACCTTGGGTAAGGTGAGGCTTACCTTTACCGGCCCGGCGTCGAGTCGGTCCGGCGAGACGTGAAGGGGTGGTTCCATGACAGCGCCCGGTTCGGCCGTCGCGGACGCGTACGCCCGCCTGGCGGAGGCCTTCCCGGCACTCGCCGTCACGGAACTCGCCGCCGACGAGGAGACACCCCGGGGCGGCGCCTGGGTGTCCGCCGACGCTCTCGCCGAGGGGGACAGCGGCTCCGCCCTCGACGCCTTCCTGTCCTGGGACGACAGCCAGGTGCTGCGGGACTACGGACAGCAGGCCCGCCCCGACGTGGTCGCCAGCTTCGGCCTGCACCGCTACGCCTGGCCCGCCTGCCTGCTGATCACCGTGCCGTGGTTCCTGCACCGCCGCGTGCCCCGCTACCCCGCGACCCACGTCTCCTTCGACCGCACCGCCGCCGGGCTCGCCGTGGGCCGCATGGCTGTACGCCCCGACACGTTCGCCTGCCTTCCCGACGACCCGGCGGCCGCGCTGCCCGGCGCCCGCGTGGTGGTGGACGAGGAGGCCCTGCGGGCCGAGGTGCGCGCCTCCGTCGCCGAGCACCTCGAACCCGTCCTGGCGGGCTTCGGCCCGAGGATGCGCCGTCGCGGCCGCGCCCTGTGGGGCATGGCGACCGATGAGGTCGTGGAGAGCCTGCGGTACATCGGCCGGCTGCTGGGCGAGGAGGAGCGGGCCCTGCGCGAGTTGGAGCTGCTGCTGCCGGGCGCCACCAAGCCGTACGTCGGCGCGGCGGGCTTCCGCCCGGTCACCGGGCCGGGCGGCGAAGCCACGCACACTCGGGACCGGATCAGCTGCTGCATGTTCTACACCCTGCGCCCCGACGACATCTGCGCCACCTGCCCGCGCACCTGCGGCGCCGGACAGGCGGGCGGCAGGGCGGCCACCGGCAAGGTCGTCGACATGCCCACCGGCGACGCCGTCATGCCGATGGCGAAGGCGAGTTGACGGCACGTCGGGCGTCGGTGCACCCGCGCGTCCGCTGAACCGCGCCCGGCCCTGAAGCACCGCGAAGGTCACAGAGGTTTCACGATTCCCTCACCTGCCGCAAGGTGTATTCACGGAACCACCCGTACCGGTAGTCTCATTCGAACCCAACCCTCGTCCCTCATGCGTCAGTTCGAGCAGAACGCCGCCTTGGGTACCCCCTCGCGCTTCAATGGCGGCCACTTGCCCCGAAATCCCCTGAAGGACGGCGGGATTGGGCCACTATGGCGGGCGTTACGCCCTATCCCAACGCAAGGGACCCCTGGATGAGACTGACCGACATATCGCTGAATTGGCTGCTTCCGGGCGCCGTGCTGCTCCTGGGCATGCTGGCGGCGGTGGCGGTGCTCGCGCGCGGCAAGCGCTCCTCGGTCAAGGACCCGAGCGCGGACGACTCGTGGGAGCGCAACGAGGAGCGCCGCAGGCGCAAGGAGGCTCTGTACGGCACCGTCTCCTACATCCTGCTGTTCTGCTGTGCCGCGGTGGCGGCCGCGCTCTCCTTCCACGGTCTGGTCGGCTTCGGCGAGCAGAACCTCGGCCTGTCCGACGGCTGGCAGTACCTCGTGCCCTTCGGTCTGGACGGTGCGGCGATGTTCTGCTCGGTGCTCGCCGTGCGCGAGGCCAGCCACGGTGACGCGGCGCTCGGCTCCCGCATACTCGTGTGGACGTTCGCGTTCGCCGCGGCCTGGTTCAACTGGGTGCACGCCCCCCGGGGCATGGGGCACGCGGGCGCTCCGCACTTCTTCGCGGGTATGTCCCTGTCGGCGGCCGTGCTGTTCGACCGCGCACTGAAGCAGACCCGCCGGGCCGCCCTGCGCGAACAGGGCCTGGTGCCACGTCCGTTGCCGCAGATCCGCATCGTCCGCTGGCTGCGGGCTCCCCGGGAGACGTACCGTGCCTGGTCGCTGATGCTGCTGGAGGGCGTACGCAGCCTCGACGAGGCGGTCGAGGAGGTCCGCGAGGACCAGCGCCAGAAGGACGAGACGCGCCGGCGCCGGCGCGGCCAGGAGCGAGTGGAGCGGGCGCGGCTGAAAGCCATCAGCCGGGGCCACCGCGCCCTCGTGGGCGGCGGTGGCCGCCCCATGGAGGCCCCGACGGTGGAGCGGGCGGACGACGTGGTGACCACGGAGCCTGCCATAGCGGTGCCGGAGGCCGTCCTGCCCGTACGCTCGCGTCCCTCCCTGCAGCCGGTACGCGGTGGTTCAGATCCGATGACCGTCGACCTCACCGCGGAGGACGACACCCAGGCACTGCCGCGCCTGGACTCCCTCGAGCGCAAGCTCAAGGACCTGGAGCAGCAGTTCGGCTGACGTCGGCGGGACGGGAGACGGACGCGGAACGGGACGGGGTGCGGCCGCACAGGCCGCACCCCGTCCCGTTCCGTGCGTCGGTGCCGGTGTCCGTGCCGGTGCCGGCGCACGTGTCAGGCGGCGTCCGCGTCGAGTTCGAACCAGACCGCCTTGCCCACCCCGTGTGCCCTGATCCCCCACGCGTCGGCGAGGGACTCGACCAGGACCAGTCCACGGCCGTGCGTACCGCCGTCGGTGTCCAGTACCCGCGGCCGGGGCTCGTGGTCCACGAAGTCCCGTACCTCGACCCGTAATCCCCGGGGGCCGACGATGGCGGTGAGGACCGCCGCCCGGTCGGTGTGGACCAGCGCGTTGGTGACGAGCTCGGTGGTGAGCAGCTCGGCCGTCTCCGACTGCCCGGGCCTTCCCCAGTGCCTGAGCAGTTGTCGTAGGTCATGGCGGGACTCGGGCACCGCCCGCAGGTCCGCGCGCCCCAGCCGGCGTCTCAGCTGGGCCTTTGGCGCCTGCTCCCCGTCCCCGTCGGCCGTCCCTTCCACGGTCGTCACCGAGCCGGTCCCGGCCGTGCCGGGACAACCCCCTTGTGCCTGCCTTCTCATGGCCCCCGCCCGCGTTCCGGTGTCGATTCCCCCTGCGGCTCGAACACGTCCGTGGGAATCCATGCCCCGTCACCCACGCGCCAGTCATGCGGCATCGTCAAGGCCGGTTATTGGCCGAACTTCAACGGCCACCGGATGGCCCGGATGGTCCGTCCGGTGGCCGTCGGGGCGACGCCAAGAGCATCTGCCGTCCCGGGCGGCCGGCGCAAGCGTCGGCCGCCGGGAACGGCGCCGGTACGCCGATCCCGGCGGTCCGCATGCCCTACCGGGTCTTTGCGAAGGACCCGGAGGTGCTGGAGGTGACCGCCACGACCGCGGGCTGCGACTGCCGCTGGTACCTGGACCGGACTGGCCCTCGGGCGGCCGCTCCGGCTCCGTCCGGATCGACGACGGCAGCCGTCCGTTCCGCACCAGCGGCATCCAGGGCCCGCCCCGCTACGAGTACGACACCTCCAACCGCCGCCGGACACCCCGCACGGGCTGAACGTCCACGCTTTCGGCCGACGCCGTTACGGGCGCGGAACATTCCGCAGGTTGGACCGTGCCATCTGCGCCATCCGGCCGACCCCTCCGTCCAGCACCATCTTGGAGGCGGACAGGGCGAAGCCGGTCACCATCTCCTTGCTGATCTTCGGCGGGATGGACAGCGCGTTGGGGTCGGTGACGATGTCGACGAGGGCCGGCCCCTTGTGCTTGAACGCGGACTTGAGCGCCCCGGCGAGCTCCTTCGGTTTCTCCACGCGCACCCCGTGGGCACCGCAGGCGCGGGCGACGGCGGCGAAGTCGGGGTTCTTCAGGGCGGTGCCGTGCGAGGGCAGTCCGGCGACCAGCATCTCCAACTCGACCATGCTCAGGGAGGAGTTGTTGAACAGGACCACCTTCACCGGCAGGTCGTACTGGACCAGGGTGAGGAAGTCCCCCATCAGCATGGAGAATCCGCCGTCGCCGGACATCGACACGACCTGCCGTCCGCGGTCGGTGAACTGCGCCCCGATCGCCATGGGCAGCGCGTTCGCCATCGAGCCGTGGGAGAACGAACCGATGACCCGGCGGCGGCCGTTGGGCGAGATGTAGCGGGCGGCCCAGACGTTGCACATCCCGGTGTCGACGGTGAACACCGCGTCTTCGTCAGCGAGTTCGTCCAGGACGGCGGCCACGTACTCGGGGTGGATCGGCACGTGCTTGTCCACCTTCCGCGTGTACGCCTTCACCACCCCCTCCAGCGCGTCCGCGTGCTTCTTCAGCATCCGGTCGAGGAACTTCCGGTTTTCCTTGGCCCGGACCCTCGGGAGCAGGCAACGCAGCGTCTCCCGCGCGTCGCCCCACACCGCCAGGGCCAGCTTCGAGCGCCGGCCCAGGTGCTCGGGCCGCACGTCGACCTGGACGATCTTCACGTCGTCGGGGAGGAAGGCGTTGTACGGGAAGTCGGTGCCGAGCAGGATCAGCAGATCGCACTCGTGGGTGGCCTCGTAGGCGGCGCCGTAGCCGAGCAGCCCGCTCATACCGACGTCGTACGGGTTGTCGTACTGGATCCACTCCTTGCCGCGCAGCGCGTGCCCGACCGGGGACTTGATCTTCTGGGCGAACTCCATGACCTCGGCGTGCGCGCCCCTCGTGCCGGCGCCGCAGAACAGGGTGACCTTCTCGGCCTCGTCGATCATGTCGACCAGGCGGTCGATCTCGGCGTCGCCGGGGCGGACCGTGGGCCGGGAGGTGACCAGGGCTGTCTCGGCGGCCTTCTCGGGGGCCGCCTGGTCGGCGATGTCACCGGGGAGGGTGACGACGCTGACACCGGAGCGGCCGACCGCGTGCTGGATGGCGGTGTCCAGCAGCCGGGGCATCTGCTGCGGACTGGAGATCATCTCGCTGTAGTGGCTGCACTCGCGGAACAGCTGGTCGGGGTGGGTCTCCTGGAAGTAGCCGAGGCCGATCTCGCTGGACGGGATGTGCGAGGCGAGGGCGAGGACCGGGGCCATGGACCGGTGGGCGTCGTACAGGCCGTTGATGAGGTGGAGGTTGCCGGGCCCGCAGGAGCCGGCGCAGGCGGCGAGTCTGCCGGTGATCTGCGCCTCGGCGCCGGCGGCGAAGGCGGCGGTCTCCTCGTGCCGGACGTGGACCCAGTCGATGGCGGAGTTGCGGCGCACCGCGTCGACGACTGGGTTGAGGCTGTCGCCGACGACGCCGTAGAGGCGCTTGACTCCCGCGCGGGTCAGGATGTCGACGAACTGTTCCGCGACGTTCTGTTTGGCCATGGTTCCCAGGTGCCCCTTCGGTGTCCGTGAATCCCTGGATCTCCGTTCGGGTTCCATGGAGTCACACCCGGTGCGCTCACGCCTCCCAGACGGCGGCGGCCGTACGGTCGTCCGCGTATCCCTTGACCCGTACCTGGGTGTCGGCGAGGAACGCCGCGAGGCCGGGCGGTTCGGGCCGGGACCACCGCGTGGCCAGGTGGGCGCCGAGTTCGTCCTCGCCGCGCAGCGGGTCGGCGAGGCCCGGACTGCACAGCAGGAGGGTGTCACCCTCGCGGGCTACGGACGTACGGAAGCGGAAGGGTTCACGCGGAGGTTCGGGGGCGGGCTCGTACGGGCTCGGGGGTGTCGGTATGCCCAGGTCCATGGTGAGCCGGTCGCCCTCGGGGGTCTCGGAGGGCGGTGAGCCGAAGCCGAGGACGGCCCCGCCCCTGGCCTCGGCGGCCTTCGGTTCGATGTCCTGCCATACCCCGGCCCGCAGCCGGAACAGTCCGCCGGCGCCGATGCCGAAGAAGACGCGGGTGCGGCATTCGGGGTCCGCGGGCAGCAGCAGGCAGCGCAGGGTGGCCGCGTACGCCTCGGGTTCGAGGCCCTGCTCGGCGGCGCCCGCCCGGAGCCTGCCGAGGGTGCGGTCGGTGAGGCGGTGCAGCCCCGACTTGAGGTCGCCGCGCCGGCCGGCCCTGATGTCCTCGGCGAGGCGGGCGTGGCTGAGGCCCACCGCCTTGCCGATCCACCGGCAGGCCTCGGCGGCCGCGCGGTGTGCGCCGGGGGCGCCCCGTACGCCGGTGGCGACCGCCACCAGCACCAGGGCCCGGTCCCCGCTGCCGAACCGGGCGGTCAGCAGGGCGTCCCGCCGCAGTTCGCCCCGGTACCGCGCGGAGTCACCGCGCACGGAGGCGGCCCGCAGGGTGCAGGCCCCGTACCGGGCTCCGTCGAGGACGGTGTCCGGGACCAGATCGTCCAGTTCGTGGGGGTCGGCGGCGGGCAGCGTGGTGGGCTCTGCGTCGTAGGTGGGCGGCCGGGAGCCCACGTGGCCGCGCGGCGAGGGCGGCGGCTCCACGGGCTGGACAGGGCGCGGGGCGCGGGGGTCGGCGGGAGCGTCGGTGAGCGTGGGGGCGTGGTCGGGCGGGGCGGGAAAGCCGGTCGCCGAGGTCGTACGGCCCAGCGGGGGCCAGGCCGGTGGTGGCCCTTCCGGCAGGCGGGGCGTCCGGCCGCCGGACCGCTGTGGGCCGGGCGGCCGCACGGGAGGCGTCCCCTCACCGGGCGCCGGCCTCGGCGCGGGTAACGGGGTGCCAAAGGAGCTCCCCGCGGAGGGCTCCACGTCCGCCGGGCCGTCCGCCGGGCCGCCGACCGCCTCGTTCACCGTGCCGGCCGCCGAGTCGAAGCGGTCGTCCAGAGAATCGGGTGCGGGTGCGGAGCCCGTGTCATCGGTGGCGCCGTCGTACAACTGCCCCCACCAGTCGTCCTCGTGACCGGTGGACCTGCCTCCCTGCTCGCTCATACCTTGAATTGTCCACCGCGCGGGCCCGATGAAAACGGAGCATCGGGAAATCCGTTCCCGCCGCCGCGCGGCACACGGCACACCCGCCCCTGGGACCCGCGGAGGCACATCCGTCCGACGCGAGGGGTCGGTGCGAGTGCCCGCACCTGATCTGCGCCTCCGGCCGCCCTCCGGCACCCTGGACGGATGGGAGCGTGGGATCTCCTGCTGACCGGACTGGTGATCCTGTTCGGTCTGTGCGGAGTACTGCTGCCCGGGGTGCCGGGGTCGTGGCTGGTGTGGGCCACGGTCATGTGGTGGGCGCTGAAGGACCCGCGGCCCGTGGCGTGGTGGGTGCTCGTCGGGGCGACGGTCGTCCTGTTCCTCTCCCAGGTGGTCCGCTGGACCCTGCCACCCCGCCGGCTGCGGGCCGGCGGCATCGACGGCCGGGTGCCGGCGTACGCGGGCGCGGGGTCGTTCCTGGGCTTCGTGCTGGTGCCCGTGCTGGGCGCGGTCCCGGGTTTCGTGGCCGGGATCTACGCCTGCGAGCGGATCCGCCTGGGCCGCCGCGGCGAAGCCGTGACGGCGACGCGCTCGGGCGGCTGGGGCGTACCGACCGAACTGTTCACCTGCCTGCTGATCACGGCGGCACGGCTCGGCGCGGTCATCCGGGGACGACCGCGCCGACCAGCGGTGACGACCGCAGCACTCCTCCTACGACCGGAGCGCTCCTTCGTGGGTGAGCAGGTGGACCTTGCGGTCCAGGCCGCCCGCGTATCCGGTCAGTGACCCGTCGGCGCCGATCACCCGGTGGCAGGGGCGCACGATCAGCAGCGGGTTCGCGCCGATCGCCCCGCCGACAGCCCGTACGGCGGCCCTGGAGGCGCCGACCCGCGCGGCGATCTCGCCGTAGGACACGGTCGCCCCGTAGGGGACGTCGTCGAGCGCGGCCCAGACCTTCTCCCGGAAGGGGGTGCCGGCGGTGAGCAGCGGCAGCCGGAAGTCCTTGAGCTCACCGGCGAAGTACGCGGCGAGCTGCTCCTCGGCCGCGCGGAACGGTCCCGGGTCCTGCCGCAGGCCGTCCCGCACGGCGCGCCCGCCCTTCTGCCCGGGCACGGAGAGCGAGGTCAGCGCCCCGTCCGGGCCGGCGGTGAGCAGCAGCGCCCCGAGAGGGCTGTCGACACTCGTCCAGTAGGTGTCCACGGCAGCCGCGCCGCCGGTCATCGTGCTCGTCATCGTGCTCGTCGTGGTGTGTGTCGTGGTGTTCATGGGTACTCCAACTCCCCTGCCGCACGCAGGTGGTTCAGGGCGTATGAGCGCCAGGGGCGCCAGCTGTCGGGCAGGTCGGGGCCGGGCGGGGCCACGTCCGGATCGCCGAGGGCACGGGTGCGGATCCCGGCGATGCTACGGGCGTCCAGGCCCGGAACGCCGCGCAGGGCGTCCGCGGCCTCGTCCCGGTCGGCTCCGGGGTCGAGCCGTACGGTGCCGTCGGCGAGGGCGGCGGTGAGCGCGCCCAGGGTGCCTTCGGGTTCGGCGCCGGCGAGGGCGGCCGGTTCGGGGAAGAGGTGGGTGAGGGTGCCGCAGGGGGCGTCGAGCGTCTTGCCGTACCGCTGGACCAGCCGTGCGGCCTCGTCGCGGCCCACCAGGGCCCGTACCGCGAGTTCGTCGGGGTCGGCGGTGCCCGGCGAGCGCAGTCCCGGCCGGGCGGCGACCAGCGGGGCGAGCCGCGTGTCGGCGCCGAGCCGTTCGTCGACGGCGTAGGGGTCCGCGTCCAGGTCGAGGAGGCGGCGCAGCCGTTGTACGGCGGTGGTCAGGTCGCGGAGGTCGGTGAGGTGGATCCGGACGTCGAGCCAGCCGCCGGGGTGGGCGCCGGATCCGGTGCGCGTGGTGCCGGGGTGTTCGTCGACGGCGGTGATGCCGATGCCGTACGGGAGCCTCAGGGTGCGCCGGTAGGTGCGGGCGCCCGGGGTGCCGGTGACGTCCTCGACGCCCTCGACGGCCTCGTGTTCCAGCAGGTCGAAGACGGGGCCGGGCTGGTACGGGCCGCGGTGGGCGAGGCGCAGGGGGATGCCGGCGGTGGGGGTGGCGGTGCGGCGGTCGGCCCGGCCGCCGCGGGGCGCGGCGGCACGCAGCTCACTGGGAGTGGCGGCGTACACGGCGCGGACGGTGTCGTTGAACTGCCGCACGCTGGCGAACCCGGCGGCGAAGGCGATCTCGGTGACCGGGAGCCCGGTGGTCTGGAGGAGCACACGAGCGGTGTGCGCGCGCTGCGCGCGGGCGAGTGCGACGGGCCCGGAGCCGAGTTCGCCGGTGAGCTGGCGCTGCACCTGGCGGGCGCTGTAGCCGAGCCGGGCGGCCAGTCCGGCGACACCTTCGCGGTCGACGACGCCGTCGGCGATCAGCCGCATGGCCCGGCCCACGACGTCGGCGCGTACGTTCCACTCGGCGGAGCCGGGGACGGCGTCCGGGCGGCACCGCCGGCAGGCCCGGAACCCTGCGCCCTGCGCGGCGGCGGCGGTCGGGAAGAACCGCACATTGCGCCGCTTGGGCGTGACCGCGGGGCAGCTGGGACGGCAGTAGATCCCGGTCGTCCCGACGGCGAAGAAGAACGCCCCGTCGAACCGTCCGTCCCGGCTGCGCACCGCCTCGTACCTGCTGTCCTCGTCCATCACACCGTCCAGTCTCCGCCGGCCGGAGGGCCCCGGCTGGCGGAAAACGGACATGAAGGCGAGCAGCCTGCGGACAGGCCACGGACGGACGTGCGCCGCCGGAGCCGGAACCTGCCCGGGGCGGACGCTAGAACTGCCTGCCGCCACCGCCCCTCTTCGCCTCCATGGCGGCCCTGCCCATCGCCCCCTTCCGCTTCCAGTCCTTGCGGATCTCCGCACGCAGGCGTGCGTCGGTCTTGGCGACGATGCGCCGGTTCTCCCGGAGCAGCTTGCGGTAGCTCTCCAGCCGGCGCTCCGGGAGGGCGCCGGTCTCGACGGCCTCGAGGACCGCGCAGCCCGGCTCGCTCTCGTGGGCGCAGTCGTGGAAGCGGCAGCCCTCGGCGAACTCCTCGATCTCGGAGAACACTTGGCCGACGCCGCTGCCCGCGTCCCAGAGGCCGACGCCCCGCAGGCCCGGGGTGTCGATGAGGACTCCCCCTCCGGGCAGGACGAGCAGGTTGCGGGTGGTCGTGGTGTGGCGGCCCTTGCCGTCGACGTCGCGGGTGGCCCGTACGTCCATCACGTCCTCGCCGAGGAGCGCGTTGGCGAGGGTGGACTTGCCGGCGCCGGACTGGCCGATCAATACGGACGTGCCACCGGCGGCGACCCCGGTGAGGACATCCAGCCCCTCCCCCTCCCGCGCGCTGACGGCGAGCACCGGCACGCCGGGCGCGCTGGTCTCCACGTCCTGGACCAGGTGCCCCAGCGTCACCGGGTCCGGCACGAGGTCGGCCTTGGTGAGCACGACCACCGGCTGCGCCCCGGACTCCCAGGCGAGCGCGAGGAACCGCTCGATCCGGGCCAGGTCCAGTTCGGCGGCGAGTGAGACGGCGATGACGGCGTGGTCGACGTTGGCGGCGAGGATCTGACCCTCGGACCGCTTGGAGGAGGTGGAACGCACGAAGGCGGTACGCCGCGGAAGGTACGCCCGCACGTACCTCGGCGTACTCCCGGCCGGGTCGACGGCGACCCAGTCCCCGGTGCACACGACCCGCAGGGGGTCGTGCGGAGTGACGAACGCGGTGTCGGCCCGCACGGTCCCGTCACCGGTGACGACATCGCACTGCCCGCGGTCGACCCGCACCACGCGGCCGGACAGCAGCCCCCGCGCGCCGTACGAGGAGAACACGGCCTCCCACTCCTCGTCCCAGCCGAGGGGAACGAGAGGATGCGAGGAAGCCGACGGAGAAGAGGAGAGGTTCAAGGGAAACCCTTCGAAGGGCGGCCCCGGCACCGCGCGTCACAGGCGCGGCAGAAGAAAGGTGTCAGCCGAGGGCCACGGAGGTGGGATGAACGAACGTCCGGATGCAGACAGCACCCATCACGGAGACAGCCATCGGTCACACCTCCCTTTCACCACACACCGACAACAGCGGTAGCCAACGGCCCTGCTCACTTCCGCGCCACAGCCTAGAGGCCCGACCACCCGGGCGGCCAACCCTTTTCCGGCACCGTCCTCGACCCACCGCCCGGCGCGGGTAAGCACCTCACCGGACCTACGCCGCCCCTGCCGCCCCTGCCGCCCGCGGCACAGGACTCTCGCGAGGGGATCTGTACCGCCCCGAGCTGGTGTGCGGCGGCATGCGCCACCCCACGTAGCGGCGGCGCACACTCCACATCCACCGGCCGACCTTACGCAGATGACCCGGCAGCAGCAGGAATCGGCCCTCTCCCGACCGCGGTACGGCCCGGCCCGGCTGCGCGTTCCCGAGGGATGAACGGGGGCTGTGGAGGTCGGCAGACCTGGTGGGAGCCCCAGGCGCCCGAAGGTCGGCCGGGTCGGCGATGGTGACGGCGCGCCGCCCGGCAGGCCCCGCCCTGCGAGTGCCGCCGGGCCCCGTCACCCGGTCGCGCAGGGGCGGCCGTTGAGGGTGATGTCGGTGGGCGGGGAGTTCTTGCCGGCCCAGGAGGCGAGGAAGCCGAAGGCCAGTTTTCCGCCGGCGGGGACCGTCTTGTTGTAGTCGGCGGCGGTGGCGGTGACGCGGGAACTCTCCTGGCTCGCTTCGGCGTCCCACATCTGGGTCACGCGCTGGCCGTCCCGGAAGGTGAAGGCGACGCGCCAGGAGTCGAGGGGCGCTGCCGTGGTGACGGTCACGGTGGCCTGGAAGCCGTCGGGCCACTGGTTGCCCAGGTCGTACGTGGCATGGCAGACGGCCGGCTCGCTGGGCGCGGTGGTCCGGGACGGGGAGGCCGTGGCGGAGGTGCTGCCCTGGGGTTCGGGATCGGGCTCGGGGTCGCGGTCGGATGCGGTGCCGGGGTCCGACCGCTCCGGGACGGGACTGCCGGCGGGGGGTTTCCCGCCGGTGGAGGGAGCGGTGTCCGAGGCCGAGACGGGTGGGACGCCGGGGCCCGCGGGCGGGTACGGGTCCGGGTCGGCCACCACCTGGCGGTCGGCGTCGGGGCGGGTCGCGCTGTCGTCCTCCGCGCCGCCGAGCTGCATGAGGGAGACCGTGAGCGCGAGCCCCGACACCAGGACGGCGGCGATCATCAGTCCGTTGCGCACGGCCCGCGCCCGGTCCGATCCGTCGGCCGGGGCGCCGCCCGCGTCGGGGCCGTCGGGGCGGCCGGGACCGAGGCGTGCCTCGGTCGCACGGCGGCGGCGCTCCAGGTAGGCAAGACCGCCCCAGCCGATGACCCCGCCGGTGAGCGCGACGGGCAGTCCGCCGCCGTGCGGCCGGAGGCAGGCCGCCGCCTCCGCGCACTGCACGCAGGTGGCGAGGTGCCGGGACAGGTCGTCGGGGGTGTCGGCGGCGGGCGAGCGGGTGACGGCGTCCAGCAGCCGGGCGTAGCTGCGGCACTCGGCGTCCATCGGGGAGTCGAGGTGGTTGCGGTGGCAGCGGTCCCGGAACAGGCGGCGGACCTGGGCGAGTTCGTCGGCTGCGGTGGCGGGGTCGAGGCCGAGCCGGCGGGCGACCAGGGACAGTGGCAGGGACTCCGCCTCGGCCAGCCAGAGCAGTTCGGCGTCGGCCTGTTGCAGATCGCGCAGTCCGCGCAGGGCGACCGGGCGGCTCAGCGGCGGGCCGGTGTACCGGGCGGCCTTGTCGGAGTGGAGCCACAGCCGCAGGTCGGGATCGAGCCGGTGTCCCTGGCCGGTGTCCTCCCAGTCCGCCGCGGTGGCGCGAACGGCGGCCAGCAGCAGGGGTATTCGGGGCAGCCGGGACGCTCGGCGGCCGGTGCCGCGCACGGTACTCGCCTCCGCCTCGCGCACCTCCCGTATACCTTGTGCGAACGCTTCCCGCGCGAGTTGCGCGGCGGCGGTGGAGCCGGCCGTGCAGAGATCGGCGTACGAGAGCACCGCGTCCCAGCACTCCGAGAACAGCGCCGTCTCGGTGGCGTCCTGGGGGGCCGGCAGGTCGGGCATAAGTCTCCTGCATCCACGAACGAGGTCAACTCGCCACATTGGCGGCATAGTTGGGTGACCCTCGGGGCGATGGACGAGCTTTTCACGCTCTCGACACAACTGACAAGCACTGTCTCCGCTTTGGGCAGCACGACGCCCGCGTACGCGCCCCTCGCGCGCGCCCCACGCCGGAGGATACGCAAGGAAGGCCGGAACGTCTCGGTTCCGGCCTTCCTTGTTTTTCTCCGCTTCTCCGCTTCTTCCCCTTGAACCGTCTCAGGCCTTCGCGGCCCTCTCGGCAGCCCGCTCGGGTCTCACGCCTCGGCGGGCTCCTGTGCCGGGAGGCTGTCCATGAAGGAGCTGACGGAGAACACCGCGCGTCCCGGTCCGGGCTCACCGTAGCCGGGGGGCGAGGACAGGCCGAAGTCGTCCATCGTCGCGCGGTAGGCCTCGAGCAGCCGGATGTGGTACTCCAGCGGCGCGCCCTGCGGGTTGGCCTTGCCGAGCGGGGTCGTCGGCTCTGGGCACCAGGTGGTGAAGCGGGGTGTGATGCCGTGCGACATGAAGAAGCGCAGGCCCTCGGTGGTCGAGGCGATGGCCTCGTCGACGGTGGTGAAGCCGAACGGCTCGGCCATCTCCACGCCCGCCACGAAGTTGGGGATCACATTGCGCGCGCCGAAGATGTCCGCGGAGTCCAGGATGCGCTTGTGCCACTCGTCGCGGCCGACGTAGCGCTCCTTGCCGGGGCAGTACAGCTCGAACAGGCGGCGGTCCCACACCTCGTAGTTGGGGTGGTAGATCTGCACGCCGTAGTCCTTGAAGCGCTGCACGTCGTCCCTGGGCAGCGCCTGGGCGACGACCTTGCCGATCCAGCGGCCGGGGAAGCGCTCCTCGATGGCCTTGGCGTAGTGCCCGTAGAAGTCGGCCTCGTCACGGCCGGCGACCGTCTTGGTGATCGCGCCGCCGGTCAGCGTGTAGGCGGTGGACGCCTTCGCCGTGTCGTACCGGTCGATGATCTCCAGCGCCTCGAGGACCTCCTCGACGTCCTTGACCCCGGTGTAGGGCCGGCCGGCCGCCTTGTGCTGGCGCCAGTTGTGGTTGATGTCGCAGTACTGGCACTCCTCCTTGGCGCCGAAGTACTGGCAGACCCGGAAGACGGTCAGGTAGATCAGGTAGCCCCACTGGATGGTCGGGGCCACCTCCATGACCGACTTCCCGCTGGCGAGGGTGTGCCGGTAGTACTCGGGCATCGGCGGCACGCCGACGTCCGAGATGCGCTTCCCGTCGAGGTAGAGCCCGAGCACGCCGTCCTCGTCCGCGGCGACCCGGTACGGGGAGGAGGGGTTCACCCGGACGGAGACGACGGTGCGGCGCAGGTCGTAGGGGCCGCCGGTGAGGATGATCTCCTCGGGCGGACGCCGGAGCGCGGCCTCACCCAACTCGGGCAGAGTGCCGTGGTCGAAGGAGAAGATGAAGTACGACTTCGGTTTGACGTCACCGCTCTCGTTGTCGCTGAGGGCGGACGGATCGAAGGCGATTCCGCCCCGGAGCAGGTCCTCTTTGAAAACGGCCTCGCGTGGCACATGCGGAAACCGCTCCATCAGATCCTCGACCAGCGCGGTACGGCTGCCGCTGCCCATCCCGTGTCTCCTTCCGGCTCGGACGTACGACTCCCGGCTCGGACGTACGACTCCTCACGGTATGCCCCCGCCCCCCGGTCCGTGGTGCCGGGGCCCCGACGTGACCTGGGGCACTTCCCCGGACCTGCGGAAACAGTACGTCTCCCGGGCGTCTGCCGGCTTCGGTGCCGTGCGGGTCCCGGGCCGGCCCTCGCGGGGAGGTGCCCGGGCGACACGTACCCCGGGCCCCGCGATAAATTCGGGCGGGGACCTCTTCGGTCCCGCACCTCGGGGAAGGACGACGGTTGACTTCCTCCCCCTCCTGGAGGAGGGGGATTCCTACGGCTCGCGCCGTGGGGTTTCCTGCTTCACTGCCGACTGCCCGCCCGGAGTTCTCCGTTGAGGTCTTACACCGGCTCCACAGGCCGACACCGTCAGTCCGACGGCCAGAAGGTTCTGCGCCGCGTTCACGTCCCGGTCATGGGTCGCGCCGCAGTCACAGGTCCAGGTGCGGACCTGCAGCGGCAGCCTGTCCTGCAGGGCGCCGCAGTGGGAACACAGCCTGGAGGAGGGAAAGAAGCGGTCCACGGCCACGACGTCCCGCCCGTACCAGGCGGCCTTGTACTCCAGCATGCTCCGGAACTCCGACCACGCGGCATCACTGATGGCACGGGCCAGGTTCCGGTTCCTGACCATGTTGCGCACGGCCAGGTCCTCGATCACGAGCGTTTGGTTCTCACGCACGAGTCGAGTGGTCAGCTTGTGCAGCAGGTCCCGGCGCCGGTCGGTGATCCGGGCGTAGATCTTTGCGACCCTGATCCGGGCCTTGTGCCGGTTGGCTCCGTCTCCTTTGGCCTTTTTCGCGAGGTTCCGCTGGGCCTTGGCGAGCCGGGTACGGTCGCGTCGCTCGTGTCTCGGGTTGGCGATCTTCTCGCCGGTGGACAGGGTCAGAAGGTGCTTCAGACCCACGTCGACGCCGACCGCCGCATCCGCGGCAGGCAGCGGCTGCACGGTCGGGTCCTCGCACAGCAGGGACACGAACCAGCGCCCGGCCGCGTCCTGCGACACGGTGACCGTGGAGGGCGTCGCCCCCTCGGGGAGCGGACGGGACCACACGAGGTCCAGCGGCTCGGCCATTTTCGCCAGCGTCAGCTTCCCCTCGCGGAAGCGGAAACCGCTGGTGGTGTACTCGGCGGACTTCCGGGACTTCTTCTTCGACTTGAAGCGCGGATACTTCGCCCGCTTGCCGAAGAAGCCGGTGAACGCCATCTGCAGGTGGCGCAGGCACTGCTGGAGCGGGACCGAGGAGACCTCGTTCAGGTAGGCGAGCTCCTCGGTCTTCTTCCAGGCCGTCAGCAACGCCGACGTCTGGTTGTAGTTGATCCGCTCCCGCCGCGCCCACGCCTCGGTGCGGGCCGCCAGCGCCAGGTTGTAGACCTTCCGCACGCATCCGAACGTGCGCGACAGTTCGGCCGCCTGCGCATCGGTCGGACGGAAGCGGTACTTGAACGCCCGCTTCACATACGCTGTGGTCACGCTCACAAACTAGCGGGACTGCCTGTGAGTATCAAATCCGCCGGTCAGGGCACGGTTTTCCGCCTTGACGGCGGAACCCCGCTCGATGTCCTGCTCCACAGGAGTTTCGTTTCCTCCTCCTGAAGGCGGGAGTTTCCACGAAAGGACTCAGATGACCGGGACCGTGACCAACTGGGCGGGCAACATCACGTACGCCGCCAAGGAGCTGCACCGCCCGCACACCCTGGACGCGCTGCGCGCGCTGGTCGCCGGGAGCAGCCGGGTGCGGGCCCTGGGTAGCGGGCACTCCTTCAACGAGATCGCCGAGCCGGGCGAGGCCGGCGTCCTGCTCTCGCTCGACGGCCTGCCCGCCCAGGTCGACGTGGACACGACGGCCCGGACGGTACGGGTGGGCGGCGGCGTGCGGTACGCGGAGCTGGCCCGCCGGGTGCACGAGCGAGGGCTCGCGCTGCCGAACATGGCGTCGCTGCCGCACATCTCGGTGGCCGGTTCGGTAGCCACCGGCACACACGGCTCCGGGGTCGGCAACGGCCCGCTCTCCTCGGTGGTACGCGAGGTGGAGCTGATCACGGCGGACGGTTCGGCGATACGGATCGGCCGCGAGGACGAGGCCCGGTTCGGCGGTGCGGTCACCTCGCTCGGGGCACTCGGTGTCGTCACGGCACTCACCCTGGACCTGGAGCCGGCGTTCGACGTAGAGCAGCACCTCTTCACCGAACTGCCGCTCGACGGGCTGGACCTCGCCGCCTTCGAGACGGTGATGTCGGCCGCGTACAGCGTGAGCCTGTTCACCGACTGGGCGGCGCCGGGCTTCCGGCAGGTGTGGGTGAAGCGGCGTACGGACCAGCCGCTGCCGGACTTCCCCTGGGCGGCGCCCGCGACCGAGAAGCTGCATCCCGTCCCGGGCATGCCGGCGGTCAACTGCACGGAGCAGTTCGGCGTGCCGGGACCCTGGCACGAGCGGCTGCCGCACTTCCGCGCGGAGTTCACCCCGAGCAGCGGGGCGGAGCTGCAGTCGGAGTATCTGCTGCCGCGCCGGTTCGCCGTCGAGATGCTGCACGCGATCGACGGCATCCGGGAGACGGTCGCCCCCGTGCTGCAGACCTGCGAGGTGCGGACCGTGGCCACCGACGGCCAGTGGCTCAGCCCTTCCTACGACCGGGACACCGTGGCCGCCCACTTCACCTGGGTGGCGGACACGCCCGCGGTGCTGCCCGTGGTCCGGCGGCTGGAGGAGGCGCTGGCCCCCTTCGACGCGCGGCCGCACTGGGGAAAGGTGTTCACCACCCCGGCGGCCGAACTCCGTGCCCGCTACCCGCGGCTGGGCGACTTCCGAGCCCTGGCCCGGTCGCTGGATCCGGAGGGCAAGTTCAGCAACGCGTTCGTGCGGGACGTCCTGGGCGACTGACCGTCCGACCGACCCCGCCCCCTTCGTACAGCCCCTTTCCAAACCCCTTGTCGAACGTCGGCACCGGCCATAGCCTTGCCGCGCGCCGGTGCCGACGCCGCCCGGCACGGCAGGGATGGGGGCACCTCCGGTGAAGCGCACCTCGCGGGACATCCGTACCGCCAACCGCTACGAGGTGCTGCGCCAGATCATCGCCGAGTCCCCCACCTCACGGCAGGAGCTGGCAGCCGCCACCGGGCTCAGTCTCGCGACGGTCGCCACCCTCGTCGGCGAGCTGCTCGACCTCGGCATGATCACCGAGGTCGGCTTCGAGGACTCGGCCGGCGGCCGTCCGCGCGGTCTGGTGGCCGTCGACGCGACGGGCGGCGCCCTGATCGGCGTCGACCTCGCCGAGACGTACGTCCGGGTCGAGCTGTTCGACCTGGCGCTGAACGTGCTGGCCCGCGCCGACGAGGAGATGCGCCCCGGCGAGAACCGGCCCGAACAGGTCGTGGACCATGTGACCTCGGCGGTCGGCTCGGTGGTGGAGCGGGCCGGCATCGAGTCCGCGCGGGTGCTCGGGGCCGGGGTGAGTGTGCCGGGCCAGGTGGACCGCGCCACGGGCGTCTGCGAGTACGCGCCGAACTGGGACTGGCACGACGTGCCGCTGCAGGACCTCCTCGCCGAGCGGATCTCCCACCCGCTCTACCTGGACAACCCGTTGCGCGCCTGCGCGGTGGCCGAGCTGTGGTTCGGGGCGGCGCGCGGGCGCGGTGACGCGGTGGTGGTCAACCTCGGGACCGGGGTGGGCGCCGGGCTGGTCCTGGGCGGCGGGGTGCACCGGGGGGTCAGCAACAGTGCGGGCGAGTGGGGGCACACCACGCTCGTCCTGGACGGGCGCCCGTGCCACTGCGGCAATCGCGGCTGCGTCGAGACGTACACCGGTGCGCCGGGGATCATGCTGAACCTGCGGGAGGTGAGCCCGCACAGCCCGCTGCTGCGTCCCGACGACCAGACGGCCACGGTCGACGCCCTGGCGCGGGGGGTGGCCTCGGGCGACCCGGTGGCGGTCAAGGTCCTTGAGAACACCGCCCGTTACGTCGGTGCCGGGATCGCCGACCTGATCAACCTGTTCAACCCGGAGGTGGTCGTGCTCAGCAGCTGGGTCGCGGCCGCGTTCGGCGAGCCCCTGCTCGGCGCGGTGCGCGAGGCCGTCACCCGGCACGCGCTGCGCCGCCCGCTGGCCGCCACCCGGATCGTGCTCTCCCCGATTCCCACCGATCCGGTCTGCCTGGGCGCGGCGACGTTCGCGCTGGAGGGCGCGTTGCAGGCGGCGCGCAAGAGCCACGGCACGCGCGCCACCGCACCCGCGCGGACCCGCGGCTCCGGCAGCGGCAGCGGCAGCGGCAGCGGCAGGCCGTAGCGTCCCTCGCACCCGCCACCCGCATCCCGGGCCTCAACGCCCCTGCCCCGTCGGCCCGTTCGTCATCCCGAACGGCACGCAACGCTTCGTACGGGCTTTGTCCAACCCCTTGCCGAAGCCTTAGCCGAAGGTTAACGTCCGGCACCGCAGACGTTTCCGCGCCATCCGCCGCACCCCCGGAAACCGTTCGCCGTCCGCCGTTCACCGCAGATGCCGCAGCTCCGCGTGCACCACCCCGTACCGCCCCGTACCGCCGGCGCCGCCCGCACTTTCCCGCACCCTCCCCGGTCACCCGCTCCGCCCGCCCCGCCTGCCTTTCGAGCCGTACTCGAGACAAGGACATCGACATGTCGGCATGGAGTACTCATTACTGGGACCGCCGTTCCGTACTGCGGGCGGCCATGGGTCTGGCTGCCGCCGGTGGGCTCGCCGCGTGCGGCGGCAACACCGGCCGGAACGGCGGGCCGGGGTCGGGCAAGCGCCTGGTCCAGTACTTCCACGCGTACGGCGAGGCCGGCACGGAACAGGCCGTCAAGCGCTACGCCAAGGCCTACAAGGAGGCCGACGTGACCACGCAGTGGATCACGGGCTCCAACTTCGAGAGCAAACTGTTCGCCTCCCTGCTCACCGACAAGGCCCCGGACGTCTTCGAGTTCCATCCGCAGATCCAGCTCGTCAAGAGCGGCCAGGTGGCGGACCTGACCGATCTGGTCGAGCCGGTCAAGGACGACTTCAACCCGGCGGACATCCAGTCGCACACGGTCGACGGGAAGATCTACGGCGTCCGGATGATCGACGACCCGCAGTTCTTCTTCTACCGCAGGTCGATGTTCGAGAAGGCGGGTGTCGGCGTCCCCACCACGCTCGACGAACTCCTCGCGGCAGCCGCCGAACTGACCACGGACAAGGTCAAGGGCATCTACCTGGGCAACACCCTGCACCCGATCGTCAACCCGATGATCTGGGCGTCCGGCGCCGACACCCTCGACGAGAAGAACGAGATCGCTTACCACACGGACGGAGTGGTCGGGGGTTTCCGTACCCTGCGCAAGCTCTTCACCAGCGGTGATCTACTGCTTGACGCGCCGACCGACTTCTGGGACCCCTCCGCGCTCAACCAGGGGCTCACCGCCATCCAGTGGTGCGGCATGTGGGCGATGCCGCAGATGCAGCAGGCGCTCGGCGACGATCTCGGGATCTTCCCCTTCCCGAAGGTCACCGGCGCGGGCAAGCAGGCGGTCACCAACGGCGGTTGGTCGATGTTCGTCAACGCGAAGGGCAAGAACGTCGAGGCGGCCAAGGAGTACGTGAAGTGGCTGTGGATCGACCAGAAGGAGTACCAGGAGGACTGGTCGCTCTCCTACGGCTTCCACATCCCGCCGCGCACCTCGATCGCCCAGTCCGCCGACAAGCTCAAGTCGGGCCTGCCGGCCGAGGGCGTCAGGCTGTTCAACGAGTTCGGGCACTTCGACAACATCGGCTGGACACAGGCCATGATCACCGCCCTGGAGGACGTCCTCGCCGACTGCGTCCGCAAGGGCGGTGACCCGGAGAGCGCGCTCGACAAGGCCGACGCGACGGTCGACCGCGAGCTGCAGAAGCTGTTCGGATAGGCCGCGGACGGGCAGCGACGAGATGTCGACCACCACCGCGCGCGGTGCCGGCCGCCCCGCCCCGGCCAAGGGCTCCCCCCGGCCGCTGCGGACCAGCAGCACCTTCAACTTCTGGCTGTTCACCGGGCCCTTCCTCCTCGGCCTGCTGATCTTCGTCTACGTGCCGATCCTGTGGAGCGCGTGGCTGTCCTTCTTCGAGGCCCGGTTCACCGTCACCCCCAGCGAGTTCATCGGCTTCGAGAACTACCGGGTCATGCTGACGGACGACGGGTTCATGGGCTCCCTCGGCACCTTCACCGTGTTCGCGGCGATCATCGTCCCGACCACCTGGGCGCTGTCGCTGGCGCTCGCGCTCGCGGTGAACCGGCTGCGGTTCATGCGGGCCTTCCTCCGTTCGGTCTTCTTCCTGCCGACGGCGGTGAGTTATGTCGCCGCCTCGCTCATCTGGAAGATGTCCCTCTTCAACGGGGTCCGCTTCGGTCTGGCGAACACCGTGCTCGGCGTGTTCGGCGTGGACAACACCGCGTGGCTGGCCGACCCGAATCCGCCCTGGTACTGGCTGGTCATCGTGACCGTACGGCTGTGGCTCCAGGCCGGTTTCTACATGATCCTGTTCCTGGCCGCGCTGCAGAACATCCCGCGCGAGCTGTACGAGGCGGCCGCCATCGACGGGGCCGGGCCCGGCTGGCAGACGTTCCGGTACGTCACCCTGCCGCAGTTGCGAGCGACCTCGACGGCCGTGGTCCTGCTGCTGCTCGTGGCCGCTTACCAGGCCTTCGACGAGTTCTTCAACCTGCTGAACAAGACCACGTGGGGGCGCCCGCCGCTGGTCGAGCTGTACTACAAGGCCCTGGGCGACAACCAGGACTACGGCGCGGGCAGCGCGGGCGCGCTGATCCTCACGCTGCTGATCTGCCTGGTGACGCTGTTGCAGGGCCGGTTCATGGGGTTCGGCCGGGGAGAGGACGCCAGGTGAGCGCCAGTACACCAAGGACGGCCGGACCCGGGACGGGCGGGTCCTCCCGGTCCGAAGGGTCCGCGGGCAGCGGGCCGCGTCGGGGCGTTCACAGCGGGCGGTCGGGCAGGCGTGGCCGCCGGCGCGGCAGTGTGCTCGGGTCCGCGGGCCTGTACGCCGCGACCTGCCTCGCCGCGCTCCTCTTCCTCGTTCCCTTCTACCTGATCCTCCGCAACGCCCTGGCCACCGATCCCGAGATCACCGGTGAGGAGTGGACGTTCTTCCCGTCCGACATCCAGTGGGGCAACATCACCGAGCCGTTCGACGACCCGACGGTCGACTTCGCCCGGTCGCTCTGGAACTCGGCGGTCGTCGGGATCCTGCATACCGTCGGCACACTGCTGGTCTGCTCGCTCGCCGGGTACGGGCTGGCCCGCATCCCGTACCGGCATGCCAACAAGGTCTTCTACGCCGTGCTGGGGACCCTGATGGTGCCGACGGCGGTCACCTTCGTGCCCAGTTTCGTGCTCGTGTCGTCCCTCGGCTGGGTGGACAGCTACCGGGGCCTGATCATCCCGGGCCTCTTCAGCGGTTTCACCTGCTTCCTTTTCCGGCAGTACTTCCTGGGGTTCCCCAGAGAGCTGGAGGAGGCGGCGCGGGTGGACGGGCTCGGCTACTGGGGCGCGTACTGGCGTGTCGTCGTTCCGAACTCGCTGAACTTCTTCGCCGCCATCGCGACGATCACCTTCATCAGCGGCTGGAACTCCTTCCTGTGGCCGCTCGTCATCGGCCAGGATCCGAGCGCCTGGACCGTCCAGGTCGCCCTCTCCTCCTACATGACCAACCAGACCGTCAACTTCCATCTGATCTTCATGGCCACGGCCATATCCATCCTGCCCCTGGTCTGCGTCTTCCTGTTCCTCCAGCGCTGGCTCGTCCAGGGCATCGCACAGACCGGCATCAAGGGCTGAGTCAGGAGACCGATGTCTTTGCGCACGACGGCGACCGACTACGTCGAGGACGTCTCCCCCGGCCGCGGGACCCTTCCCCCACGCGCCCGGTACGCGTCCTCGGACGCGGTGTCCCTTTCGCTGAACGGCAGTTGGCGGCTGCGCCTGTCGGCGACCGCGGACGCCGAGGACGACGCGTTCACCGCTCCCGGATACGACGCCGGCGACTGGGCGGAGGTGACCGTCCCCGGCCACTGGGTCCTCCAGGGCGACGGCGCCTTCGGGGCCCCCGCCTACACGAACCACCTCTACCCGTTCCCCGTCGATCCGCCGTACGTCCCCACCGAGAACCCGACCGGCGACCATCTGCACGTCTTCGACCTGCCTCAGGACTGGCCCGCCCCGGCCGAGGGCGACGACGCCGTGCTGCGCTTCGACGGGGTCGAGTCCTGTGCCCGGGTGTGGCTGAACGGCACGGACATCGGGGAGTTCAAGGGGTCGCGGCTGCCGCACGAGTTCGCGGTCGGGGCGTTGCTGAAGCCCGCCGGGAACGTTCTCGCGGTCCGTGTGCACCAGTGGTCGGCCGGTTCGTATCTGGAGGACCAGGACCAGTGGTGGCTGCCCGGCATCTTCCGTGACGTGGCGCTGCTGCACCGGCCGGCGGGCTGCGCCGGCGACTTCTTCGTGCACGCCTCCTACGACCATGTCACCGGGGAGGGCACCCTGCGCGTCGACTCCGACACCGACGGGCGGGTGACCGTACCGGAGCTGGGCATCGATGTCGCGACCGGGGAGCCGGTGGCACTGCCGGTCGATCCCTGGTCGGCGGAGAGGCCCCGCCTCTACGACGGGGCGCTCGCCACGGCCGGTGAACGCGTCCCGCTGCGGGTCGGGTTCCGCACCGTCGCCCTGGAGGACGGCCTGATCAAGGTCAACGGGAAGGCGGTCCTCTTCAAGGGGGTCAACCGGCACGAGTGGCATCCCGAGCGGGGCCGCGCGCTCGACGCGGACACCATGCGCGAGGACGTGCTGCTGATGAAGCGGCACAACATCAACGCCGTCCGCACCTCCCACTACCCGCCGCATCCCGCCTTCCTCGACCTCTGCGACGAATACGGGCTGTGGGTCGTCGACGAGTGCGACCTGGAGACCCACGGCTTCGTCGAGCAGGACTGGCGCGACAACCCCACCGACGACGACCGCTGGACCCCCGCCCTGCTCGACCGTGCCGCCCGCATGGTCGAGCGGGACAAGAACCACCCGTCGGTCGTGATGTGGTCGCTCGGCAACGAGGCGGGCACCGGCCGCGGTCTGACCGCGATGGCCGACTGGATCCACTCCCGGGACCCGGCCCGCCCGGTGCACTACGAGGGCGACTTCGACTGCCGTGACACGGACGTCTATTCACGGATGTATCTGCCGCACACCGAGGTGGAGCGGGTCGCCCGCGGGCTCGACGGCGGCTCCCGGCGAAGGCGCCGGCTCCCGCTCATCCTCTGCGAGTACGCGCACGCCATGGGCAACGGCCCCGGCGGACTCGCCGACTACCAGGCCCTGTTCGAGCGGTACGACCGGCTCCAGGGCGGCTTCGTCTGGGAGTGGATCGACCACGGCGTCCGGCATCCCGAGCTCGGCTACGCCTACGGCGGCGACTTCGGCGAGGAGCTGCACGACGGCAACTTCGTGTGCGACGGGCTGCTGTTCCCGGACCGTACGCCGTCGCCGGGGCTGATCGAGTACAAGAAGGTGATCGAGCCGGTCCGGATCGAGGCCGGTGACGTGGCCGGCACCGTGCGGGTGACCAGCCGGTACGACTTCGCCGACCTGTCCGCCCTGGAGTTCACGTGCTCCCACCAGGTGGACGGGCAGCCGGCCGGCACCCACCGGCTCGCCGTGCCACCGCTCGCCCCCGGGGAGTCGGCGGAGGTCAAGCTGCCCGAGGCGCCGGACGGCAGGGGCGCGGAGGTCCATTGGACGGTACGCGCCCTGCTCGCCGACGACACGCCCTGGGCGGGAGCGGGCCACGAAGTGGCTTGGGGGCAGGGGACGGTGGCCCACCGGACAGCCGTGCCCGCGGTGGGGTCCGGGTCCGGCGTACGGCCCGTCGCCGACGACGACCGGATCACGCTGGGCTCCGCCTCCTTCGACGCCCGTACCGGCGCGGTGCGCACGATCGCCGGTGTCGCGGTGGACGGGCTGCGCCTCGACGTGTGGCGGGCGACGACCGACAACGACGACGGCGCGCCCTGGCAGCCGGACACCCGGTACGGGCCGCTCTGGCGGGAGTGGGGACTGCACCGCATGCGGCACCGGACGGTCGCCGTCGAGGCGGGCAGTGGCAGTGCCGGTGGAGGCGCCGGTGGAAGCGACGGTGAGGCGCTGGTCGTGCGGACACGAGTGGCCCCGGCCGGACGTGAGGGGGGACTGCGGGTGACGTACCGCTGGACCTCCGACGGCACCCTCGTACGGCTGACCGTGTCGGTCTCGCCGGAGGGCGACTGGACGGTGCCGCTGCCCCGGCTCGGGATCCGCTTCGGGCTGGACGCCTCGGTCACCGGGAGCGCCCGTTGGTTCGGCGGCGGGCCCGGCGAGGCGTATCCGGACACCTCGGCGGCGTCGCGGCTGGGCCGGTGGGAGGCCTGCGTGTCGGACCTGCAGACGCCCTATGTCCGCCCGCAGGAGAACGGGGCGCGGGCCGACGTACGCCGGGTGGAGCTCGGCGGGCTCCGGATCGAGGGCGACCCCGAGTTCTGGTTCACCGCCCGTCCCTGGACGAGCGAGCAGCTCGACGCGGCCCGGCACCTCACCGATCTCGTCCCCGGTGACACGGTGTGGGTGAACCTCGACCACGCCCAGCACGGCATCGGCTCGCAGTCCTGTGGTCCGGGCCCGCTCCCGCGGTACGCGCTGAGGGCCGAGCCCGCGGAGTTCTCGTTCGTCTTCTCCGCGGAACAGGGTTCCGGCTGAGGCCGGGCGGCCGCCTCACGCCGGGCGCGGAACGCCTGCGCCCGGCGGTCGTCGTCCGTCCCGAGGTCCGGCCGGGCGAGCAGCGCTTCCGGCAGGGGGTCCATGCCCGGCTCCGCGGAACTGCTGCCGCCCCCGGAGCCGGCAGCGCCGGCACCCTCCCCAGCGGTGTCCTTGTCGCCGTCCCCGCCCGTGCCGACATGATCGTCCAGCCGGGCCGGGGTCCCCGGCCACCGCCGGGGTGAGGTCCGGCAGCCGCAGGAGGGCTTCGAGTACGAAGCGGGCCCGCCACTCGGACGCATGGTGTTCCAGCCAGGTCGGCGACCGGGCGACCGCCGCCGCGCGTTGTCCGCCGTGCGGCCGGGGAACGAGACGTGGGCGGCCAGGGCCTGTCCCGCCCTGCCGTCGGCGCCGTGGAAGCCGAGCCACCGCACGGCGAGGGCGGTGGCGTCGAGCGCGCCCGTCGTGGGGCCCGGCTCGCTCACCGGCGTGACGGGGATGCGGCGGGCCTTCGGGTCCCGCCCGAGACATGCCTGAAGGGCCGTCGGAGTCCGCTTGTCACCGTCGCTTCGGATACGGATGCGCATGCCCGCTGCCTCTCCCCGTGGATGCCCTGCCGCAAGTCCCGATGCTGGTCGAGCTGATCCCCTTCAGGGAGCGTCCTGCCCGAGAGGGCGCGGGCGGGTCGCCACACGGAGTGTCCTGCCCCGGTAGGTGACCGAACGTCCCCGTGCCGGCCCGGCGGTGCGGGCCGGCACGGGGACGCCGGCGTGCGGGCGTGCGGGCCGGGGTGGGGTTCGGTCAGTGGTCCGCGCAACAGGGCGTGGGATCCGGGGACTCGAAGGGGACGAGGGCGCCGCCCCTCGCCGGCGTGGCGGCGAGGACGAGCTCGCCCTGCTGCCACTGCGGGCGGACATGGTCCCGTGTCACCATCCGGGTTCCGGGATCGGGTGCGCCCGGTGCGCCGAGGACGGTCACGTGGTCGATCGCGGACCCCGCGACCAGTTCCGCGACCGTCATCGTGCCGGTGAGCGCCGACGCCCCCGGGTAGACCACGGCCCGGCCGAACGCGTCGGGCAGGCCGGCCGACAGCTCTCCGTGCCCGCCCGCCGCGAGCCGCGCCCACGTGGTGCGCAGGTACGGCTCCGACGGCAGGGACAGGGAGACGGTGACCCGCGGGCGGTCTCCGCGCACCAGGTGCGTACAGCCGAACATCCCCTCCGACAAGCCCAGTTCGGCTGCCAGCCGCTGGATGAGACGGTCGGCGCTCCGCAGGTCCCGGATACCCGCGTCGACGGTGAGGGCGTGGGTATGGGCGTGGGCGCGGGGTGTCACGCGGGCAGGACCCATACCGGGTTGGAGTAGAACCACAGGTCGCGCCAGGGGTCGGCGTCGCCGACGACGTCGATGGCGGGGCCCGCCGGGTCGACCTTGGCGCCCATCGCGCCGACGGCGGACCGGTTGCCGTCGGAGCCGCGCAGCCGGACGTACAGCGGGCGGTCGACGCGGCCGAGGTCGTACGTGACGCGGACCGTGCCGGCCGTCTTGTCGATGTCGTACGAGCGGGTGACCTTCGCGGTGGGCGCGGTGAAGGTGTCCTTGTCGGCGACGGGGCCGGTGACGTCGCCCTGGATGACGTCCACGCGGGCCAGCTTCGGTAGGAAGCCCGCCCAGTTGGTGCCGCCGGCGAGCGCCACGTCGGCGGTCAGGGTGACCTTGGTGCCCTTGCGGACGTGCAGCGCGCCGCCGAGGGTGGCCCAGCGGCCGTCGCCGGAGACCCGGACGTCGAGGCCGCTGATGAGCTGGCCGTGGTCGACCCAGATGCGGCCGGCGCGGATGCCGTCCATGACGGCGGCGTAGGAGAAGCCGTCGGCGCCGACGTGGGTGCGGCTGTACTGGCCGGGCCAGTAGTCGCCCTGGGTGATGTCGATCTGCCCGTTGTACACAGGGTCCGGGTAGCGGCCGTCGGTGGTGAAGTCGCCGCCGGTGCCGCGCGCCCCGGTGTCGGCGTAGACCTGGTGGGAGTCGGAGTTGGCGGTGATCCACCAGGGGCGGCCCTCGGCGAGGAGGCTGTCCCACAGGCCGCCGACGGTGGCGGTCATCCAGTCGAAGCCGCCCCAGGTGCGGTAGCTCTCCAGCGGGTAGCCGGCGAAGGAGTTGGCGCTGGGGTTGTTGTCGTAGATGCCGCGGGCTCGGCCCATACCGAGGGGCGCGGGCAGACCGGCGGCCTGGTGGCCGGGGGCGCCCTCGAAGCCGACGGCGATCCGGTGGCTCTCCGGGGTGGCGTCGCGCCAGGCGCGGATCTCGTGCGGGGAGTCGACACCGCGCCGCGCCGGGTGGTTGGCGAGCATCAGGGCGTCGTCGATCTTGCGCCGTCTCACCTGCTCGGCGAGGAACTCCAGGCCCGCGACGGCGAGCGCCTCGTTGGCCGGGGTGGAGTCGGAGGTGCCCTTCACGCTGCCGTCGTAGTCGTTCTCGAACTGCTTGAGGACTGCGACCTCGTTGCGGCCGGGGTGGACGAAGACGGTGCCGTGCTCGGCGGCCGGGATGTTCCATTCCAGGCCCTGGAAGACCAGGGTGTCCTTGTGGGCGGCGCGGGCCTCCTTGATGTCCGGGTTCACCTTCTCCACGCCGATCCTGGCGTGCGTTTCGCTGCCGTGGTCGGTGATGACCAGCCAGTCCATGCCGTGCTTGGCACCCTGGCGGACCTGGTCGACGACGCGGTACTTGCCGTCGCTGCTGTACTGGGTGTGGATGTGGTGGTCACCGGCCAGCCACAGGAAACCCCTGCCCTTGCCCCGGCCGCTGCCGCGGCTGTTCCCGCCGGACTGGGCGGGTGCGGCGGCCGCGGTGCTCGAGGACAGCACGCTGCCGGCCGTGAGGCCCACGCCGAGCAGCCCGGCCCGGCGCAGCAGGGTACGGCGCGACTTCTGCTCCGGGGAGAGGGCCTCGTCGGGCACGGAGGTGTCGAAGGCGGCGGGCAGCGGCGCCGTCGCCTCGTGCTGGTGGCCGTCCCCGTGGTGGTGATGGTGCGGCCCGTGCGCGTGACCGTGGCCGTGGCCGTGCGTGTGCCCGTGTCCCATATCAGTGCCTCCTGGGTGCCACCGGTGGGGGCGGCTGTCTTCCGCGGCGCGATCACCCCGCGTGTGGAGGATCGGGGTACCGCGTGAACGTCGTACGACGTGGGGGTGAGCGGCACATGCCCCTGATGCGGCGGCTCACCGCACCCGCCCTTCCGGTCGCCCCGGGTCGCGGTCCGGACACCGCAGGTCGCACACCACGGATGCCGTGTGGCGCACTGGAGTTTCCGTGCCCCGCGCCAAAGACGCGGTGCCGCGCACCGGCACAGAACAGGCGACAAGCTCCCCCTCGCGCACCGCCGTCACGGGTCGCCGTCACGCATCGGGCGGCCGTGCCGGGTGTGAGACGGCGAAAACAGCGGTACGGACGTTGAACCGGAGCCGTTTTCCTAAGATGGAACGAACGTGGACGTCATATGCCGTCCAACGGAAGGGGGATGAAGCACGCCTTGTCCCAACAGCAGCTCGGCCGCGGCCCGTTGCGGCCCACTCCCCCGGATGATCCCACTCCCGCCGACCCGGACGACGGGGCGTCCCGGCCGACCCGGTTCGTGGGCTGGCTGGGTGGGCTGGGGTGCGCGGCGGCCGGATACGCCGTGTTCCAGTTCCTGTTCGAGGTGCTGCCCGACTCCGTCGACGGGGAGGCGGCGAAGTACCTGGTCGCCTCGGTGAGCGGCCTCGGCACCGCGCTCTCCGCATGGCTCGCGGCGGCACTGCTGCGGGCCCGCACGACAGCGCCGGCACCGCGACCGCTGCCGCGGCCCGCGACCGGGACCACGCCCCCGGCCGGCAGCCAGGTCCCCGGCCCGCTTCCTCAGCTCTTCGCGGCCACCTACGACACGCTCGTCGGCGAGGTGTCGGTCGTCGAGGATCCGGAGCGCGGACGGCTCGTCGGCTGGTCGCACTCACTGGGCGAGAGCTCCCCGTCCCGCCCCACCTCGGTCGGGACGGCGTACGGGCTGCAGACCATGCTGGATCTGGGGACGACCGACGGACGCCTCTCCACGGGTGAACTCGCCGACACGCTCTGGCGGTTGCGGCTGCCGGACGGCGGCTGGTCGGCCCGGTCGCAGGGCGCGCGGGCCCGGCCCGAGGTGACCGCGCTGGTGCTGGGCGCGCTGGCCCGCGCGGGGGCGTCCCGGGGCGGACGGCTGGCGCGCGAGGTGGACCTCTGCACGGCGGCCTTCACCCATGACGCCGACCGCGCGGGACGCGAGTCGACCCACGTGATGACGACGGTGCTGCGCGGGCTGCTGCGCGCCGCGCCCGACTGCGACGCCCTGCCGGTACTGCGCGAGGCGCTCGTCGACGGGGCGGTGAGCGATCCGCACCGGAACCGTCTGCGCTGCTGGGGTTACCGGCTCGATCCGCCGCCCCCGCACCCGTCACCGGTGCACACCGCCCAGGCGGTGCTCGCGCTCGACCGGGCGGCACGCGTCCTGGGCGAGAGCCCGGCGGTGCGGGCCGCCCGGGAGGACGGTGTGCGCTGGCTGCTGTCCTGCCCCGACGCGGCGCACCACGACTGCCGGGACCTGGAGAACGGCCGCGACGAGGTGCGCCGCCCCCGTCCCGACGACCCGGCGCGCCACGAGGTGCTGAACGTACGGCACTTCACCGCGTCCTGGGTCGTACGCGCCCTGCTGTGCCGGGGCTCGCTGGAGGTGGCCCGCCAAGGCGGCCTGGAGGAGACCTGGCGGGAGCTGCTGGACGGCGCGGCCGCCTGCGTACGCGCAGGGCAACAGGACGGCATCTGGTCCTGGGCGCAGAGCGAGAACACGGAGCTGCGGCGCCCGCTGTGGATGACGTATCAAGGGGTGTCGGCACTGCGTGCCCACGCGGTGTGGACCTAT
>NZ_JBHSPC010000100.1:183411-192602 GCF_042656345.1 Streptomyces incanus
GAAACGGAGTGTGCATGGGTGGTCGGCAGGTCCTGGCGGCACGGCGGTTACTGGCCGAAACGCTGGACGGTGCGTTGCTCGAGCGGGACCACGTGGCCGCGGCCTACGCGGTCGTCGATGAACTCGGCCCGCCGGACAGGCTCTTGGAGCTGATCGTCGAACTCGCCTGTGGCGAGGGCGATCCCGAGGCGGCGGCCCGGCTGTCGTACCGGCACGTCCTCGGCTTCGACAAGCTGCTGCTGGTCGACGCCGGCCCGCAGCACATGCTGCGCGCCCATGTGTGGCACGCGGGCGTGGGCGGCACGGGCCGGGAGGACGTCCACAACCACCGCTCGACGCTGGCCTCGCACGTCGTACGGGGCCGGCTGTGGACGGAGTTGTACGAAGAAGTGCCCGAAGGGCGGGACGGGGAGCGGGCCGGTGCGCGGGGCGGCGGCATCGCGGCGGCTCGCTTCGAGGAGTCGCTGGCCGAGGGGTCGGCGGACTGGCTGCTGGCACCGGCGGGTCCGGCGCGGCTGCGGCTGACGCACCTGGGCCAGTACGCGGCGGGCAGCACGTACGCCCTGCCGGCGCGCACCCTGCACCGCGCCTGGTGCGACACGGAGGGTCCGACGGTGACCCTGTTCCTCGAGACGGGCAGTCAACGGCGCCGGCACACCGATGTGTTCACCCCGGGCGGGCCGCACGCGGGGGCGGTGCCGAAGGTGCCGATGGACGTACCGGCCTATCTGGAGTCGCTGGGCTCCCTGGCGGACCTGCTCAGGAGTCCGTGAACGCCTGCCGGACGATGTCCAGGTTGTACTCGTCGATGTCGACGCCGGTCAGCTCGCCCGGGCGGAGCCAGGCGTGGTCCTGGTCGGGCCTGGGCAGCGTGACGTCCCGGGACAGCGGGCGCACCAGGAAGTTCTCCTGCCAGTTCTTGGTCTCGTGCCCGGCGTACTCGCTCAGGAAGGACGATTCGCCGACCTTGCGCACGATCTCACCGAGCAGGCCGGTCTCCTCCTTGAGCTCGCGCAGCGCGCCGTCCGGGGCACTCTCACCCGGTTCGAGCTTGCCGCACGGGACGCCCCACACCCGGGGCAGGAATCTCTCGTGCTCGCTGCGGCGCACCAGGAGCACGCGCCCTTCTTCGTCCTTCACGACCGCTGCCGCAAGCCGTTTGTCGCCGGGGATGTCCATGCCCATGGTTCCTCGGTCCCTCGGTCTCTCGCCGGAGATGAGTACAAAGGTTCTGATACCCGCGAAAGCGTCAACCGTACCAGCGCCGACCGAGGGACGCAGTGGCGTCGGCCGCACCCCGTACGGAGTCCCTGCTCAGCGCCTGGACCTCCGCGTAGGCGGGTGTGGTGCCGGTGGGCGCACGCCCCTCGCGGATCTCGGTCGCGGCCTCCACCGCGGCACCCAGCGCCCGCCGGTACAGCAGGGATCCGAGGCTGATCCGTCGCACGCCGAGACCGGCGAGCTGCGGAACGGAGGGGCCGGTGGGCGAGTAGAGGATGTTGAGCGGCACGTCGAGCCGGCGCACCAGAGCGGCGATCTCACGCGGGTCGGTGAGGCCGGGCACGAACACACCCTGAGCACCCGCCTGTTGATACGCGTCGAGCCGACGGAAGGTGTCCTCCCGCCTGCTGCCGCCGTCCGCACCGGGACCGGCGGCCCAGTAGGTGTCGGTCCGGGCGTTGACGAAGAGTCCGGGGGCCGCCGCCCGCACCGCGGCGATCTTCGCGGCGTGCCGGCCGACGGGCCCGAGCCCGTCCTCCAGGTTGATCCCGACAGCACCGACGGCGTACACCTCGCGTGCGAACGCGGCGACTTCTTCGGGGTCGTCGCTGAATCCGTCCTCCGCGTCCACGGACAGCCAGTACGGCCCCGAGCCGAGCGTGAGGGCGAGCAGCAGCGTCTGCTCACGCGTCGCCGCCGCCCCGTCGGGCAGCCCGGCCGCCGCGGCGACGGCCAGGCTGGTGGTGCCGACCGCCCGGAACCCCTGCGCGGCGAGGGCGGCGGCGGAGGCGTGGTCCCAGGCGTTGGGCAACAGGATGGGCTCGTCGGCATGGTGCAGTCCGGCGAACCCGGTGACGGCGTTCGGCGCGCTCTCGGTCATACGGGAACGCTAGCCGCGGAATGCTTCGGCACCGGCCGAAGTGTGCCGGGGGGTGTTCATGAGGGGAGCCTGGGACGCTCCGGTTCCGGTCGGAACGTCCCAGGGGCTTCATCCCCTCCTGACCCGGCCCTCGGGCACCAGATGCCGGAGGACGAGCTCGTCGCGGACCAGGGCCGCGAACCGGGTGGCGCCGTACTCCGATGTGTGGGTGTTGTCGCGTTTCTCGTTGTAGAGGTAGAGCGCCTTGGAGCCCTCCACGCCGAGGGATTCCACCAGCGCCTTGGTCCTGGCGGTGAGGTCGATCAGCGGGACGCCGGCTGCCGAGGCGACGGAGCGGACGACCGCCGGGTGGTCGACGCCGAGCCCGTTGACCAGCAGCGCGGTGTCGTTGTTCAGGGTGCCGTCGGCGTTGAACCAGCGCCGCACGACGGGCGTCACGAGGACCGGTTGGCCGCCCTCGGCCCGCACGCCCGCCACCATGGTCTCGAGGTTGGCCCGGTAGGTCGCCTCGTCGGTGGTCTTGTCGTTGTGGGCGAGCTGGATGAGGACGAGGTCACCGGGCCGGATCAACAACCGGACGGTGTTCCACAGCCGCGGGTTCCCCAGATAACTGACCGTACTCTCGCCGGAGTCCGCGTGGTTGACGATCGAGAGACCCTTGCGCAGGTACTGCGGCAGTTGCTGGCCCCAGCCGGAGTACGGGTCACCGGGCTGGTCGCAGGCGGTGGAGTCGCCGACGAGGAGGATCTGCCGGGTGTGCCGGTCGGCGGCCGGGGTGACCCGGATGTCCGCGAGCGCGGGGGCGGCGCCGCCGATGGCGAGGTCGAGCCCGGGGCTGCCGTCGGGGCCGGTGGGTTCCCCCTCGGGCGTGCGGACGTCGACGGTGAAACCGCGGGTGACCCGCTGCCCGGCCTTGGCGGCGGTCTCCGCGAGGAGCGTGCGCCTGGTCTCGCCGCCGATGGCGGTGCGGGAGGCGGCCTGGCCCCCGAGACGGACCTGTACGTCATAGGTGCCGGGTGGGAGGTCGAAGTGGCAGGCGACGGCGGTGCAGTTCTCGATGCCGAGGGTCGGGCGGTAGTCCCGCGTCCGGGCCACGGCCTCAACGGACGACAGCCCGAGCCCGCCGGCGATCGTCGCGGCCGCCACCGCGCCCGCGACGAAAGCACCGGCCGACCCTCTTTGCCGCATGCTCATGTCCCGCGTGTCCACTGCTGGTTGGTCCCTCCGTTGCAGATGTACGTGATCAGGGCGGCCGAGTTGGCGGTCGCGCCGCCGGACACGTCGAGGCATTCGCCGGTCGCCCGGGAGACGAGGGACACGTAGGAGCCGGTGGTGGAGATCGACCACTGCTGGGCGGTGGCCGCGGCGGAGACGGAGCAGTTCTCCTGCGTGACGGTGCTCGCGTTCTCCTGGAGGCACAACGAGCTGTTGCGTACGACGAGTTGGTGGTAGCCGTTGCCGAGCGGCTTGAACCAGAACCTCTGGTTGCCACCGCCGTTGCAGTCGTACTGCTTGACCTGGGCGCCCTGCCACAGCGACTGGCTCGTCACATCGGCGCACTTCCCGCTGTGCCGGGCGATGAGCGTGTTGTACGTGGCGGAGGTCCCGGTGACCGTTCCGGCAGCCGTGTCGACGGTGATCTCGGGTGACCAGGACAGGGACATCGAGGTGGAGGACGGGAAGGTCAACGGCAGCCACACATAACGGGAGTCGTTGACCCTGCCGCCGAAGGAGTTGCCCCAGCGGTCCCCGAGGTACAGGTACGAGGTGCCCGAGGACCCCTGCACCGGCAGGACGAACGCGGTCTGCGATCCGTAGGTGGTCGCGTCCCCCGCATTGCGCATCGTCGACCAGGGGCCGGCGAGGCTGGTGGCGGTGGCGTACTGCTGCTGGTTGGGGTTCCAGCCGGTGGCGCCGGAGGTCAGCATGAAGTACACGCCGCCCCGCTTGAACAGGGCCGGGGCCTCGCGGTGGCCGCCGGGCCACGGGTTGGCGACCAGGCTCGCGATGCCGGTGTGGTCGGCGGTCAGCCGGTAGATGTGCAGGTCGTAGTTCTCGCGGGCGGCCGAGACCATGTAGCCGGTGCCGTCGGTGTCGGTGAAGACGGTGATGTCGCGGGACATGTGCTGTCCCAGCGGGCGGAAGCTGCCCCGCCACTCGTAGTCGCCGTCCACGGTGTCGGAGACGGCGACGGCGGCGCGGGCCTCGCCGTAGTCGGAGCCGTTCTCCTTGTGCATCCACATCACGAACGTGCCGGTGGCCGCGTTGTACATGACCTTGGGCCGCTCGATGTTGGCGGTGGCGAGTTCCGGGTCACTGGCCTCGGTGAGGACGTGGTTGCGGAACTCCCAGTTCTTCAGGTCGGTCGAACGGTAGGCGTCGACGTACCGGAAGGTGTTGTCGGCGTTGCGGTGCTCGCCGAACCAGTAGTAGTACGCGCCGACCTTGATGATCCCGCCGCCGTGGGCGTGCACGGGGTTCCCGGTGACGTCGGTGAACTGGACTCCGTTGCCGATCGATCGGGGCGCGGCCTGTGCGGGCCCGGCGGTGACGAGGGCACCGGCGAGGGCGAGGCAGAAGGTGAGCAGGACCGCGTACAGGCGTCTCACGTCACACCCCCTTTGCCGCTCGTGGTCGTTCCGTCGGCCACGGGGATGCCGAAGTCCGGGGTGCCGTCCGGCTTCCGGCCGAGGGTCTGGATGCGGGTGTGGCGGTTCGGGGCGCGGAGCGGATCCCCGTCGATCTCCTTGCACTGCCGGGCGTGGTGGACGAGGACGGCGGTACGACCGTCCTCGGCCACGGTGGAGCAACTGTGCCCAAGGCCGTACTACCGGGTCGTGTCATTGTCGGTGAAGACGGGGACGAGCGGGGCGGGTCGGGCAGGTCGTAGGCGGCGCGGCTCATGCGGTCTGCCTCTCACGGTGGGAGGACGCTCGCGATCACGGAATCGTTCGACATCACGAACAACATCTGACATGGCGAACGCCGACAAGGTAGAGGCGCGTCACGGACAGGTCAACGGGTCGGGCGGGACGAAGGCGTCCCGCCCGCTCTCGCCGGGGCCCGTTGCCTCTCACCGGAGCCCGCCCCTACGCCGCCCGAGGGGTGAAGCGGCGCATCACGTCGCCTTCGGACTGGACGATGCCGTATCTGCCCTCGGGGACCTCGTTCCAGGCGCCGGGCAGGTCCCCGAGCGGCTCCGACACGATGAGGCGGGTCTCGTCGGAGACCTCACGCAGGAACGCCACGTCCGGATGGAGAGAGCGCAGCGTCTCCACGCGAGTGCTGTAGAAGAGCGAACGGGACGCCTTCCGGGTCGAATAGCGGAACGCCCACAGCCGTTGACCGTCGGTCACCGCGACCGTCATCTGCAGCGGGAACTCCACACCGTGCTCCCACCCGACCCGCTCCACCAGGCCCGCCATCCGCGCGACCGCGCCCGGCGGGTCCTGCTCCAGGCCGAAGGTGAGCGCCAGATAGAACATCAGCTCGGAATCCGTCGACCCCTCGACGGAGAGAAAGAGCTCCGGATCGACGGCCAGGGCGAGGTCGCGCCGGATGCGGTCGAAGTCCGCGATCGCGCCGTTGTGCATCCACATCCAGCGGCCGTGACGGAACGGGTGGCAGTTGGTCTCCTGCACCGACGAGCCGGTCGACGCCCGGATGTGGGCGAAGAACAGGGGCGAACGGACATGGCCGGCGATCTCCCTCAGATTGCGGTTGCTCCAGGCCGGACCGACGTCCCGGACGACCGCCGGGGTGTCGGTGTGGGACCCGTACCAGCCCACCCCGAACCCGTCGCCGTTGGTCGTCTCGACGCCCAGTTTGGAGTGCAGGCTCTGGTCGATCAGCGAGTGCTTCGGCCGGTAGAGGATGCTGTCGAGCAGGATGGGGGTGCCCGAGTAGGCGAGCCACCGGCACATCGTCCACCGCCTTCCCGACCGCGGGTCGTCTCCCTTCAGGATCCCAGCCCTCCCGCAGAGGCGCGCTGCGAGGCAGGCCCGAGGGCCGCCTCGACTACCGTCGGGGGGTATGAGCACCGCCCCCGCCCTCGCCGACGCCCTCACCGGCGGCACGGTCGTCCTCGACGGCGGCATGTCCAACCAGCTCGCGGCGGCCGGACACGACCTGAGCGACGCACTGTGGTCGGCGCGGCTGCTCGCCGAGGACCCCGAGGCGGTCACCGAGGCACACCTCGCCTACTTCGAGGCGGGCGCGGACGTGGCGATCACCGCCAGCTACCAGGCGACGTTCGAGGGCTTCACCCGGCGCGGCATCGGCCACGACCGGGCCGCCGCCCTGCTCGCCCTGAGCGTCGAGTCGGCCCGCGCGGCGGCCCGGCGGGCCCGGGTGCCCCGCCCCCTGTGGGTGGCGGCGTCCGTCGGCCCGTACGGCGCGATGCTCGCCGACGGCTCCGAGTACCGGGGTCGGTACGGCCTGACCGTGGCCGAGCTGGAGCGCTTCCACCGCCCGCGCATGAAGGCCCTGGCCGCCGCGGAGCCCGACGTCCTGGCCCTGGAGACGATCCCGGACACCGACGAGGCCGAGGCCCTGCTCCGCATCCTGCCCGGCCTCGGCATCCCGGCCTGGCTGTCCTACTCGGCGACAGGCGACCGCACCCGTGCCGGGCAGCCGCTGGAGGACGCCTTCGTGCTCGCCGCCGAGGTGGACGAGGTGATCGCGGTCGGCGTGAACTGCTGCACCCCCGAGGACGCGGGCCACGCGGTCGCCCTCGCGGCCCGCGTCACCGGCAAACCGGTCGTGGTCTACCCCAACAGCGGCGAGGTCTGGGACGCCGGGGCGCGGGCGTGGACGGGCCGCGCCACGTTCACCGCCGAGCAGGTCACGGGGTGGCGTGAGTCCGGGGCCCGGCTGATCGGTGGATGCTGCCGGGTGGGCCCGAAGACGATCTCGGCGATCGCGGGGACGCTGCGGGAGCCGTAGCGAACTCGCGCCACACGACCTTCCCCGGGTCCCGCTCCCCCACGCCCCACTTGTCGGCCAGCTCGCCCACCAGCAGCAGCCCGCGCCCGCCCTCCCCGGGCTCCGGCACATCCGCCTCCTCCGGTACGGCCGGTACACCGCCCCCGCTGTCGTGCACCTCGACCCGTACGCCACCGTCGCCGTACGGCAACATCCTCAGCAGAAATCCAAGACCGGGCGGCACACCGTGCACCAGCGCGTTGGTGGCGAGTTCACTGACGCACAGCAGCACATCGTCCTCACGCCCGAGCACGCCCCAGCCGACGAGCGCCCGGCGCGCGAAGTCCCGGGCGTCGGGCACGGACCGGCGCTCACGCCGAAAGAACCGCTCAAGTGGGGCGGGGACCCGGGGCACGGGTGAAGTTTCCTGATTCACGGGACGAGAGTCACGCTCCGTACCCATCCTGGAACAGTCCGCGCACCCGTACGTCCCGAATGTACGCATGAGCGGCAGTGAACGTACACGCGCGGGTGGGGAGTTCGACCTATGAGCACCACGGCAAGACCACGGTCCCGGTCACGCAGGAACGCGTCCGCGATGAAGATGGTGGGCGCCCTGCTCGCCACCTTCCGCGAGGCGGCGGGCCACACCCAACGCTCCCTGGGCGAAGACTTCGTCGTGAGCGAGCAGCAGATCGCCTCCATCGAACAGGGCAGACGCCCCCTGAAACCGGACCTCGCCGACCAACTGGACGACCTCCTGGACACCAAGGGAGCGTTGACGGCTGCGCTGGCCCATATGCCGGAGGTCGACCTGGTCCCGCTGTGGGCGGAGGAGTATCTGGATCGGGAGCGGGAGGCCATCGCGATCTCCTCCTACGAGAACCAGGTGGTGCCGGGATTGCTCCAGACGGAGGCGTACGCACGAGCGGTCTTCCGCAGCCGTATCCCTGTGATTGACGAAGGCGAAATTGAACAGCACGTGGCGGCACGCACTGAGCGGCAAACCATCCTCCGCGACAAAGAACCACCGATCACGTGCTTCATCATCTGGGAGGCGGTACTCCGAGACCACCTGGGCGGCGGCAAGGTGTACGTCGAACAGTTGCGGCATCTGCGGCATCTCTCCGAGCTTCCAGGCCTCACCTTGCAGGTACAGCCGCTGGGCCGGACAAGTCACGCAGCCCTCGACGGCCCCTTCGTCCTCTTGGAGACACCCGAACATCAGCGGCTCGCCTACACGGAAACCCAACGCGGTAGCCAACTGATCGCGAATCCCGACGAGGTGGCGATTCTGACCCAGAGGTGTGCCATGCTGCGGTCTCAGGCCCTCAACCCCGAAGATACGAGGGATCTGCTGGACCGTCTGCTAGGAGACCAATGAGCAGCACCGCACTTCGGTGGTTCAAGTCGAGCTACAGCGGCAGCGACGGCGGCAACTGCATCGAAGTGGCCGCCCACCCCACCGCCATCCACATCCGCGACTCCAAAACTCCGGGCGCACCTCACCTCACCGTCGCTCCGGAAACCTGGACCGCGTTCCTGCCCGTACCGACGCAGGAAACCGCCACGGCATAGGCAACCGCCGGGGCCGCACCGCCGGTGGCTTCGCCCACCCATGGCTTCGGTGCAGTCGGCTGACACCCCGGGGGTCGATTACTTGTCCTGCCGGGAGGCCCACTTCACCCGGTCGTCGGCCTTCTCCGCCCGGCTGAACCGCTTCTCCAGGGGTAAAAGCTCAGTCGTCGGCCGCGACGAGGAGGGTGATCCGCCCAGCCGAGCGGTCGATGAGCACGAACTCGTGAAAGCAGTCGTGCACACGCCCCCAGTCGTGGATGTCCTCGTCCCCGAGCCCGCTCAGGTAGGAGATGTGGTCGGCCGCGGCCAGGCGGTCGAACACCTCCTGCCGCAGATCCACCTCCAGTTCGGAGGGCACGTCCCCAAACTGGTTCGCCCACTCCCGGAGGATGTGCGTGCTCTTCTCCCGGCCGACGGTTTCATGGACGTCGGGGGTGACCGACCTCAGCCAATACGGGCCGTGCCTGGGGCCCTCCGGCAACACCCCGCCACCCGCGTAGTCGTCCCGGAACTGTTCATGCCCTATAAGTGGGTCTCCGAATTTAGTGGGGGTGTGCCTCCCGTCGGCTCCGCCGGGTGGTTGCACAGC
>NZ_JBHSPC010000101.1:0-39157 GCF_042656345.1 Streptomyces incanus
ACCCCGCCGACGCCCTACGCGAACTCGGTCTCACCCGATGAGCACGCATCACGCCTGGCGTGTACGGCTGACCGCGGCGTCGGCATTGACCGCTGGGATGGCTGGCGGCGTGGTGCCGAGGCTTGTCCTGCGTTCGCGGCCCGCGGCCTGTGCCTGACGGGTGCCGGTTGCGTGGGCGAGGTTCTCGGAGAGGTCGGCCAGCAGTGAGCTGGGGGTGTACGGGGACGCGGTGAGGGTCCAGGTGGCGCGGTCGAGATTCGGGCCGGCCCAGACGGTCCAGGTGGCGAGAGTTGGGTTGGGCTGCTGGGTGGCGAAGGCATCGAACTGGACTCCCGCGTCTCCAGCGGGGGACGTCCAGCGGATCCATCGCCCGTCCACCGTGGGCGCTGTCACATTATTGTGTGCGTGGGTCTCTGACGGCGCGTCGGGGCGTGGTGGGGGCCGGGTTCCGGGCCGGTGCTCAGGCCTCGGCGGGCCGGCCGGCGGCGCCGGTGATCTGGTCCCAGATGGCGAAGCGGGTGGTCATCTCGGTGCGGTAGTGGGCGGCGGTCATCAGGTGGCGGCGGGGCCGGAAGTGGGGTGAGATGCCGCTGAACGCGGACAGGAACCGCTGGGCTCCGCCGACGGAGCGGAAGCCCTTCATCGCGTGTTCGCGCTGCCGGGTGGGCTGATGACTGTTCTCCGCCCGGTTGTTCAAGCCCTTGTGCGAACGGTGCCCGGCCGACGGCATGACCTCGCGGTGGGCGGCCGCGTAGGAGCGCAGCTTGTCCGTGACGACCACCCGCGGCACCGAGCGGGTCTTCTTGAGCAGTCTGCGGAAGAACCGCCGGGCAGCAGCGGTGTCCCGGCGGCTCTGCACCAGGACGTCCAGCACCATCCCGTCCTGGTCGACGGCCCGCCACAGGTATTTCTGCTCGCCGTTGATCTTGATGAAGGCCTTGTCCAGGTGCCATGTGTCGCCGGGCCGGGGCTGCCGGCGGCGCAGGCCGTTGGCGTACTGCTGACCGAACTTCAGGCACCAGCGGCGGATCGTCTCGTACGAGACGACGACACCGCGCTGGAGCATGAGCTCCCCGGCTTCGCGGAACGACAGCGGGAAGCGGTGGTACCGCCACACGCAGTGGGAGATGATCTCGACCGGGTACCGGTGCCCCTGGTACGACGGTAGCGCGCTGTCCACGGACGATCCCTCCCAGCATGACCAACCAGAAGATCATTCCACCCGGTTGGTCAACGTGACAGTGCCCCATGAAGCCGCCGGCGTAGTTGGACAGCAGGACGTACAGGAGGTACCAGGCGGCAAAGGCGATGGTCAGCGGGAAGGCGAAGGAGCGGTAGGAGCGGCGCAGTTCACCGAACTCCGCGCTGCCTTGCACCGTGACGAACTCCTCGGCGGACGGGAGTGGGGCCTAGGTCTTCGAGGGTGGCGGTGTCTCGGTGGCCACTTCGGTCTCCTCGCTTGTCGGATGTGGTTGGGGCGGGGTTTCGATCGTGCTGGGGCTCCCCGCCACAAGGTCCACGGCGCCGCGCGGTGACCGGTTCAAGTCCTGTGCGTTCTTTCGCAACCAGTCTGAACAAGTTATTAACAAGTTATTGCAGGTCGGGGAGGTGGCGGGATAGCTTCACCGTGCACACGCACCACTCGTCACGTACCTGCCCCGGCCAACACCTGTGCCCCGGGCGGGTTCTGTACCCGGATGATGTGGAGACCCTATGGCTCATCTGCGTTCCCGGCGCAGACTCGCACTGGCCGTACCGGTCGTGCTGTCGCTGACCGCGTCGCTCGGCTTCCTGCCCTCGGCGGCGTCGGCGGCGCCCCACACGTCCTCGGTCACGCAGGCGAAGGACGCGGCCACCCTGACGTACGTCGTCAACACCAAGACCAACCGTCAGGTGGTCGAAAAGGTGGAGCGGGCGATATCCGCGGCCGACGGGACCGTCGTGGTGACGTACGACAGGATCGGTGTGATCGTCGTCCGCTCCGCGAACCCGGACTTCGCCAAGTCCATCCGCAACGTCCCCGGAGTGGACTCGGCGGGCGCCACCCGTACCGCGCCGCTGAGCGCGTCGGCGACGACGGACGTGGGCTCGGCGCAGTACCTGTCCAAGGACGAGGTCGCGCAGCTGGCGAAGGCCGCCAAGACCGCGAAGCAGACGAATGGTTCGGTGCCCCTCGAGCCGCTCGAGGCCGACCAGTGGGACCTGCGGGCGATCAGTGCCGACAAGGCCGCCGCGATCAACCCGGGCAGTCCGAAGGTCACCGTCGCCGTGATCGACACCGGCGTCGACGACACCCACCCGAACCTCGCCCCGAACTTCTCCCCCTCCCAGTCCGCGAACTGCGTCAGCGGCAAGGCGGACACCACGTACGGCTCCTGGCGGCCGGTTGACGCGGACCACTACCACGGCACGCATGTGGCGGGCGAGATAGCCGCGGCCCGCAACGGCACCGGGGTCGCGGGCGTGGCGCCCGGTGTGCGGGTCTCGGGCATCACGGTCGCACAGCCGGACGAGGACCAGTGGTTCTACGCCGAGAGCGTCGTCTGCGCCTTCGTGTTCGCCGCCGACCACGACGTCCAGATAACCAACAACAGCTATTACGTGGACCCGTGGAAGTACAACTGCCCTGGCGAGGCGGACCAGAAGGCCATTCTCGAGGCCGTCAACCGGGCTCAGCTGTACGCCCAGGGCAGGGGGACCCTGAACGTGGCCTCGGCGGGCAACTCCAACCACGATCTGGCTGCCAAGTCGATCCTCGACGACTCCAGCCCGAACGACACGACCTCGGTGGACCGCACGATCGACCCGAAGAAGTGTCTTGACGCTCCGGCCCAGTTGCCGGGTGTGGTGACGGTCGGCGCCACCGGCGTGCAGAACCTGAAGTCGTACTACTCCAACTACGGCCACGGCGTCATCGACGTCGCCGCGCCGGGCGGCGACAAGTTCCAGATCCCCGACACCCCGTCGGGTAACGGCCGCATCCTGTCCACGATGCCGAACGGCGAGTACGCGTACCTGCAGGGGACCTCGATGGCCGCCCCGCACGTCGCCGGTGTCGCCGCGCTGCTGAAGTCGACGCATCCGCAGGCGACGCCCGCCCAGCTGCTGGCCCTTCTCAAGGCCCAGGCCGACAACCCGGGATGCCCCGTCGAGCCCTACGACCCCGACGGCAATGGGATCGTCGAGTTGTTCTGCAAGGGCAACAAGAACCACAACGGTTTCTACGGCTCCGGCATCGTCAACGCGCTCCGCGCAGTCAAGTAACGGGCCCTGCCCGCCACTTCCACAGACCCCCCCCACGCCCGCATGCCCTCGCGCATGCCATCACGCAATGGCTCAACACACTGGAGTTCTCATGAGCGCACGCCTCAAGCGGCGTACCGTCACCATTCCGCTCGGAATGGCCGTCGCCTCCGCTCTCGCCTTCCTGCCGAACGTCGCGTCCGCCACCGAGGCCGGTCCGCAGGCGTCCGCCGCTCAGAGCGTCTCTGCCACCGGAGAGGCTCTGAGCTACGTCGTCAACGTCCGTCCCGGGCACAGCTCCGCGTCCGTGCAGAAGGCGATCGCCAAGGCCGGCGGCTCGGTCGTCATCGCGTACGACCAGATCGGTGTCATCGTCGTCCACTCGTCGAGCGCCGACTTCGCCAAGGAGATACGCAAGGACAAGGGGGTCGAGTCGGCCGGCGCCACCCGGACCGCTCCGCTCTCCCCGCAGTCGACCACCGAGATGTGGGCGCCGGAGGTGCTCACCGACGCTGAGGTGCAGGCCGCGGCCGCGGCGGCCCCCGCCGGCCAGGAGCCGCTGGAGTACCTGCAGTGGGACATGCCGATGATCAAGGCCGACAAGGCCCACGAGATCACGCTGGGCAGCCCCAACGTCACGGTCGGCGTGATCGACACCGGTGTGGACGACACCCACCCGAACCTGGCCCCCAACTTCGACCGGGCCGCGTCGGTCAACTGCGTGGCGGGCAAGCCGAACACTGCGGACGGCGCCTGGCGGCCGAACAAGGGCGAGAGCGCGCACGGCACGCACGTCGCCGGTGAGATCGCCGCCGCGAAGAACGGCACCGGCATGGTCGGTGTCGCCCCGGGTGTGAAGGTGTCCGGCATCAAGGTCTCGACGCCGGAGGGCTGGTTCTACACCGAGGCCGTGGTGTGCGGCTTCGTCTGGGCCGCCGAGCATGGTGTGGACATCACCAACAACAGCTACTACACCGACCCGTGGCAGTTCAACTGCAAGGACGACATCGACCAGAAGGCTCTGGTGGAGGCCGTCTCGCGTGCCACGAAGTACGCGGAGAGCAAGGGCACGGTCAACGTCGCGGCCGCCGGCAACGACAACTGGGACCTCGCCGGCGACTCGATCCTCGACACCGGCAGCCCGAACGACTCGACCGAGGTGACGCGCACCATCGACCCGAAGAAGTGCCTCGACATCCCGGCGCAGCTGCCGGGCACCGTCGTGGTCTCCTCCATCGGCGCCAAGGGCATCAAGTCGTCGTTCTCCAACTACGGCCAGAGCATCATCGACGTCGCCGCGCCGGGCGGCGACTCGACCCGCTACCAGGCGCCGGACGCGCCCGCCGTCGACGGCCGGATCCTCGGCACGCTGCCGGGCGGCCAGTGGGGCTACATGGCCGGCACGTCGATGGCCTCGCCGCACGCCGCGGGTGTCGCCGCGCTCATCAAGTCGACCCACCCGAACGCCAAGCCGAACCAGGTGAAGGCGATGCTGGCCCAGGGTGCCGACAAGCAGGAGTGCACGGTTCCCTACTCCATCAACAGCTCCGTGTGCAAGGGCGGCAAGGGCAACAACTCCTTCTACGGTGCGGGCGTCGTCAACGCCCTCAACGCTGTGACCAAGTAAAAACGCTGTGACCAAGCAAACACGGCGGAGTTGAGTCGGTACCGCATAGTGCAGTCATGACTCAACTCTCCTTCGCCTGGTCCGCAGTGGGTGGCGATCCCGCCCTTCTCGGGCGGATCACCACCGTGGAGCGGGAAGGCGCGCTTACAGCGCGCCTTCCCGTACGGGAGCTCGCACGCGCGTGTGTGGGTACCTGTGCGCTCGCCGCCGCCGAACTGGGGGCGCGGCGGGCAGGACTCGCCGAGGTGCCGGCGGTGCGGGTGGACGACGCGGCCGTGGCCACGGCGTTCCTCAGTGAGCGGCACCTGCTGGTGGACGGGCGGGCGCCGGTCTCCTTCGCGCCGCTGTCCCGGTTCTGGCGGACCTCGGACGGCTGGGTGCGCACGCACGCCAACTACCCCACCACCGGGAGCGGTTGCTCTCCGCGCTGGGAGTGCCGGGCGACGTGGACCACGTCGGGTCCGCGCTCGCCGAACGGTCCGCTCAGGAGGCCGAGGAGGCCGTGTACGCGGCTGGCGGCCTCGCCGTCGCGCTGCGCACGCCCGAGGAGTGGGCCGCGCACAAGCAGAGCACCGCGCTCGTCGCCCGGCCGCTGGTCGAGCGGGAGCGGGAGCGGCTGGATGAAGCACACACGCGCGTGTTCGCGCCCATCGAGAGTTCTCCCCTGTTGCCCGCCGCCGGGCTGCGCGTGCTCGACCTGACCCGGGTACTCGCCGGCCCCGTCGCCACCCGCACGCTCGCCCTGCTGGGCGCGGACGTGCTGCGCCTGGACCGGCCGGACCGGCCCGAAGAGGCCGTCCTGCACGCGGACACCGGCTTCGGGAAGCGGTCGGCGAGGCTGGACCTCGCGTTCGACCGGGCGGCCTTCGAGGAACTGCTCGCCGATGCGGACGTCGTGGTCACCGGCTACCGCCCGGTCGCCGAGGGTGAAAGCGGGCTTTGGCCTGCCGCGTTCCAGGACGCTCAGCTGATGGCGCAGCACCAGGATCTCGACGTCTTTCGCCGCGGAGGAGCGGGCCGGCAGCCGCAGCCAACCTAGGAGCAGGCAGCAGAACCGGTAGAGCAGACGTATCGCCACGAGACCCGAGCGTGCACCGAGGCGATCCCGGAGGCCCGCGATGTGATCACATCGTGACTCCAGAACTGCAGCTCAGCATGGGTGACATGGGTTGTCGGCACGCACAGGGTCAGTGCGTGCGGCGTCGCAGTCGGCGGCCGAGGAGGACGACCGCGGAGCCGGTGACCATGCAGGCACCGGCGAGGCCGGTCACGCCTGCGGTGCGCCGCGCGGAGCCGGTGTTCGCAAGCGCCGGGCGGTCGGATCCGCTGGCGGTGGCGGCCTGGAGAATCAGGTCGGCGACGGCGTCAGGTTGCGCGATCAGCGACACGTGGCAGGAGTTGATCTCCACTGTGTGGGAGTGGGCGCGCTTGGCCTCGAACCGTTCCTGGTCCGGGTTGATGGTCATGTCCTGCCGGCCGACAAGCGCCCAGGACGGGATGGTCTTCCAGGCCGCGACCTTGGCTGTCTCGGAGAAAGCGGTGGTGGCGGCGGGCCGTTGGGTGTCTGCTAGCAGGTTCGCCTGGCTCATCGGGAGGCAGGCGGCGAAGACCGGGTGCACCTTGTCGCGTTTGAGGTAGAGGTCGGTCCCGCTGACGCCGCCACCTGCCTGGTAGGGCACGGCCTGGGTGGCAGTGCCGAGGGCGCTGGGGAAGCGGGTGGCCAGTGACATGCCGCTCTCGCCCACATCGGGCATCAGCGCCGAGATGTACACCAGGGACTTCACCCGGGCGTTACCAGCCGCGGCCGTGCTGATCACGGCTCCACCGTAGGAGTGACCGGCCAGCACGATCGGGCCCCTGATGCTCTTCAGCACGGAGGCGATGTAGGCCGAGTCACTGTACAGGCCTCGCAGCGGGTTGGCCGCGGCCATGACCTTGTAGCCCTGGTGCTCAAGTCGTTCGATCACCCCGTTCCAACTGGAGCCGTCCGCGAATGCGCCGTGCACCAGCACGATGGTGGGCTTCTCGGCGCTTGCGTCGCCGTCCGCAATGGCCGGGGCCACCGTGACCGCGCACAGGGCGGCAGCAGTGAAGCCCGCCGCCGCGACGCGGGTGCACCGTATTCGACGTCGTGAGCCATGGACCACAGATTCCGTCATTCCGGTCTCGCCTTTCTTGGGGGGCTATGGCACATCAGCTTTCATGCATGGGCGCCGCCGGGCCCGGCCATGGCCTCCAACCGGGTGAAACCGGGTTTCTCCGAAGTTGAGCGGTGCGGAGGCGCCCGCGGGCTCGGCGAGTGGTGACGCAGCGTGTCCGTAGCCGTTGGTTCTCGGCGTTGCGGAGGCCGAACGTGGCGTGGGCAACGAGCTTGATCACGCGGTTGACGCCCTCGCTCTTGGCGTTGCTGTGCCCGGTGTCGATGAACGCTTTGATCTCGGGCCACGAGCGGCCGACGGTGACGGCGAGCTGCCGCACCTCGGGGATGCCGAAATCCGCGCGTCAGGTGAGGAACTTCCAGTGGGTCTGGCCGACTTGGTGCCGGTCGTCGTCGGGTGTCCGGGTCCTGTTCCCAGCGCGCTGGTCCGCGCCGGGTCTCGTCGATGCGCGAGCGGTAGCGGGGCGGCTGGAGCGAACCCTGGTGATCTACGCGGCGTCGAACGCCCGAACCATGACTTCGCGCGTAAGTAACCGGGCATGACCGAAACGCCGTCCGACAGCCGCCAGGACGAAGCCGACACCGGCGTCGCGCTCTCCACCGCGCTGGGGCAGCTCGACGCCGGCGGCCGGGCGAGGTGTGACCCCGCGCCCCGGCGACCCACGCCGCTGGACTTTCTGGCCGACACGCCCTGAACGGGGTGAGCGAGCGGCTACAAACGGGGTCCAAAATTTTCGCGGGCGTGAGCGGGAGGTCCCGCACCCGATGCCCCGTCGCGTCGAACATCGCGTTGGCGACGGCCGCCGCGGTGCCGGTGGCGGACAGCTCCCCGATTCCCTTGGCGCCGAGCGGCCCGGCGTGCGGGTCGAACTCGTCGACGAAGGACATGTCGATGTGGGGCGGGATGTCGGCGTTCACCGGCAGAGGCATCCCGACGAGGTCCTGGGACAGCCAGCGGCCCAGGTTCGGCTCGAAGTGGCTGGCCTCCATCGTGGCCATGCCCGAGCCCCACACAAGCCCGCCGATCATCTGGGAGCGGGCGGTGCGCTCGTTGACGACCGCGCCGACGCTGTAGACGCCTGTCGCGCGGCGCAGCCGCAGTAGCCCGAGGTCCGGGTCGACGCCGACCTCGACGAACACGGCGCCGAAGGTGCGGGACGAGACACCCGGTGCGCCCGCGTCGGCGGACGCGTCACCGGGCAGGACCATCTCGCCGTTGCCGACCACTTCGTCCGACTCGGCCGCGCGCAGGATGTCGCCGTACGAGCGCCGTTGGGCGCGCCAGGTCAGGGCACCGGAGTCGGCCCTCACCCTCCGTCAGCAGCTGGCGCGCAGATGCGGTATCTGGTCAGGCAGTTCAGGGGCACCCGGGCGGTGGCCGGCGCGCTCGGCGTCAGCCGGCGCACCGTGGGGCGGTACGTGAAGGGCCGGATCCACCGGCCCCGCAACGGCGCACCTGGGGCGGAGTCGGGGCTCGCGGTGGTGGAGGTCACGGCCGCCGATGACGAGAGGTGGCTTTGTTCACGAGGACGGAAGGGAACGAAGCCACGGCGGCGGCTGCGGAACCTTCGCGCGGGGTGCGGGACGCGGGGGTGGTATGCGGTGTCATGACCGCTGCTGTCCCTTAAACGGTCATGACACCGCATACCACCCCCGCTGCCCTGTGACGCCCGCTCGCATGTGGTGCGGGGGGCGGCTCAGGCCGCTTCACTTGCCCACCGGCGTACGGCGGCCCAGGCAGTGGCGGCCTCGGTGCCCGCGGTCCTCAGCCGTGTGAACGGTCGTGGTGCTGCAGGCTGCCCTGGTGGGGGTGTCCGTGGTCCTCGGCCCAGCGGAGCTGGTCGAGGACCCACTGACGACGGCCTTCGTCGATCCGCTCCTGGTAACCGTCGCGGTCGTCGTACCGGATCCAGTGGCGGCCACCGTCGTGATCCCGCTTCCCGTGGCCGTGACCGTCGCCGCCCCGGCCGTCGGATGCACTGTGCCGGTCCCCGCTGTGGTTGTGCCGGTATTCGTTGTGATGGTCAGAGATTCGGACGGCGGACGCGAGGCCCGGGTGGCTGCCGCTCGGGTGCTCCGCCGCCGAGGCGGCGCCGCCGCCGGCGAGAAGGCCGGCTGCCGCGACGACAGTAGAAGCGATCGCGACGGCGGTCCGGCGCGCAGTCCTGTTTGGCATGATCATGATTCCTTCTCCCTGCTCACCCGGTGATGCGAATAGATTGCTTCGCAGGCATTTGCCTGCCTTCAGACACTTGAGACAGTAGCTCATTTAGTTGAACATTGAATTATCTGGGGCGTGAGGTCCGCCACCTGGCAAAAAATCGTTGCGCCGGAATATTCCTCCGATGCCCGCCGTTGGGGGCCGGTTCTCGAGCGGCAAGTTAGGACGTCCGTCCTCCTCACTCCACCTCACGGGAAGCAGCCCGGCCGGCCCGCAGCCGCGTTGAACGAAACCGCACCTCGGGCGCGTGCGTCGGCGGTGACGAGGGCGAGCTACGGGCCGTCGGCGACGGCGATTCGGCCATCTTGACGGCACCGGCTCCCTGAACGGTGGCTGCAGAGTGGCAGACGGGCCGGGCTGCACGTGGGGGTCGGCCGACCTGCGCTGCGATCATGCGCTGACTTGCCGCCCACCCCGAGGGGCGCGGACGCCCCCGCGATGGTTTACGGTTCAACCAACACTCGTCAGTGGGTGTTCAGCACCGGAACGAAAGCTGTCATGGGCATCTTCAGCCGTAACCGCACACCCGACACCAACCGAACGGAGACCGCAGCCGTGCGCACCCAGACCAAGCTCGCCGTCGTCTACTACTCCTCCACCGGCATCGTCGCCGAGATCGGTAAGGAGATCGCCGAGGCGGCGGAGAAGGCCGGCGCCGAGGTCCGCCTGCTCAAGGCCGCCGAGCTGGCCCCGCAGGCCGCCATCGACTCCAACCCGGCCTGGGCCGCCAACGCCGCCGCCACCGCCGACGTCCCCGTCGCCACACCGGCCGACATCGAGTGGGCCGACGCCGTGATCTTCGGCTCGCCCACCCGCTTCGGCAACATCGCCTCGCAGCTCAAGCAGTTCATCGACACCCTCGGCGGCCTGTGGGCCCAGGGCAAGCTGGCCGACAAGGTCTACAGCGGCTTCACCGCCACCTCCACCGCCCACGGCGGCCAGGAGACCACCCTGCTCGCGCTGTACAACTCCGTCCACCACTTCGGCGGCATCGTCGTGGCCCCCGGCTACACCGACCCCGCCAAGTTCGCCGACGGCAACCCCTACGGCACCTCCCACGTCGACGCCCAGGGCAACAACCCGGTCGACGACACCACCCGCACCGCCGCCCGGATCCAGGCCGAGCGCGTCGTCAAGATCGCTTCCGGCCTCAAGGCCGGCCTCGCCGCCGCCTGACCCCCCCTCCCGAGTGGCCCCCGGGCCGGCCTGCAGCGACAGCGAGGCCCTCGCCTCCTGCACCACCTTCGCCGGGTGAACGAGCAGACTTTGCGGTTCACCTCATCGACTTCTGGCCGTGACAGCGCAGTTCGTGCAGCTGAGCAGGGTCGGACGGTGGCACGCGCGTGGGCGGCTGCCCAGGGCGGAATGGGTGCTCCCCCCGCCCAACGCCGTGGGCAGGGGCTGTTTTCGTGCGGAGTCGGGCCGGGCCAGGCCGGCCGCGGCGCGGCGAACGCCACGGCACGGTGTGCCGCGGCCGGAAAGCCCGTCCTGCGCCGGGGAACTGCAGCAGAGCAGAGCCGCCTGGAGCCGATCGACCTGGCTGCTGCCCGCCGGGACGGGCGCGTCGTCCGAAAGCGCGGCTTCCGCCTCTCTTCCGCCCCCGTACGGTCAGGCGAGACACTGCCGGTGACCGCGGGCGAAGCCGTCGCCCCGAACGAGAATCCGGCGCACGGGTCGCTGCGCAGGGGCCGGGACGAGCTCCCCAAATGGGCTTGCCTCCTCAACCCCGGGTTCCGTGCTGCTCAGGGCTGCCAGCCTGCTGCTGGGGTACCGGGACACGAGAAGGCAAGCCTTCAAGGTGGCCACTCGGCTCCCACTCCTGCAGCAACGCCGAGCGGCACACGCCACTGTGGAGTTCGGTGGGAAGGGAAACGATGACCAGTACGCACGAAAACGTGCAGCCGGACCGGTCGGCCCGAGAAGCGGAGCGAACCCGCATCCGGGACCGGTACCTGCGGCCGAGCGGGCAACGGCCCGCCTCGTCCGCTCGAGGCCTGCACCACACCGCCCTGATCAGCAGCGACGTCGAGCGGACGATCCGCTTCTACCAGGAAGTGCTGGAGTTCCCGCTGACCGAACTGATCGAGAACCGCGATTACCCCGGTTCGTCGCACTTCTTCTTCGACATCGGCAACGGCAACCTGCTCGCCTTCTTCGACTTCCCCGGACTCGACGTGGGACCGTACGCCGAGGTCCTGGGCGGCCTGCACCACGTGGCGATCTCGGTGGAAGCAGACCGCTGGCGTCACCTGTGCGACAACCTCGCCCGGGCCGGCGTCGACCACGCAGTGCACAGCGAGGTGTCGGTGTACTTCCGGGACCCCGACGGCGCCCGCATCGAGCTCATCGCCGATCCACTCGGTGAGATGTACGGCAACAAGGTGCTGTGATCAGCGTGCTCAGGGCTGTCCTGCCCTCACGGCGCAGGCCTGCCTCGGTCACTGGCTGCCGCGCGATCACCGCTTCGCGGTTGCCGGGAAGGTTGTCCGGCCGGTGCGGCCAGAGGCGTACACCATGACACCCGCCGCCCGCGGTATGAGCGCCTCGGGCATGGGTTGACCGGCGAGCGCGCCGATTTCCCGCCCTCGATACGCCTCCTGCACCGTCGGCGCCCGCGGCAGCGTGACAGGCGCTGCTCCGCGCGGGCGTCGGCCTGTCGAAGCGACGCCGGGCTGCTCCGTTGTCACACCGACGTTCCAGGATCCCGACGGAAGACCGCGTTGCCGAAGTGGAAGTAGGGGTGCGGCCTGTCCGAAAGGCCAACGAACACACCCAGCAGTCCTCAGAGGCCCATGGCTGACCGGGTTCGTGCCCGCGCCGGAGGCGCCATGCGACCTCCCCGGTCATCCTGGCGGGCACTGGCATCCCTGGCGTGTCGAGCCGCGCATCTGCACGGGCGCGAGCGATGGGGCAACCCCTGGTGCCGCGCAGTCCGCGGGAACCTCCGCTTGATGAGTTCGGTCCCGCCCCCGAACGAGGGCACTCCCCGGAGGGGGGAACGAGCTGGAGCGGGGGTGCTGTGTTGCCTGCGGACGGACACTGACCTGCCAGGGCGCGCAGCTTTCGGTCGTCGTGTCCGAGGCGGGGGACCGCGTTGGTGATGGAACCGCTTCGGGCGGAGACCGGCCCTGGCACCGTCTCGGTGATCGCCTTCTCGGACGATGCGAAGTCGGGCGGGAACGCACAGCGGGCAGTCAGCCGCACAAGCATTACCCTGATGAAATGACGACCGGGATGATGGTGGGTCCGGTGCGCTTCAGCACGTTCGGCCTCCCCGAGGCCCAACGCATTCCCCTGTGGGAGGAGCACAATGCCGAAGCCCTGATCGGGTTGCGGTGTCGCTCTCTTCACGACCGTGCCCTGGATGCGACGGAGATCAACCTGCAGCTCCCGAAAATACATGTCGCCCGGGTGACCGGAAGCCCTCACGTCGTGGAGCGGACGCGGACGGTGATTCGCCGCATGCCGTCGGAGGCGATTGCCTGCTACCTGACCCTGGCCGGGGACGCCTTCTTCTACCACGATGACGGTGTCCGGTTGCTGCGTCCGGGACAGTTGATCGTTTGTGATGCGGACCAGCCCTTCATGCGCGGCTTCTCCCAAGGGATGGAGGAGCTGGCGGTCAAGGTGTCCCGGCCGGTGTGGCGGGACCTCGGAGGGCCGGAGTCGTTGACGCAGCCGCTGGTCTTCGATGTGGACGACGGTGCCGTCCAGGCCAGGACCCTCGCGCAGCTGGCCGGTCGGGCAGTGCGCCAGGAGTCCCCCGGGGGCGCGGACGAGGACACCCTGCTGGAGTTGCTCGGCAGTGTGGTGACCGGCCGCGAGCCGACCTACTCCGCCGTTCACCTGGCGATCGCCAAGGCTTATATCGAAGAGCATCTGTTCGATCCGAGGCTTTCCGCGGCCCGCGTCGCCCAGGGCATCGGCATCAGCGAGCGCCATCTGTCGCGGGTGTTCGCCTCTGGTGGCCCGAGCGTTCCCCAGTACCTGCTCGGCCGCCGCCTCGAGCGCGCCCGCTCGTTGCTGGCCGAGGGAGGCGAGGCGACCGTGGCCGAGGTGGCTGCTCGCTGCGGATTCGGCTCGGCCGCCCACTTCTCCCACCGGTTCAAGGAGCGCTACGGGATGCGTGCCACGGATGTCCTGCGTGAGGCGCGGTCACGGGCATGACCCTCGCCCGGCCCCGTCGGCAGGCACGTCGTGTGCCGCGGGGCCGGGACCGGTGGGTTACGTGCCGTCCGGTGCGAGCACGATGTCGAAACGCACGCGGGACCAGGCCTGGTCCGCGAGGTCGCGTCCATCGGGGGACGGCGTGCCCGGCTGCTGGATTCGGAAATCCTTGACGAGTGACTCCTTGACTCCGAACACGGCGTCACTTTCCAGGAGTTCGTCGCCACGGACGAAGATGTGGGTGACGAGGGTGCGCAGGGCGGGCGCGCTGACCATGAAGTGCAGGTGCGAGGCGCGCATGGGCGAGCGGCCGGTTGCCGCCAGCAGCCGCCCGACCGGACCGTCGTGCGGGATGGGGTACGGGGTCGGGGTCAGGCCCCAGAAGCAGTAGCGGCCTTCGGAGTCGGTGAACAGGTGCGCTCGCGCGGCGGTCCGGTCGTCGTCGTACTGGGTGTCGTAGAAGCCGTCCTCGTCGGCTTCCCACACCTCGATCCGTGCTCCGGGGACCGGCTTGCCGGCGCTGTCGGTGACGGTGCCCTCCACCCAGCAGGGCTGGCCGGCGGCGCCGAAGGCGATGTCGCCGCCGAGCGCGATCTCGGGGCTGTCCTCGACGAAGAACGGGCCGAAGACGGTGGCTTCGGTGGCGTCGCCGTATGCCTCGTTGTTGACGGCCACGGTCTGCATGGAGGCGCCGAGCACGTCCGACAGCAGGATGAACTCCTGGCGCCGGTCGTCGGTGATGTGACCGGTCCGGGTGAGGAACTCGATCCCCTTGCTCCACTCCCGCTCGGTCAGGCGGACCTCCCGGATGAACGCGTGCAGGTGCCGGACCAGGCACTGCAGGACCTGCCGGAGCCTGGGGTCGGCGCAGTCGCCGAAGGCGTGCAGCACCTGGCGGGTGATCTCAGCTTCCCGTTCCTGCTGCTCATGTGACACAGCGACGGTGGTGACGGCGGCGTCGGTCATCGCGGTTCCGTTCCTTCCCAGGCTGCCTGGAGCAGCCCGCTGATCGTTTCAAGGGTGACGGCTCGTGGATTGCCGGCCGGGGCGGCGGCGACGACGGCCTCGGCCGCCGCTGCGACGCCCTCCTCGGGCATGCCGAGTTCACGCAGAGAGCGCGGGGCGTTCAGATGGGCGCGCAGCCGGGCCAGCCCCTCGTTGGCGGTGGGGGCGTCGAAGGCGGCCGCAAGGCGCCGCTCGGCTTCCGGGGCCTGCGGGCCGTTGAAGGCGAGGACGTGAGGGAGGACGACGGCGTGGGTCTGGGCGTGCGGCAGGTCGAACATGCCGCCGAGGACATGGCAGATCTTGTGGTGAAGACCAGATCCGGCCGACGCGAACGCCACGGCGGCCAGGTAGGCGCCGTACAGTGCCTGCTCCCGGCCCTGAAGCCCGTCGGGTTCCTTGACGACCAGGGGCAGTCCGGTGCGCAGTGCCCGGACGCCTTCGGCGGCGAGGGCCTGGTTGATGGGGTCGGTCCGCGGAGCCCACATGGAGTCCACGCAGTGGGCCAGCGCGTTCAGTCCGGAAGCCGCACTCAGACCGGCGGGCAGGGTGAGTGTCAGCGAGGCGTCGTAGACGACCGCGCGGGGCAGGACCCGCGGGTCGGTGCCGGTCGTCTTGCGGGAGTCCTGGGTGAGCCCCCACACGGGAGTGGCCTCGGAGCCGGCGTAGGTGGTGGGTACCGCGACGATGGGCAGGCCGGTGGTCAGGGCGACTGCCTTGGCGAGCCCGGTGGTCGAGCCGCCCCCGATGCTGACGAGGACGTCGGTGCCGTGGGCGGCGGCCTCGGCGCGGGCTCGTTCGGCCATCTCGACCGGGACGTGCATGACGACGTCGTCGTGCCGGTGGACGACGGGCAGCCCGTCGGTGATGCGGTGGGCGAGTTCCTGCTCGGTCGTGGCGGCGATCACCATCACTCGTCGGGCGCCGAGAGCGGCGACCTCGGCGGCGAGGTTCTCGGCCGCCGCGCCGGAGGCGAACCGTACGCGCTGGGGCAGGGTGTCGTGGTCGAAACGCATGGGGGTTCAGTCCCTTTCCAGAATCGTGGTCAAAGCGTGCCGCAGCTGGGCCTCCGGGTTCTCGGGGAGGGTCATCGCGCGCCAGGCGATGTGCTTGTCGGGGCGCACCAGCAGCACCCCGCTCTCCTCGACCTCGCGCAGCTTGGCCCAGTCGTAGTAGAGGTCGGTGACCTCGCGGCCCGGGCCGATGACGACGGTCGCCAACGGTATGCCGAGCTCTTGGCCGACCTTCTCGGCGGCCTGTCCCCAGTCCTCGCCCGCTATGCCGGTGACGAGCGTCCACCGGGTGTAGGGGGCGAGGTCCATCATCGCCTGCTTGCGTGCGCGGTCACCGACCCAGGCATGCGGCAGGCGCGCGCCCGGCACGGTGGACATCTCGTAGTAGAGGTCGGGGTCCCGCGCCGGGACGGGGGGCGTGGTCCCGTCGGAGAGGATGGCCGAGGAGGTGTAGTGCTGGCCGAGTTCGACGCCGTGCGCGTTGAACTCGTAGTTCTTCAGCTCCATCGCCCGCACCAGGGCGGCCCGCTTGGCGGCGCCGGCGGGGGTGCTGGCCTTGCGCTCCTCGATGGCGGCCGCCATCTCGGTCTCGGTCGTGGCGTCGAGGAGACCCAGGGCCTTGAAGATGTCCACGAACTCGCGGCTGGACTTGTTGGCCCGCTTGACGATGCGCTCCGCGACGGGCGCCCGTTCGGTGCTGTAGGTGTCCAGCAGCGCGGGGGACGCGTGTCCCTGCAGCACGGCGGCGAGCTTCCAGGCGAGGTTGTAGGAGTCCTGGACCGAGGTGTTGGAGCCCAGGCCGTTGCTCGGCGGGTGCCGGTGTACGGCGTCGCCCACACAGAACACCCGCCCGAGGTGCAGGCGCGTGGCGTACATCTCGTTGTTGCCCCACAGACTGGTGCCGGTGATCTCGACGTCCAGGTCCGGCATGCCGAGGAGGTTTCGCACGATCTCGGTCGCGGCCTCCTCGTCGATGTGCGGGGGCTCCTCGGCGATGTCGTAGCCCCACACGATCAGCCACTCGTTCCAGGGGCGGACCATCCGGACCAGGCCGGCGCCGATGCCTCCCACATGGGAACCCGGCTGGATGACCCAGTACAGGACGGAGGGCCGGTGGGATACGAAGGAGGCGATGTCGGCCTTGAAGGTGATGTTCATCGAGCCCGCGATGTCCATCGCGCCCTCGAAGGGCAGCCCGATGTCAGCGGCCACCTTCGAGCGGGCCCCGTCGGCACCGATCAGGTACTTGGCCCGGATGCTGTATCGCTGCCCGGTCAAGCGGTCAAGGACCTCCACGGTGACCCCGTCGGCGTCCTGGAAGTGGGAAAGGTACTCGGTGGAGAACCGCGTCTGGGCCCCGCGCTGCGTCGCGTTCCTGACCAGGATCGGCTCCAGGTAGGTCTGCGGGATGTCGACGGTCAGGCACGGAGAGGCGAGCCGGTAGTCGGCCTCCCGGTCGGGTCGGGTGCCCCAGGTGTGGATGCGGCCGATCTCCTCCCCGGCGATGCTCGTGCAGAACACGGTGTCGCCCACGAGGGCGTGCTCGGTGGCATCCGCCAGCACCTGGTCCTAGATGCCGAGATCGCGGAAGACCTCCATCGAACGTTGGTTGGTGATGTGCGCGCGAGGCGTATTCGCCGTCCACCGGTACTTGGTGATCATGATGTTGTCGACGCCGAGCGTCGAGAGCAGCAGGGCGGCGGTGGCACCCGCGGGACCGGAGCCCACGACCACGACCTCGGTGGTCACGGTCGAACCGGTCGGCAGCTCAGTCTCGGGTGTCCCGTCGTTGAATCCCGGCATCCTGATGCACCTCTCTTCGGACCGGCGTCGTTGCCGGTGACGTCAGTGTCGGAACGACCCGACGGACACGGAACCCGCCAGGACCGATGTTGGCGGTAACAGGAAGACATGGCGGATCTGCAAAGGGCCGCGTGCACGGCTGCGGCCTACGCTCCTTCGTCGCTCTCGTCGCTCTCGTCGCTCTCGTCGCTCCGGTGGACGACTTCACGACCACCGGTCCGTCCTCCGGGCCCGGTTCCAGGGCGAGCGCATCGTCCCTCGCCAGCCCGGCAGTGGGAGCGAGGCGGTCGCCCAGAGGACGCGCGCGGACGTCGTGCGACATAGTGCCGCTGCCGGATCCTCTCGGTTTCTGCGTCCATCAGCCAATGGCCGACAGCAGGGTTCGTTCAGCGCTTCGCACACTGGTCGGCGAAGTCGTCGCGGGTCTTGGCAGCCTGCCCCATCGTGAGCTGAACCCGGCCTTCGAACACCTGGGCATGCCCGGGTTGTGCGCCTCAACGGCACCGGCTGCCCGTACTCATCGCCGCCTCTGCCCACCGTGGGCTCGTTCCGCCGCGTGCCGGAAGCGAGCCGTGCCCCTGGCGTTCCCGGTCACTGCGGCGTACACCGACACCCCTGGCGCGCCGAGCCGCGCCCGTACCGGCACAAGGATGCGGAATGCCTCGGGGTGCCGCGCAGCCGCACGGAACCCATCCTTGATGCACTCGGGGAAAGACACGAGGAAAGAGGTCTTGTGATGAGCGGACCGGTCAGTACGGTCGATGCGCCTGTCGATCAGGCCGACTCCGGCCATCCCGAACCGCCCTGCCTGGAGGTGAGCGACAGCCGGGAGGCGACCGTCGGCGCGATCCGGGTGCGCCGGGCCCTGCCCCGCCGGGGCCGGCGCACGGTGGGTGCCTGGTGCTTCGCCGACCATATGGGGCCGGCCGACGTCACCGAGAACAGCGGCCTGGATATCGGCCCGCACCCCCACATCGGCCTGCAGACCGTCACCTGGCTGACCGACGGCCAGGTCCTGCACCGCGACAGCCTCGGCTCCGAGCAGGTCATCAAGCCGGGCCAGCTCAACCTGATGACTTCCGGCAGCGCCGTCTCCCACGCGGAGGAGGCCACCGGCCACTACCGCGGCACCCTGGAGGGCATCCAGATGTGGACCGCCCTCCCGGAGGCCACCCGGCACGGCGCACCGGCGTTCGAGCACCACGCGGAGCTGCCGCGGGCCGACCTCGACGGCCAGGCCGGCGCCGCGACCGTCCTGATCGGCGACTTCGGCGGCCTGACCAGCCCGGCCCGCCACGACACCCCGCTCGTCGGCGTCGAGCTGGACCTGCGGGCCCCGGCCACGGTCCCCCTGCGCCCCGACTGGGAGTACGCGCTCGTCGTCCTCCAGGGTGCCGTCGCCGTCCACGGGCAGCCCCTGCACCCCGGGCGGCTCGGCTACCTCGGCGAAGGACGCGACGAGCTCCCCCTGGACGTGCGCGAGCCCACCCGGGTCATGCTCCTGGGCGGTGAACCCTTCCCCGAGCCGATCCTCATGTGGTGGAACTTCGTCGGCCGCGACCGCGAGGAGATCGACGCCGCCTACGCCTCCTGGGCCCGCCAGGACGACCGTTTCGGCCGCGTGGCGTCCTCCCTGCCCCTCATCCCGGCCAAGGCCCCCTTCTGGCAGCAGGCCCCGGGAAACCGATGAGTACGACACCGCCCGGGGACCGGGTGTGGGGAGCCGGCCCGGGCAGGGGTGTGGGGCGGTCGGCCGGGTGCCCGGCGGCGGCTCCCGGAGGGGCGGGGGCGGGCCGTCCGGCGGACGTGGTTCCTCCTTCGGCGTGTGCGTGCCGGCGGGTCAGGAGGGGCCGATCTGTGCCCAGCGGATGCATCCGCGCCGATCGCGGCGGGGATCGGTACCCCACAGGGAGGCGAGGGCGGCCACGATGAGGTGTCCTCGGCCGTGCTCGTCGGGATCACGGTCGGTGTCGGCAGGGGCGGTGGTGGGTCCGCCGTCGGCGACCTCCACGCGGACCGAGGGCTGTTCGGTGTTGCGGACGAGCTGCCAGGTGATGTGGATGTCGGGGCGGGCGTGGGTGAGGGCATTGCTGACCAGTTCGGCGACGACGACCTCGGTGCGGCAGGTGTACTCGTCGGTCAGGCCCCAGTTGTGCAGGAGCCGCCGGGTGAGCCGCCGGGCCCGGGCGGGGGCGTCGGCGGTGCAGGGCAGCGACCAGGTGAGGGAGCGGGCCGGTGGGGGCGTCATGGCAGTGGTCATGGGAAGGGCCTTTCGCGAGGAGCGCCGGCCGCCGCAGCGGGAGGAACGGACGACCCGGAATAGTTGTTTAATCTTCAACATATTCGGTCGGCGGGGGTGGCGGCACTCGTGGGATGAGGCGTGCCCCACGTGACATGTGCTCGAGAAGGTGCTTGCCGGGCCGGGCCGACGGCGGGCCGGGCGGTCAGAAGCGGGGGGACCGGGCGTTGGGCACGCTCTTCGTCATCGGCGTCACCGGGGCCATCGGCTCTGCTGTCCCGGCGCGGTCCAGGTCGGACAGGAGCCGTTCCGCGTCGGTGACCAGCGATCCGTAGATGTGCCAGGCTCCGGGTTCGGTCAGGGCGCCGCGTGCCACGAGTCCGGTCATGCGGTCATGCCAGCCCTGGGCCTGGTCGAGCGCGGTGCACAGCCGTCTGCCGGCGTCGGCGCGCTCCGGATCGGCCGCCCGGCTCCCTTCGGCGAAGTCCTCCACGGCCTGTCCGGCCAGCTCGAGCGTCCGGGCGTACTGGTCGGTGAACAACGACCCCAGACGGAAGTCGTCCCGGGGGGCGTCCACGGTGTCGACCAGGGTCCGGGCGATCCCTCGCACCTGCAGTGATATCCCGTGCAGGACGAGGAGCGCATGGCCGCCGGTTCCGGGCCGCCGGGACCCGTGCACGGAGCAGCGGAGATTCCAGCGCAGGCTGTTCTCGGCCAGCCGCACGTGGTCCTGCACCTCGGCGATCTCCTCCTCGAGTTGCCGCGCCCTCGACAGCCAGACCCGCGCGTAGCTGGTCCGCTGGTGCCTGCGCAGGCCGCGACCCATGTCGCGCAGCAGCAGGCTGGTGGCCCGGGCCAGCCGGCGCACCGCGGCACGGGAGTCGTCCACGTACACCGGAGGCAGGATCAGGGCATGGACTGCCGTCCCTACGACCGCCCCGGCCGCGGTGGCCAGTGCCAGGAGGACGAGGTCACGCACCGGCATTGCCGCTACGACGGCCAAGGTGACCAGTGCGGTCGAGGCGACCTGGAGTTGGTCGTCGAACATCCGGCGTCCGCGGGTGGCCAGGACGACGGCGAGGACCACCATGACGCTTCCGGCGGTGGGGCCCAGCCACCAGGCGGTGGCGATGGCCAGGGCAGCCCCCGCCACCTGGACGGCGATCCGGCGCACGGCCTCGGTCACCGAGTGGTGCACCGTCGAGGTGTTGACCACGAGCAGGGCGGTGGCGACGGCCAGGAACTGGGGCCGCCCCTGCCCCCACGGGGCGGTCGCCTGCCAGGCGAGCAGCGCGGCGGTCAGATTCTTGCCGCCGTGGGACAGGATGCGCCCGCCTTGGTGGGCGGCCACGGATCTGACCAGGCGCGCCAGCGCGGGCCACCCGGGAGGCGGGGTCGGCGGCCTCCTCCTCGAATTAGTTGAATGTTGCACGAAATGGAGAATGCCATTTTCCGCCGGGTTTGGCCAGCAGTGTCCCCGCGGTCCGGCGGGGCGCGGTGCCGCGAGCGGCGCGTCGGCGGGCCGATGCGCTCGAGTGGCGGCCGTCGGCGTGCGCTGGCGCCCCTGCCGGCGGGGCGGGCTGCTGCTCCGTCCCCGGCCGGTGGCGGTTGCTCCGTGCTCGTCGATGCGGTTGATCCCGGCCGCGCGAAGGTTGCGAGAGGTCAGATTATTTCCCTCTGTGAGGGGCGGTATCGGTGAAATAGCCCACATAGTAGAAAGTTTATCCTTCAATCATCTCGGGGTAGTTTCGGCGGTGCCCCACCAGCTCGGGGCACCGTCCGACGTCCCGCGGGGCGGAACGTCGGCATGGCATTCAAGGAGGAGTGATCATGAGTCGCATCTTCGGAAGGCGCGTCGTCACCGCGGCCGCCTCGGTGGCAGTCGCGGCGGGCGCGGTGCTCGCCGCGGGCGGTACCGCCTCGGCGACGCCCCACTCCGACGCCCAGCGCGTCGTCATCGGCTCCTACGCCACGGACAACGACCGGGACCGGCACAGCAACCGCGACCGCGATTGGAACCGCGGCAACGGCCGGGACCGGCACGACCGGCACGACCGGGACCGCGACCGCGATCGGTACGACCGGGACCGGCACGACCGGCACAACAACCGCGACCGCGACTGGAACCGCGGCAACGACCGGGACCGGTACGACCGGCACGACCGCGACCGCGGGGGCGATCGTCGCTGACGGTGCGGGGCCGGAACCACCGGTTCGCTGATCAGCCGCACGCACCGTCCGCATGGCTCATGTCCGACAACGACGTCGCGTATGAGCGGCTGCGGCCGAGAATGGCAGCAGGTGACCGGGCGGGGTGCGCCAATACCACCAGGGGCGGGGTGCGGTGCGACTCCAGGCGCACCGCACCCCGCCCCGGTCGTGTCGTCGCCCGGATGCACGGGCGGCGGGCAGCGGGCGGAACACGGCACCCGCACCAAGGCCGCCGAAAGAACCGTCCGGAGAGAGCCTCCCACGAGCGCCGTCCGGATCGAGAGAACAAGAGAAAACCCATGAAGAACTTCGTCGAGCAGGATTGCGAAATGCGCCTGCTGGTCGCGCCGGGTTGCAGCATCGGTGTAGCGACCCGCCTGTCCTACGACCTGCGCGACCCCTACGCCGTCCACGTGGATTTCCACGTCGGCACGCACGCTCCGGTGACCTGGCTGTTCGCCCGCGAGCTGCTGGCCCAGGGCGCGTTCGGGCCCTGTGGGCAGGGCGACGTGCGGATCTGGCCTGCCGGTACCGGGGCGCGCCGCATGCTGTGCATCGCGTTGGCCGTCCCGGATGGGCAGGCCCTGCTTCAGGCCCCGCCCGCCGTGGTGGAGCGGTGGCTGCAGCGGACCTACCGGCTGGTGCCCCCGGGCCACGAGACGCGGCTGATCGATGTGGAGCAAGGACTGTGCGGCCTGCTCGGCAAGAGCGCCTGAGGTCCGCAATCACCGGGTGAACATCAAGACCGCTGGCGAACACCCGGCCGCGGCCCGGGCCCGCGGCGAGGCCGCTGGGGGCAGAGGCGGGGCGCCTCGAGGCGTAGACGCAGAGGTCCGCCACGGGGCGCGCACTCGATGAGCAGCGGGCCGCCGAGGTGCTCGCCGCAGCCGCGACCGCCCGGGAGAGGACCGCGCGGAGGCCGCCACGCGGACGGCGGAGGACTGTGCACTCTCGCGAGTCAACACGCCGCGTTGTCCGGGTGCTCATCGTCGCTGATCCGTACCGGACGTGGCGTAGCTGGTGTGCTTGGTTATTGATCTTGGTTATGGCCTGCTGTTGCTCAGTTGTACTGGGCGACGTGTTCGTGCCGTGGGGAGGCTTACGCGGGCTGAAGGGCTGGCGGCGGGTGGTACGTGGAATGAGCCGGCTGTTTGTGCTGCGCAGTGAGGTTTTCTCAGCGAAGTTCACCGCCATGCGTTGTTGAGGACGAGGGCGGCCTGGGCGATGGCTCCGATCCTGTTGGGGCTGACCGTCACGTACTGCAGGGCGCGCCAGCGCTGTTTGAGTTCGGCTGCGGCGCGCTCGCCGAGCGCGCGGATGCCGCGCAGGAGCCGGTTGTGGGTCCGGGTGTCCACCGCCAGGGGGGATGTCCGGATGCGGGCGGAACGGGGTGTGAATGCCGATGTTGGCGCCGGTGTAGCCGACATCGGCCAGGGTCGGCAGCCCGTGGCGGGCCGCGGCGTACAGCGCGGGCAGGGCATGAATGCGGGCGGCGCACAGGTCGTGCACCGAGCCGGGCTCGACTGCGGAGACCCACAACAGGGAGCCGTCGGGCGCGGCGAGGAACTGGAGGTTTCCGGCGAAGCGCCGTCCCTTGCCGGAGTACCACAGGTCGTTGCCCCGCTTGGTGGTGCCGGCCACGCGGTCGCAGGCGATGAGCGTGCCGTCCAGCACCACATGGCTCAGGCCCTGCGCGCGGCAGCGTTCCAGGACCTGGTGCAGGTCCGGAGCGCGCGCGGCGAGGACATCGATCCCTTCGCGGGGCGCTGTCACATTATTGGGTGCGTGGGTCTCTGACGGCGCGTCGGGGCGTGGCGGGGGCCGGGTTCCGGGCCGGTGCTCAGGCCTCGGCGGGCCGGCCGGCGGCGCCGGTGATCTGGTCCCAGATGGTGAAGCGGACGGTCATTTCGGCGCGGTGGTCGGTGGCGGTCATCAGGTGCCGCCGGGGCCGGAAGTGGGGTGAGATGCCGCTGAACGCGGACAGGAACCGCTGGGCCCCACCCACGCTGCGGAAGCCTTTCATGGCGCGTTCGCGTTGCCGGGTGGGCTGGTGGCTGTTCTCCGCCCGGTTGTTCAGGCCCTGGTGGGCACGGTGCTCGACGGAGGGCATGACCTCGCGGTGGGCCGCGCCGTAGGAGCGGAGCTTGTCCGTGACGACCACCCGCGGCACCGCACCGGTCCTCTTCAGCAGCCTGCGGAAGAAGCGTCTGGCGGCGGCGGTGTCCCGCCGGCTCTGCAGGAGGATGTCGAGCACGGTGCCGTCCTGGTCAACGGCCCGCCACAGGTACTTCAGCTCGCCGTTGATCTTCACGAAGACCTCGTCCAGGTGCCATGGGTCGCCCGGCCTCGCATGTCGGCGTCGCAGGCCGTTGGCGTAGACCTGCCCGAACGTGGCGCACCAGCGGCGGACCGTCTCATGGGAAACGACGACACCGCGCTGGAGCATCAGCTCCCCGGCCTCGCGGAACGACAGCGGGAAGCGGAAGGACAGCCACACGCAGTGGGCAATGACCTCGACCGGGTACCGGTGCCCCTGGTACGACGGTAGCGCGCTGTCCACGGACGATCCCTCCCCGGCATGACCAACCAGAAGATCATTCCACCCGGTTGGTCAACGTGACAGTGCCCGGCGACGGCCTGTTCGTAGGCCCCTGATTCCTTCGGCCACTCCACGTCACCCACGCCTGCCACCCTCCGAGGCCACGAGCCGATCTGGCTGATCTCTCACGGTGACGCCGACCACTGACAGTGCCCCGGAGCTGACACAGCTGAGCGAGCGGCTATCGGCCCGCGCTCGGCTGTGAGGCTGGACCTGGTCTGCTTTCTGGGGACCAGTTGGGGACCAAACGGCATGCGCGATGCCGAACTTCACACCGTGAAGCGCACGGTATCTGCCCTTGAAATAGCTTGTTTATCCAGATAATCCCGGTAGCCCGCGCTCCTGGGGGTCAAGGGGGCGCAGGTTCAAATCCTGTCGTCCCGACGGTGACGTCGGACCGCGTCGGACAACTCCGCAGCTCAGGGCCATCCTTGGATGGCCCTTTCGGCGTTCGGCCGGTCCGCTTCGCTTCCGGGCGGCCGGGGACACCTCGTCGAGTCGTGACCGTGCCGGTGTCCGTGAGGTGCCGCAGGTCATGGACGGTGCGCGGTCCACGGACCATACTGATCAGGCCCCTGACCACTCACAGAACGACTCCATGGTCAAAAACAGCACCCCCACGCCCACCGTCCCCGACACCGTATGGCTGGCGCGCGGACGCCATCCGGGCCCCGAGCCCGAGCTCGACGTCCGGCGCAACCTCATCGCCCTCAAGGCGGCCGGGGGCCTCGACGACTTCCTGGAGCTCGACCCCGTCGAGGCGGTCCGGTCCACCGTCCTGTATCCCCGGGACGCCTCCGCCGACCCCGGCCCGTCGGCCCGCCGCCTCTTCGAGGCCCGCTGGCGCGTGGCCGGAAACGTCACGGTGCGCGCGCAGCTGACCACCTACGATCCGCAGGCCCGCGGGGAGGAGGCCGAAGGCGTCACCTGGCTCCTCGCCGCCGAGGCGGAGCGTGCGTGGGACGCTCGCTGGCCGTCGCCCGCCACCATGTTCTGGCCCGACAGCGGCCGGGTCGAGTGGGACCACGACACGGTGCCGGGCGTACGCCTGCGGACGGTGAACCACCTGCCGAAGGACGACGACGAGGTGCGCCGCCGGCTGCGGGACTGCGCCCGGAACAGCTGGTTCGTCCATGTCGTGGTGCACGAGGCGATGACGCCGGACGCGCGGGGGCAGCGGCCGGTCGCGGAGTTCCTGCCGCCGAGCCTGCGGCACCGGGTGGTCGAGCACCGGGGCACACCCGAGCAGGCCCGGATCGCCGACTTCGCGCTGCAGCGGGAGCTGAAGCTGCGGATGCCGCGCGGCGGCGCCGTCGTCCTGCCCACGGTGCCGCCGGGACCGGACTACGACCCGGAGCACTTCACGGTGCGCAGCATCTTCCTGGACGGCTCGGAACCGGTCGAATTCCTCGGCAGGATCACTGAGTTCGCCGCACTCCCGCGGTCCCTGCCGGCCGAGGCCGAGCAGGCTCTGACGCGGCTGCGCCGGGGCTGGCACCTGCTCAGCCCGGAAGAGGAGCTGGCCCACGCCCAGGACATGGTCGCCAGGTACGCCCACGCGCTCGACGTCATGACGGAGTCCCGTGACCTGTACCGGGAGGCGGCCGAGGCCGCGCAGGCCGCACTCGCCGAGGTGACCGGCGGCGACGGCGTGCCCCGACCGCCCGCGCCGGGGCCGGCCGGCGAGGAAGGCTCGCCACTCAGCGGCTTGACGAAGGCCTTCGGCCGCTTCCGGGGCACGAACAAGTAGGCCGCGCTCACGTCGGCGCCCGGCTCCCTGCCTGGGGGGCCTCTTTGCCGATGTGCCGCGGACGCCCTTGACTTGAAGTGCGCTTCACGCTGAAGACTCCCGTTCCGTGCCCCGACAACGGGGCGCTCACGGGAGGGAAACGCCATGAAGTACCGCACCATCGGCAGCGATCCGCGGACCCGCCGGGAGGTGAGCGTGCTCGCGCTCGGCGCGATGCTGTTCGGCTCCGTGACGGACGAGAAGACGTCCTTCGCCGTACTCGACCGGTACGTCGAGGCAGGCGGGAACTTCATCGACACGTCCGACAACTACGCCTTCTGGACCGACGGCGGCCAGGGAGGGCAGAGCGAGGCGCTGCTCGGGCGCTGGCGGCGCAGCCGGGGCGTCGGCGACGAGATCGTCGTCGCGACCAAGCTGGGCGCCCGCCCGCTCGCCCCCGGTACGAGCTACATCGACAACCCGGAGGGCCTGTCGGCGAAGGCGATCCGTGAGTCGGCCGAACGCAGCCGGGAGCGGCTCGGCATGGACCGGCTGGACCTGCTGTACGCACACATCGAGGACCGCGCCGTCCCGCTCCAGGAGACCCTGGAGGGCTTCGCCGGCCTCGTCGCCGAGGGCACGGCCGGACTGCTCGGCGCGAGCAATCACGCGGTGTGGCGGGTGGAGCGGGCCCGTGCCCTCGCCGCCGCGGCGGGACTGCCCGGCTACGAGGTGCTCCAGTACCAGCACAGCTACCTGCGCCCCCGCGCCGACCTGCCCGAGGACCTCTTCCCCGACGGCAGTCTCGGGCACGCCGGCGCCGAGCTGCTCACCTACCTGCGGGCCGAGCCCCGGCTGGCCCTGGTCGCCTACTCGCCGCTGCTGAAGGGTGCGTACGCCCGACCGGAGCGGCTGCCCCGGGACTACGACCACCCGGGGACGCCCGCCCGGCTGAAGGTGCTGCACGAGGTCGCCCGGGAGACCGGGGCGAGCGCCGGCCAGGTGGTGCTGGCCTGGCAGCTCGGCCACGAACCGCCGATCCTGCCGCTGGCCGGGGTGTCCTCGGTGGCGCAACTGGAGGAGAACCTGGCAGCGGTGGACCTGGAACTGTCGCCGGAGCAGCGGGCCCGGCTGGACGCGGCGCACTGAGACGAGGCACCAGGACCTGAGCGCCGTGCCGCCCCACCCGTGCCGTGCCGCCCCGCCCCTGACCCGCTCGGTGCCGTGTCCGGGGCACGGCACCGGCTCAGGACCTGACCAGTAGCTGGAAGTCGAACGAGTAGCGCGAGGCGCGGTAGACGTGGCTCGCGTACTCCACCGCGCGGCCCGTGTCGTCGTAGGCGGTGCGGTGCATGGTGAGCAGGGCGGCGCCCTCCTTCTCGTCCAGGCGGGACGCCTCCCCGGCGGTGGCCGAGCGGGCGCCGACGGTCTGCCGGGCGCTGTGCAGGGTGATGCCCGCCGCGCGCATCATGCGGTACAGACCGGTCGACTCCAGCCGGGCGTCGTCCAGTTCCAGCAGGTCCGGCGGGAGGTAGTTGCAGAGGAGGGCGACGGGCCGGCCGTGGGTGCGGCGCAGGCGTTCGAGGAGGACCGTTTCTCCGCCCTCGGGCAGGCCCAGGGCCGCCGCCACGCCAGGGGGTGCCGGGACCGTCTCGTGGCGGGCGACCTGCGTACTCGGGCCCTGGCCGGCCGCCTCCAGGTCGTCGTAGAGGCTGCTGAGCTCCAGGGGGCGCCTGACCTGGCTGTGCACCACCTGGGTGCCCACCCCACGCCGCCGGACCAGCAGTCCCTTGTCGACAAGGGACTGGATGGCCTGGCGGACCGTGGGGCGGGACAGACCGAGACGTACCGAGAGATCGACCTCGTTGCCCAGGAGGTTGCCCGGGGTGAGGTCGCCGTGCGTGATCGCCGCCTCCAACTGCTGGGCGAGCTGGTGGTACAACGGCACCGGACTGCCCCGGTCCAGGGCGAAGTCCATTGAGCTGAGCGCGGGTTCGGTCACGGCACGGGCCCGGTCGCCGATCTTCGCCATGGGCGTACCTTCCTGTTGAGTGCGCTGTCGAGGGCAGGGCTGGGGCCTCTCGGGTGGATCGTGCCGGGCTCGCGGGGCCGGCACCGCACCGCACCTCGCCGCGTGGTCGCCGGTCCCCGGGGCTCTTTCCCCGAGCTCTCGGCTTCTTCCCCCACTCCCGGCTCCTCCCCCACTCTCGACTTCGCTCGAGCGGGGGGACCCCCATGAGCGGGGGATCCCCATGAGCAGGGGAGCCCCCCATGGGCTCTCTCCTCCGCCTTGCGGGGCACGGCACCGGCCCCCGTTCCCTGATCCGGCATCATCCGAACGAAAGACCCGGGCTCGGGCGGCCGAGGGTCAGGAGTTGCTCGGGAAACCGAGGTTGATGCCTCCGTCGGACGGGTCCGGCCAGCGCGTGGTGATGACCTTGCCCTGCGTGTAGAAGGCGACGCCGTCGTTGCCGTAGATGTGGTGGCCGCCGAAGAGGGAGTCCTTCCAGCCGCCGAAGGAGTGGTAGCCGACCGGGACCGGGATCGGCACGTTGACGCCGACCATGCCCGCCTTCACCTCGAGCTGGAAGCGGCGGGCGGCGCCGCCGTCCCGGGTGAAGATCGCGGTGCCGTTGCCCCAGCGGGAGTCGTTGATCAGCGCGATGGCCTCGTCGTAGGTCTCCGCGCGGACCACGCACAGCACCGGGCCGAAGATCTCGTCCTGGTAGGCGTCCGCGGTCAGCGGCACCCGGTCGAGCAGCGAGACGCCGACGAAGAAGCCGTCCTCGTGCCCGTCGACCGTCAGGCCCGTGCCGTCGAGCACGACCTCGGCGCCCTGCGCCGCCGCGCCCGCCACGTACGAGGCCACCTTGTCGCGGTGCTCGCGGGTGATCAGCGGGCCCATCTCCGAGGTGGGGTCGTTGCCCGGACCGATGCGGAGCTTCTTCGCCCGCTCGGTGATCCGGCCGACCAGGTCGTCGCCGATGTCGCCGACCGCGACCACGACCGACACGGCCATGCAGCGCTCGCCGGCCGAACCGTACGCCGCGTTGATCGCCTGGTCGGCGGCCAGGTCCAGGTCGGCGTCCGGCAGGACGAGCATGTGGTTCTTGGCACCGCCCAGCGCCTGGACGCGCTTGCCGTGCTCGGTCGCCTTCAGCTGGATGTGCCGGGCGATCGGGGTGGAGCCGACGAAGGAGACGGCCTCGATGTCGGGGTGCTCCAGGATGCGGTCCACGGCCTCCCGGTCGCCCTGCACGACGTTCAGCACACCGTCCGGCAGGCCCGCCTCGGTGGCCAGTTCCGCGAGGCGGAGGGAGGCCGACGGGTCCTTCTCGGACGGCTTCAGCACGAACGTGTTGCCGCACGCGATGGCCAGCGGGAACATCCACATCGGCACCATGGCCGGGAAGTTGAACGGCGTGATGCCGGCGACCACGCCCAGCGGCTGGCGGATCGAGGCGACGTCGACGCGGTGGGAGACCTGCGTGGACAGCTCGCCCTTCAGCTGCACGCTGATCCCGCAGGCCAGTTCCACGATCTCCATGCCCCGCGCGACCTCGCCGAGGGCGTCGGAGTGCACCTTGCCGTGCTCGGCGGTGATCAGCTCCGCGATCTCGTCGCGGTGGGCATCCAGCAGCTCGCGGTACTTGAACAGGATCGCCGTGCGCTTGGCCAGCGACGAGGTGCCCCAGCTCTCGAAGGCGTCCTTCGCGGCGGCCACGGCGGCGTCCACCTCGGTGGTGTCCGCGAACGCGACCTGCTTCTCCTGGGTGCCGGTGGCCGGGTTCCAGACGGGGCCGAAACGGCCGGAGGTGCCTTCGACGGACTTGCCGCCGATCCAGTGGCTGATGGTCTTCATGAGAGCGGACGACCTTTCCTGCGCGGAGAGTTGAGGTTCGGTTCAGGGGAGACTCGCAAGGAGTCCGAGGGGCCGGCCGGAAGCGGTGCGGTGGGGCCGGCCGGAACGGTTCAGAGGTGCCGGCGGCGGCCGGCGACCTGGGCGTCGTACCGTTCACGCGCCCGCACGGCGGCCTCGCGGGAGGCGACCTCGGCCACCGGCACGTCCCACCAGGCCTCGGCCGGGGGAGCGGTGGGCGCCGGGTCCGTCTCGACGTACACGCACGTCGGACGCTCGGCGGTGCGGGCCTCGGCCAGGGCATGGCGCAGCTCCCGCACGGTCTTGGCGCGCAGCACGTCCATGCCCAGGCTGGCCGCGTTCGCCGCGAGGTCCACGGGCAGCGGGGCACCGGTGAAGGTGCCGTCCTCGGCCCGGTACCGGTAGGCGGTGCCGAAGCGCTCGCCGCCGGTCTCCTCGGACAGGCCGCCGATGGAGGCGTACCCGTGGTTCTGGATCAGCACCATCTTCACGGGCAGCCGCTCCTGGACGGCCGTGACGATCTCGGTCGGCATCATCAGATACGTGCCGTCGCCGACCAGCGCCCACACGGGCGTGCCGGGCGCCGCCTGCTGCACACCGATCGCGGCCGGGATCTCGTAGCCCATGCAGGAGTAGCCGTACTCGAGGTGGTACTGGCGCGGGCTGCGCGCGCGCCAGAGCTTGTGCAGGTCGCCGGGGAGCGAGCCGGCCGCGTTGATCACCACGTCCGCGTCGCCCACGACCGCGTCGAGCGCGCCGAGCACCTGGGTCTGGGTGGGTACGGCGCTCTCGTCGTCCGCGCGGTAGGCGGCCTCGACGACCCGCTCCCAGCGCTCCTTGCCGGCGCGGTACTCCTCCTCGTACGCCGCGTCCACGCGGTGCCCGGCCAGGGCCCCGGCCAGCGCCTCCAGACCGGCCCGCGCGTCGCACACCAGGGTGCGCGCCGCCAGCTTGTGGGCGTCGAAACCGGTGATGTTGAGGTTGAGGAAGCGCACGTCGGGGTCGGCGAACAGGGTGCCGGAGGCGGTGGTGAAATCGGAGTAGCGGGTACCGACGCCGATCACCAGGTCGGCGCCGCGGGCCAGGTCGTCGCTCACCGCCGTGCCGGTGTGGCCGATGCCGCCCAGGTCGGCCGGGTGGTCGTGGCGCAGGGAGCCCTTGCCGGCCTGGGTGGAGGCGACCGGGATGCCGGTGGCGTCCACGAGGGCCTTCAGCGCCCCCTCGGCCTCGCTGTGGTGGACACCGCCGCCCGCGACGATCAGCGGACGCCGGGCGGTCCGGACGGCCGCCACCGCCGCCTCCAGCTCGACCGGGTCCGGCGCCGGACGCCGTACCCGCCAGACGCGGTCGGCGAAGAAATCCTCCGGCCAGTCGTACGCCTCGGCCTGCACGTCCTGCGGCAGGGCGAGGGTGACGGCGCCGGTCTCGGCCGGGTCGGCGAGCACCCGTACGGCGTTCAGCGCGGACGCGATCAGCGCTTCGGGGCGGGTGATCCGGTCGAAGTAACGGGAGACGGGACGCAGCGTGTCGTTGACGGACACGTCCGCCTCGACCGGGTGCTCCAACTGCTGGAGCAGCGGGTCCGCCGCGTGCGAGGCGAAGTAGTCGCCGGGCAGCAGCAGCACCGGCAGGCGATTGATGGTGGCGAGCGCGGCGCCGGTGACCAGGTTGGTCGCGCCGGGGCCGATCGAGGTCGTCACGGCCTGCACGGACAGCCGGTTGAGCTGACGGGCGTGGGCCACGGCCGCGTGCACCATGGACTGCTCGTTGCGGCCCTGGTGGTACGGCATGACATCGGCGTACTCGACGAGCGCCTGCCCGACGCCCGCCACGTTGCCGTGGCCGAAAATGCCCCACGTGCCCGCGATCAGCCGGTGCCGTACGCCGTCCCGCTCGGTGTACTGGGCGGCCAGGAAGCGCACCAGGGCCTGGGCGGTCGTCAGTCGGCGGGTGGCGGCGCTCATACGGACCTCTCGGGGGCGGTGTAGAGGGGCAGGCGGGGGTCGAGGGGCTGGCCGGGCCAGGTGGAGCGGATCCAGGCGTGCTCGGGATGGTCGCAGATCAGCCAGGCGCGTTCGTCCTCGGGGCCCGCCATGACGTTGAGGTAGTACATGTGGTGGCCGGGCACGGCCATGGACGGCCCGTGCCAGCCGTCCGGGATGAGTACCACGTCGCCGTCGCGCACCTCGGCCAGGACGTCCGTGTCCCGGCCCGGACCGGACGGGGAGACCCGCTGGTAGCCGAGGCCGGGGATGCCGTCGTGCTCCGCGAACTCGAAGTAGTAGATCTCCTCCAGCACGGACTCCTCGCCCGGCCGGTGCTCGTCGTGCTTGTGCGGCGGGAACGACGACCAGTTGCCGCCCGGGGTGATCACCTCGACCGCGATCAGTTTGTCGCACTCGAAACCCTGTCCGTCACCGCCTCCGGCGGGGGCCGCCGCCCCGAAGTTGTTGACCTGGCGGGAGCAGTTCCCGGTGCCGCGCAGCTCCACGGGGACGTCCGAGGCGGGCCCGTAGCGGGCGGGCAGGCGTCGGGTGCAGCGGGCGCCGGTGAGCGCGAACCGTCCGCCGTCGGCCGACGTGACGGTCGCGCGAGCGTCACGCGGCACGTAGGCGAAGTCGCTGACGCCGTCGAACACGCTGGTGCGGCCGACGAGTTCGAACGTGTCGTGGCCGAAGTCGTCGGCGGCGGCGACCGTGCAGCCACCGCTGAGCGGCAGCACGATCCACTCGCTCTCGCCGGTGTCGAAGGTGTGCGTGCCGCCCGGCGGCAGCTCCAGCACACGCAGGCTGGAGTGACTCCAGCCGGCCGACTCGGGGCTCACGTCGACGAGGTACGGGCCGGTCTGGGCACGGTCCGCGGGAAGGTGATGTGTCATGGCAGCCTTTCCGGTCACAGCAGGCTCACGGCCGTGTCCACCGCTTCCTCCACACTGCCCCCGGCCGGGTAGAGCAGTGAGCGGCCGACGACCATGCCCTGTACGGAGGGCAGCTTCAGCGCCTTGCCCCACCGCTCGTACGCCGCCTCCTGGTCGCCGACCTCCCCGCCGAGCAGGACGACGGGCAGCGTGGAGCCGCGCAGGACCTCCGCCATGTCGTCGGCGTTCTCGGTGACGGGGAGTTTCAGCCAGGTGTAGGCGGAGGTGCCGCCGAGGCCGGAGGCTATGGCGATGGAGCGGGTGACGGCCTCGGCGGACAGGTCGTTGCGGACCCTGCCGTCGACCCGGCGCGAGATGAACGGCTCCACGAACACCGGGAGCCGGCGTTCGGCCATGGCGTCGACGGCGCGGGCGGTGGACTCCAGGGTGCTCAGGGAGCCCGGGTCGTCGTAGTCGATGCGGACCAGCAGCTTGCCCGCGTCGAAGCCGGACCGCTCGATGTCCTCGGGGCGGTGGCCGGTGAAGCGGTCGTCCATCTCGAAGGCCGAGCCGGCCAGGCCGCCACGGTTCATCGACCCCATGACGACCTTGTTCTCGAGCGCGCCGAGCAGCAGCAGGTCCTCGAGGATGTCGGCGGTGGCCAGCACCCCGTCGACGCCGGGCCGGGACAGTGCGACGCACAGCCGTTCCAGCAGCTCGGCACGGTCGGCCATGGCCAGGCGCCGGTCGCCGATGCCGAGCGCACCCCGCGCGGGGTGGTCGGCGGCCACGATCATCAGCCGTCCACTGTCGCCGATCAGCGGACGGCGGGCCCGGCGGGCCGCCGCCTCGGCGATGGCCTGCGGATTCCGGGCCCGGACCGTGGTGAGGTCACAGATGCTGAAATTCAAGGAATTGACTCCGTTCAGGACTGGCTCGGCAGGCTCGCGCCGCCCGGCGGCACGGTCTCCCCGAGGAGGTCCGCCACTTCGGCCCCGGTGGGCATGGCGGACGAACAGGCCAGGCGCGAGGCGACGAGAGCGCCGGCGGCGTTGGCGTGGCGCATGGTCCGCTCCAGGTCCCAGCCCGAGAGCAGACCGTGGCAGAGCGACCCGCCGAAGGCATCGCCCGCACCGAGGCCGTTGACCACGTCGACCGGGACCGGCGGCACCTCGGCGCGGGTGCCGTCGCGGTGCACGGCGAGCACGCCCCGGGGGCCCTGCTTGACGACGGCGAGTTCCACGCCGGCCGCCAGCAGTGCCTCGGCGCACGCCTCGGGCTCGCGCACTCCGGTGGCGACCTCGCACTCGTCGAGGTTGCCGACCGCGACCGTGGCGTGCCGCAGGGCCTGGCGGTAGTAGGGGCGGGCCTCGTCGGGATCGCGCCAGAACATCGGGCGCCAGTCCAGGTCGAACACGGTGGTGCCCGCCTTGGCGCGTGCCTGAAGCGCGTCGAGCGTCGCCGAGCGGCTCGGCTCCTCGCTCAGACCGGTGCCGGTGATCCAGAAGATCCCGGCCGCGCGGACCGCGGCGAGGTCCAGCTCGGCGGTGTGGATCTCCAGGTCGGGAGCCTTGGGCCGGCGGTAGAAGTAGAGCGGGAAGTCGTCCGGCGGAAAGATCTCGCAGAAGGTGATCGGCGTCGGATACGCGGCGACCGGGGTGACCCACCGGTCGTCGACGCCGAAGTCCTTCAGGGCCTCGTGCAGATAGGTGCCGAAGGGATCGTCTCCCGTCCGGGTGATCACGGCCGTCGAGCGGCCGAGCCGGGCGGCGGCGACCGCGACGTTCGCGGCCGAACCACCGAGGAACTTTCCGAATGTTTCGACCTTTGTCAGCGGAACGCCGGTCTCCAGGGGGTAAAGGTCCACCCCGATGCGACCCATGGTGATCAGGTCGAAATACTGTGGTGCGTCTGAGTCGGTCATCGAGCGAAGCTCCTCGAACTGCTGGGGATGCGGGTCCCGGAGTGCCCTGCCACGGTGGGGACGTGCCATCCGGGGACCTGCCGCCCCTCAGGTGTAGGTCTCGGAGGGCGGCGATGTCAATAGTTTGTACTTACATTCGGACTAGCTAGTGAACTGATGTCTTAACAAAGTATTGACAGAGTGCGCGCCAGGGGATTTGATCCCGTCCCAACACGACAGGCGTTTCGCACGATGACGCAGACTCGGACGTCCGAGGCTCCGGGGAGGATTCTCGGGCCCCGCCCTTTTTTCGCGTAGCACAGTGAGGTGCAGGTAAAGATGGACCGCTCTTCTCGCAACCGCCCCCGCAGAATCGCGCCCTTCGTGGCGATGGCCGCGGCGGCCGCACTGGCCCTCGCCGGCTGCTCCAGTGGTTCCGGCGGCAAGAAGGCCGAGGAAGGCGGCGACGACGGCGCGGCGGCCGGCAAGGCGAGCACGCCGCAGATGACGGTGGCCCTCGTGACCCACCAGGCGCCCGGCGACACGTTCTGGGACATCGTCCGCAAGGGTGCCGAGGCCGCCGCGGCCAAGGACAACGTCAAGCTCATCTACTCCGCCGACCCGAACGCCGGCAACCAGGCCAACCTGGTGCAGAACGCGATCGACCAGAAGGTCGACGGCATCGCCGTCACCCTCGCCAAGCCGGACGCCCTCAAGAGCGTCCTCGGCAAGGCGGAGAAGGCAGGCATACCCGTCGTCGGCCTCAACTCCGGCCTGAGCGACTGGAAGGACCTCGGCCTGCTGGAGTTCTTCGGCCAGGACGAGTCCGTGGCCGGCGAGGCCTTCGGCAAGAAGCTCAACGAGGTCGGCGCCAAGAACACCGTCTGTGTCATCCACGAGCAGGGCAACGTCGGCCTGACCCAGCGCTGCGACGGCCTGAAGAAGACCTTCGAGGGCGAGACCCAGATCCTCAACGTCAACGGCACCGACATGCCGTCGGTGAAGTCGACGATCACCGCCAAGCTCAAGCAGGACTCCTCCATCGACTACGTCGCCACCCTCGGCGCACCCTTCGCGCCGACCGCCGTGCAGTCGGTGGGCGACGCCGGCAGCAAGGCGAAGGTCGCCACCTTCGACCTCAACAAGGACCTCACCAAGGCCATCCAGGCCGGCGACATCGAGTTCGCCGTGGACCAGCAGCCCTACCTCCAGGGCTACCTCGCCATCGACGGCCTGTGGCTCTACAAGAACAACGGCAACTACAGCGGCGGCGGTGAGCAGCCGGTGCTGACCGGCCCCGCGTTCGTCGACAAGTCCAACGTCGACGCGGTCTCCGAGTACGCCGCGAAGGGCACCCGGTGATGAGTACGACCCGACAGGCCGAGCCGGCGGTGACCCCACCGCCGGCCTCCGGCCCGAAGGCGAACGACGGCCGCACCACGCGGCGCCCGCCGGCACGGAGGCTGCTGGCCCGGCCCGAGGTCGGCGTCTTCCTCGGCGTCGTGGTCGTTCTGGTGTTCTTCCTGATCGCCGCCCCGCCGATGCGGGACAGCAGCTCGATGGCGAACATCCTGTACCAGTCCTCGACCATCGGAATCATGGCCCTGCCGGTGGCGCTGCTGATGATCGGCGGCGAGGTCGACCTCTCGGCCGGCGTCGCCGTGGTCACCTCGGCGCTCACCGCGAGCATGCTCGCCTACCAGCTGTCCATGAACATATGGGTCGGCGTCATCGCCGCCCTCGCGGTGTCCCTCGCCGTCGGCATGTTCAACGGCTGGTTCCTGATGAAGACGGGCCTGCCCAGCTTCCTGGTCACCCTCGGCACCTTCCTGATCCTCCAGGGCATCAACCTGGCCGTGACCAAGACGGTCACCGGGAACGTCGCGACCGACGACATCAGCGACATGGACGGCTTCGACCAGGCCAAGGCCCTCTTCGCGTCCAGCTTCGAGGTGGGCGGCGTCCAGGTGAAGATCACCATCGTGTGGTGGCTCGTCTTCGCCGTCCTCGCCGCCTGGGTGCTGCTCCGCACCAAGTACGGCAACTGGATCTTCGCGGTGGGCGGCAACAAGGAGAGCGCCCGTGCCGTCGGCGTGCCGGTGAACTTCACCAAGATCTCCCTGTACATGCTGGTCGGCTTCGGCGCCTGGTTCGTCGGCATGCACCAGCTGTTCTCCTTCAACACCGTGCAGTCCGGCGAGGGCGTGGGCCAGGAGCTCATCTACATCGCCGCCGCGGTGATCGGCGGCTGCCTGATGACCGGCGGCTACGGCTCCGCGATCGGCCCGGTCTTCGGCGCCTTCATGTTCGGCATGGTGCAGCAGGGCATCGTCTACGCCGGCTGGAACCCGGACTGGTTCAAGGCCTTCCTCGGCGTGATGCTCCTCGGCGCCGTCCTCATCAATCTGTGGGTCCAGCGCACGGCGACCCGGAGGTGACCGCAATGACCGACGACACGACCGGCACCCACGGTGCCGTCCTCAAGGACACCGCCCCGGACGGGGAGCACCCCCTGGTCGAACTCCGCGGGGCCGGCAAGTCCTACGGCAACATCCGCGCCCTGCACGGGGTCGACCTCAGCGTCCACCCCGGCCGCGTGACCTGCGTGCTCGGCGACAACGGCGCCGGCAAGTCCACCCTCATCAAGATCATCTCCGGGCTGCACCAGCACACCGAGGGCGCGTTCCTCGTCGACGGCACCCCGGTACGGTTCTCCACCCCGCGCGAGGCCCTCGGTAAGGGCATCGCCACCGTCTACCAGGATCTCGCCGTCGTCCCGCTGATGCCGGTGTGGCGCAACTTCTTCCTCGGCTCCGAGATGACCAAGGGCCACTGGCCGCTGCGCCGTCTCGACATCGAGCGGATGAAGAGGACCGCGGACGAGGAACTGCGCAACATGGGCATCGTCCTGGACGACCTGGAACAGCCCATCGGCACCCTCTCCGGCGGTCAGCGCCAGTGCGTGGCCATCGCCCGCGCCGTCTACTTCGGCGCCCGCGTCCTCATCCTGGACGAGCCCACCGCCGCGCTCGGCGTCAAGCAGTCGGGTGTGGTGCTGAAGTACATCGCCGCCGCCCGCGACCGCGGCCTCGGCGTCATCTTCATCACCCACAACCCGCACCACGCCTACATGGTGGGCGACCACTTCAGCGTCCTGCGCCTGGGTACCCTGGAGCTCTCCGCCGCCCGCAGCGAGGTCTCCCTCGAGGAACTCACCAACCACATGGCCGGCGGTACGGAACTTGCCGCCCTCAAGCACGAGCTGGCGCAGGTACGCGGCGTCGACGTCGAGGAGCTCCCCGAGGAGGGAGACCTCCAGGCCCCCGCAGTGGCATCCCCGGAAGGAAAGTCCTGACATGGCAGTCGCGCTCGACCGCATCAGGGTGGGCTCCGCCCCCGACTCCTGGGGCGTCTGGTTCCCCGACGACCCGCAGCAGGTGCCCTGGCAGCGCTTCCTCGACGAGGTCGCCGAGGCCGGCTACTCCTGGATCGAACTCGGCCCCTACGGCTACCTCCCGACCGACCCGGCCCGCCTGGCCGACGAGGTGAAGAAACGGGACCTCAAGGTCTCCGCCGGCACCATCTTCTGCGGACTGCACCGAGGCCCCTCCGAGTGGGAGTCCACCTGGGAGCAGGTCAGCCGGGTCGCCTCGCTCACCCGGGCCATGGACGCCAAGCACCTCGTCGTCATCCCGTCCTTCTGGCGCGACGACAAGACCGCCGAGATCCTGGAGCCCCCGGAGCTCAGCACCGAGCAGTGGGGCCACCTGGCCAAGGGCATGGAACGCCTCGGCCGGGAGGTGCGGGACACCTACGGTCTCGACATCGTCGTCCACCCGCACGCCGACACCCACATCGACACCGAGGAGCACGTCGAGCGTTTCCTCGACTCCACCGACTCCTCCCTGGTCAACCTCTGCCTCGACACCGGGCACTACGCCTACTGCGGCGGCGACAGCGTCAAGCTGATCGAGACCTACGGCGAACGCATCGGCTACCTGCACCTCAAGCAGGTCGACCCGGACATCCTCGCCGACGTGGTCGCGGGCGGGATCCCGTTCGGCCCCGCCGTCCAGCGCGGCGTGATGTGCGAACCGCCCGCCGGAGTACCGGAGCTGGGCGCGGTCCTGACCGCCGCCCAGAAGCTGGACGTGGACCTGTTCGCGATCGTCGAGCAGGACATGTACCCCTGCGAGCCGGACAAGCCGCTGCCGATCGCGGTCCGCACCCGCACATTCCTCCGCTCCTGCGGCGCCTGACCCCGGCGCCCGACCCCCGGAAAGGGAGACGAGAACCGTGCACGGGAACGATCCCCTGGGAATCGCCGTCATCGGCACGGGCCGCATGGGCGCGGACCACGTGCGCCGGATCGACCGGGTCGTCAGCGGAGCGCGGGTCGCCGCCGTCGCCGACACCGACGCGGAACGGGCCAAGACGGTGGCCGCCGGCATCGACGGCTGCACCGTACACACCGACCCGGCCGCCGCGATGGCGGCGGGCGGCGG
>NZ_JBHSPC010000101.1:39166-76007 GCF_042656345.1 Streptomyces incanus
CGTCGACGCCGTGCTCATCGCCTCCCCGGGACCGGCCCACGAGGCCGCCCTGCTCGCCGCGTTCGAGCTGGACCTGCCCGTCCTGTGCGAGAAACCGCTCACCCCCGACGCGGCTTCCGCGCTGCGCGTCGTCGAAGCCGAACAGGCACTCGGCCACCGTCGCGTCCAGGTCGGCTTCATGCGCCGCTACGACGCCGAGTACGTCCGTCTCAAGGCGCTGCTGGAGACGGGGCAGTTGGGCCGGCCCCTGATGCTGCACAACAGGCACCGCAACGTGGCCGGCCCGCCCTTCTTCACCAGCTCCATGCTGATCACCGACTCCGTCTCCCACGAAGTGGACGTCACCCGCTGGCTGTTGGGCCACGAGATCACGGCGGTCACGGTGCTCGCCCCCGCATCCTCCACCGGGGCGCCCGACGGGCTGCGCGACCCGCAGTTCGTCGTCCTGGAGACCGACGGCGGCGCGCTCAGCGATGTCGAGATCTTCGTCAACTGCGGTTTCGGCTACCAGGTCCAGGCCGAGGTGGTCTGCGAACGCGGCACCGCCCGCGTCGGCGACGGCCACCACCTGGTCACCCACATGGCCGGCCGCTGGGGCGGCACCATCACCCAGGACTGGACCGAACGCTTCGCCCAGGCCTACGACGACGAGCTCCAGGCCTGGGTCGACACCACCCGCCGGGGCGAGGTCGGCGGCCCCAGCACCTGGGACGGTTACGCGGCAGCCGCCGTCTGCGAGGCCGGCGTCCGCGCCCTGGAGGAGGGCGGCCGGGTGGAGGTCGAACTGGCGGAGAAACCGGCGCTGTACCGGTGAGGTGACGCGACGCGTGTGGGGGCCGACCTTCCGGAAGGTCGGCCCCCACACGCGTTGCTCATGCCACCGGAGTCCGGGCGCGCGTACCACCGCTCACGCCCGGCGTACCTCCTCGATGGTGACGGGGCGGTGCTCGTGCAGGGACAGGGTGCACGCGTCGGCGATCCAGCCCGCCTCCAGGGCGTCCGCCACCGTGCACGGGGACGGCCGGGAGCCGGCCACGACCTCGGTGAACGCGGTGAGTTCGGCGCGGTAGGCGGCGGTGAAACGGTCCATGAAGAAGTCGTGGGGAGTGCCCGCCGGGAAGGTCGTCCCGGGCTCCACCGACCGCAGCGGCAGCTTGTCCTCCAGACCGACCGCGATGGAGTCCGTGAAGCCGTGGATCTCCATCCGGACGTCGTAACCCCGGGCGTTGTGACGGCTGTTGGAGACCACGGCGATGGTGCCGTCGTCCAGGGTGAGGAGGGCGCCGGTGGTGTCGGCGTCGCCCGCCTCCTTGATGTAGCCGGCGCCCCGGTTGCCGCCGACCGCGTACACCTCGGTCACCTCGCGACCGGTGACCCAGCGGATGATGTCGAAGTCGTGCACGGAGCAGTCGCGGAAGATGCCACCGGAGGCGGCGATGTACGAGGCCGGCGGCGGCGCGGGGTCCAGCGTGGTCGAGCGCACGGTGTGGAGCTTGCCCAGTTCCCCGCCCCGCACGGCCGCCCGCGCGGCGACGAAGCCGGCGTCGAAACGGCGGTTGTAGCCGATCTGGATCGGCACGTCCCGGCCCTCGACCGCCTTCAGCACCTGCACGCCCTCGGCCATCGTGCGGGCCACCGGCTTCTCGCAGAACACGGGGACGCCCGCCTCGACACAGGCGAGGATCAGCCCCGGATGGGCGTCGGTCGCCGCGGCGATCACCACGCCGTCCACGCCGGCCGCGAGCACGGCCTCGGGGGAGTCCGCGACCTCTGCGTCGAACCGCTCGGCGGCGGCCTTCGCGGCGTCCGTGAACGGGTCGGAGACGACGAGCGACTCGACGGAGTCGAGCCCGGAGAGGGTCTCGGCGTGGAAGGCGCCGATGCGGCCGAGGCCGAGGATTCCGATGCGCATGGGGGTGGTGCTCCTTGGGTGCGGGGTGCGGGGTGCGGGGTGCGGGTGTTCTCTTGCGTGGGGGAGGGGAGGGCGGGGGCCGTCAGCCGAGGCCGCCGAGGACGTTCTGGTCCCAGTCGATCACGGAGCCGGTCACCACGCCGGACCGGTCGGACAGCAGCAGGACCACGAAGTCGGCGATCTCGTCCGGCCGGCCGAGCCTGCCCATCGGCAGCCGGGCGGCGGCCCGCTCCCTCCAGTCGTCGCCCGCGCCGTGGAAGGTGCGCTGGGTGGCGTCCTCGCCCTCGGTGGCGGTCCAGCCGATGTTCAGTCCGTTGATCCGGATCCGGTCCCAGCGGTGGGCGTGCGCGGCGTTGCGGGTGAGTCCGATGAGCCCTGCCTTCGCGGCGACGTAGGGGGCCAGGAAGGGCTGCCCGCCGTGCGCCGACGAGGTGATGATGTTGACGATCGTGCCGGGCTCCTCGCGCCGCACCATGTCCGCCACGGCGGCCTGCATGGCGAAGAACGGTGCTTTGAGGTTGATCGCGATGTGCTGGTCGAACAGTTCCGGGGTGGTGTCCAGCAGCGTTCCGCGCGAGGTCAGCCCCGCCGAGTTGACCAGGCAGTCGACCCGGCCGTACGCCCGCACCACCTCGGCGACGGAGTCCTTGGCCTGTCCGGCGTCGGCCAGATCGGCGCGGACGAACATCGCCTTGCCGCCCGCGGCGGTCAGCTCCGCCACCAGGGCCTCACCGGGCGCGGGGCGGCGCCCGGTGACGGCCACGGCTGCCCCCTCGCGGACCGCGGCCCGCGCGACGGCGGCACCGACGCCCTGGCTGCCGCCGTTGACGAGGACGATCCTGTCGTCGAGAAGTCCCATGCCGTTCGGGGTCCTTTCCGTTCCTGAGCCGGTCGCGTCCGTTCCTGAGCCGGTCGCGCGGGATGGCGGGGTGGGTGGGGAGCGTGGTGTCAGCTCTCGCGCCGCCCGGTGCCGGCCCGCAGCGCCTCCCGCAGGGTCCGTACGGTCCAGCCCTCGCGCAGCGCCCGCCGTACCAGGTCCGCCTGCGAGGGCGGGGCCAGGCCGTCGACCGGCGGGTCGTTGTCGAGGTTGGTGGGGAAGGGGTAGCCCTCGGCGCTCGCCGCGATCACGTTCTCCTGCCACTGCTCGGCGGCGCCCTCGGTCCGCGCCCTGAGCAGCACCGGGTAGACGGCTGCCGTCACGCTCTCGCGGTCCACCGTCTCCATGGCCCGCCCGAACGCGGAGGACACCTGGAGCAGGTTGGCCATGCGCCGGATGTCCGCCGAGCGGTTGGCGCCGGCCGCGTGGAACAGCGCCGGGTTGAAGAAGACCGCGTCGCCCTTGGCGAGCGGCAGCTGCACGTGGTGCTCCTCGAAGTACGCCTGGAACTCGGGGAGCCGCCAGGCGAGGTAGCCGGGCCCGTACTTCTGCGAGTGCGGCAGGTACAGCGTGGGACCGGACTCGACGGGCATGTCGCAGTGCGCGACCGCGCCCTGCAGGGTGAGCACGGGGGAGAGGTGGTGCACGTGCGCCGGGTAGGCGGCGGCGACCTCGTTGGAGAGGAAGCCGAGGTGGTAGTCACGGTGTACGGTCTGGGCGGCGCCGCCCGGATTGACCACGTTGACCTGGGAGGTGACCTGGTAGCCGGGGCCGAGCCAGGCCGAGGAGACCAGGGCGATCACGTCGTTGGCGTAGTAGTCGGCGAAGGCCTGGGGGTCGTGGAGGGCGGCCTTCTCCAGGGCGTTCCACACCCGGTCGTTGGCGCCCGGCTTGGCGAAGTGGTCGCCGGCGGTGGCGCCCGTGGCGCGCTGCTGGGCGATCAGGGCGTCGAACACGGCGGTGGCCCGGTCCACGACCGCCGGGTCGGGGAAGGCGCCCCGGACGACCACGATGCCGGGGCCGTCGGTGAGAGCACGCACCAGCTCGGCCTGGGCCTCGCGGCGGTCGGCGAGGGCGAGCCGGTCGGCGTCGTACAGCAGCACGTTCCGCTCCACGGCGGATGCGTGCGGGTAGGCGGAACGGTCCGTGGTCCGCTCGACCAGGGCACGGAAGGCGTCCAGGTCGCAGTCCTGTTCGGACAGCCAGGGCCGCTGCTGCGCGGACGGCTGGGCCGGGGTGGAAGCGGTGGAGAAGGACATGGGCGTCCTTTCGGGGCACGGGGGACTCGGCTCTGTCATTCTTGTCAGTACAAAGCCTTCGAACAACCAGCAGCCAGCCATCAAAAACCCCTCAGAAGTCCAGGAGCGCGGTCGCATGGGCCACCCCTTCCCGATCAGGGAAATCGCACGTCAGGCAGGGTTGAGCGAGGCCACGGTCGACCGGGTGCTCAACGGCCGGGGCGGAGTGCGGGACAGCACCGCGCAGGAGGTGCGCCGGGCGATCGCCGACCTGGACCGGCAGCGCACCCAGGTCCGGCTGGTCGGCCGTACGTTCATGGTGGACATCGTGATGCAGTCGCCCGAGCGGTTCTCCACCGCCGTGCGGGCCGCCCTGGAGGCCGAACTGCCCGCGCTGCACCCGGCGGTGGTCCGCTCCCGCTTCCACTTCCGCGAGACCGGCCCCGCCGACGGACTGATCGGCGTCCTCGACCGGATCGCCCGGCGCGGTTCGCAGGGGGTGATCCTCAAGGCGCCGGACGTCCCCGGGATCACCGAGGCCGTCGGACGGCTCGCCGCCGCGGGCATCCCGGTGGTGACCCTGGTGACCGACCTGCCCACCAGCGCCCGCGTCGGCTGCGTCGGCAGCGACAACCGGGCGGCCGGCGCGACCGCCGCGTACCTCGTGGGCCAGTGGCTGGGGGAGCGGCCCGGCAATGTGCTCACCAGCCTCAGCAGCGGATCGTTCCGCAACGAGGAGGAGCGCGAGATGGGCTTCCGCAGTGCCATGCGCGCCCGCCACCCCCGGCGCACCCTCGTCGAGATCGCCGAGGGCCAGGGCCTGGACGCGACCCAGTACGACCTCGTGAGGGCCGCCCTGGACCGCGACCCGGACATCCGCGCCGTCTACTCGATCGGCGGCGGCAACATCGCCACCCTGCGCGCCTTCGAGGACGCCGGGCGGGAGTGCACCGTGTTCGTGGCCCACGACCTCGACCACGACAACACCCGGCTGCTGCGCGAGCACCGGCTGTCCGCGGTGCTCCACCACGACCTGCGCCAGGACCTGCGCGAGGCCTGCCACATCGTGATGCGCGCACACGGCGCCCTGCCGTCGGTCGGCCCCACCCTGCCGTCCCCGATCCAGGTGGTCACGCCCTACAACATGCCCACCAACACCTCTACGACGACGGTACGTCGGGGTGTCGCCGAGGTGAGCCCCAAAGCCGCCAGCAGTTGATCTTGTGGTCCGGCTCGCTGCCGGCCGTCACCCATTCGGTCGAAAGTCGTTGATGGTGGTGACCGTTGTCTGGGCCTGGGGCGGGACTGCGACCTCGATCGAGCGGACCGCGTACCCGCGGTTCAAGCGGCTGATCACCACGCACGAGCTGCATCTTTTCTTCGCGCCGACGCGGGAGGAGGCAGCGTGGACCGCTGAACGGATGGACTCCGACGGTCATCAGCTCGCGCTGTTGCTGGCGCTGAAGTCGTATCAGCGGATGGGGCGGTTCCCGAAGCCGGACGAGTACCCGGAGACGGTGGTCGACTTCGTCCGTCGTGCGGTCGAGCTGCCCGAGGGCACGCTCCCGCTGACGGCGCGGACCGTCGTCTACACACCCGAGGTCTACAACACCCCGCGCAACGTGCAGAAGGCGATCACCTTCTACCAGGACCGCCTCAACTACGCCGTTCAGCTCGTCCACGACGGCGGCCTCGGCGGACCGGACACGGCGGCGCGCTTCACGACACGCTCCGCCCGCAACACCGAACTCCTCGTCGTCGACGAGGCCGACCGCCTCAAGACCCCGAGCCTGGAACAGATCCGCGACCACTACGACCGCACCGGTGTCGGCGTGGTCCTCATCGGCATGCCCGGGATCGAGAAGAGCCTCGCCCGCTACCCCCAGCTCTACAGCCGCGTCGGCTTCGTCCACCACTACCGGCCGCTCTCCCCGAACGAACAAGCACCTCGTCATCGCCCGGCACTGGCCCCACCTCGCCCTGGACGACCTCGGCGACTTCACCACCGCCGAAGCCGTAGCCACCATCACCCGGATCACCAGCGGAAACTTCCGGCTCACCAGCCCCCTCGTCGCCCAGATCGAGCGCGTGATGGACATCAACCAGCTGTCGACCGTCACCGCCGAAGTCGTGGAAACCGCCCGCGAATCCCTCGTCGTCGGAGTCCTGTGATGGCCGCCCGCCTCATCGGCTACGGACTCTCCACCCTGCATGCCCCTCGCCCCGCCGAAGCCGGTGCTCTCCTCACCGCCGGCTGCCGCACGGTCTTCCACGACATCACCCACCGCACCACCGGTCCGCGACCGGCCCGGGACGCAGCCTTCTGCTACGTCCGCCCCGGCGCCTGCATCGTCATCGTCCGGCTCTCCAGGTTCGCCGCCGGCCCGCGCAACCTGCTCCACCAGCTCGACGACGCCCGCGTCGGACTGCGCTCTCTGGAAGAGCCGATCGACAGCACCGCGCCCGACGGCGACCTCGTCATCCGCGCCGTCGACGCCACGCTGCGACTCCAGGCCGCGTGGATCGCCGAAGTCACAACCGAGGGACAGACCGCCGCCCGTGCCCGCGGACAACGTCTCGGGTATCCTCCCAAGCTCACCCCTGAACAGACTGATCTCGCACGCCAGATGCATGCTGCGGGCCACCCCGCCCCCGGCATTGCCGCCATGCTCAAGGTTGCGACATCGACCATCTACCGCCTCGTACGGCAGTCCCCGACGCCGTCGAGGACGACGAGGACTGACGGCCGGCACACCACCCCTTTCGGGCACGGGCTCAAGCGGACGGCGTGACCGGGGACCGCTGGCCGAGCCACTGCTCGGCGTCCCAGGCATGGAACCGCTCTACCTCGGTGAACCCCAGCTTCGCCGCGAGGCGCATCGAGCCGACGTTGGCGCTCTGGGTGGTGAGCACCACCGGCTCGCCGGGAAGGACACCGTCGAACCAGTCGAGTGCCGCCGCGCACGCCTCGGCGGCGTACCCGAACCCCCACGCCCGCGGCAGGAACAGGTAGCCGAGGTCGGCCTTCCCCGCGGCAGCCGGGCGACGGTGCTCCGTTGCTCTCCTGAGCAGGATCTGGCCGATCATCGCCCCGTCGAGAGCAACGACGAAGCTGCCGGGCCACCGCTCGGGCACCGCAGGCATCTCGCGCTCGAGCTCGTCACGCGGCCGGGGGCCGCCGAGGTAGGTGTGCACCTCTGGCGACGCCAGCAGCTCGATGAACGCCGCACGGTCCCGGCCCCCGGGCTCGCGGAGCACGAGCCGCTCGGTCTTGATCGGGGCAGGTGGCCAGGTGACGGACCCTAGTTCATTCATGGCGGGCAACCTATCGCGCACCCGCAAACGCGCTTTCACACCTCCCGAGCAGAGCCACGGCTTCGGCGTCAGATACCGCTGAAGATTCGAGGCCGTGAAGCTCTGAAGGTCACAGCCCTCAGCTCCCTCAAAAACTCCTTCAAAAGCCCTGGTGGTTCAACAACTTCAGATCACCGTTTTCCGACAGGATTTCGGGCGTGAGTACGCCACTTGAACCGCCCGCGTTCGACCTTCTGGTCGCCGAGCCCGCACGCCTGACCGAGATCCGCATCGGCTACGCGCGGGTGTCCACCGGAGGACAGAAGCTCGACCGCCAGATCGACGCACTCACCGCGGCCGGCTGCCGCCGGATCTTCGCGGACAAGAAGTCCGGCAAGGACGACCTGCGGGCGGAGCTGAAGGCGTGCCACGCCTTCCTCCAGCCCGGCGACACCCTGGTGGTCCCCGCGCTCGACCGCTACGGCCGCGCGCTCAAGGACCTGGTGAACATGGTCGGCGAGCTGCGAAGCCGAGAGATCGGCTTCACCTCGCTGCACGAGCGCCTGGACACCACCACCGCCGGCGGGCGCCTGATCTTCCACGTCTTCGCCGCGCTCGCCGAGTTCATCCGCGAGCTGATCGTCTCCGGCACCCGCGAGGGCCTGGCCTCCGCCCGCGCCCGCGGCAGGGTCGGAGGCCGACCCACCGTGGTCAACCCGGACATCATCCGCGCCGCCCGCGACATGCTCCCCAACCCCGAGCACTCGATCACCTCGATCGCCAAGCTCCTCGGTGTCAGCCCCGGCACCCTCTACAACCACATCCCCGACCTGCAGGAGCTGCGAGCCGGCCGCGTCCCCACCCAGCTCGACGGAGGCACCCGGTGATCCCCGGACCGCACCGGCTCAAAGGCGGCGCCCTCCAGCTCGGTGTCGAGGAGCCCGGCCTGCCCGGGACCGTTCGGCACCTGGACCGATCAGGTCAGTCAGGAAGACGAGCACGACCCCGCCGAGGACGCCGAGATGCACTGCTGATTCACCAAGATCATCCCGTGGCGGCTTTTGGGCTCACCTTGGCCGGCCCTCCACGTACCGTGGCTTCGCATGACCGACTCCGAGATCGAGATCACCGCAGAGCTGATACACAGTCTCCTCAGGGACCAGCATCCGGACCTTGCAGGGCTGGATATCCGCGAGGTAGCGGGCGGCTGGGACAACCAAATGTGGCGCCTTGGGGATGAGTTGGCCGTGCGCATGCCGCGCACGGAACGCGCCCCGGATCTCCAGCGCAAGGAGCGCCGGTGGCTGCCCGTCCTGGCCCCGCGCCTTCCGCTCCCGGTTCCGACTCCTGTGCGGATCGGCGAACCGTCCGCGCGCTTCCCGAGGCCCTGGACCATCATGACGTGGGTTCCCGGCGAGCCACTCGACTCCGCCTCGATCAGCCGCGGCGACCACGCGGCCGACACTCTGGCGGGCTTCCTCAGGGCGCTCCATGTGGAGGCGCACGCCGAGGCGCCGACCGGTTCGGACCGCGGTGCTCACCCCAAGAAGTGCACGGACGGCTTCGAGAAATTCTTGCAAGCCGTTGGTCCCGGCGGCATTGCCGCCGACGTCCGGGCCGTCTGGGACGATGCTGTTGCGGCCCCCGAGTGGGAGGGCCCGCCGGTATGGGTGCACGGTGACCTCCATCCCGCGAATGTCGTCGTCTCGGACGGGACGCTCTCGGGCGTGATCGATTTCGGTGACATGTTCGCCGGCGATCCGGCGTGGGACCTCGCGGCCGCGTGGCTGCTCCTTCCCGCGGGCGCGGGCTCACGGTTCTTCGAGGCGTACGCGCATGCGGACGAGGCGACGATCCGGCGCGCCCGCGGGCTCGCTGCTCTGAAAAGCCTTTTCCTCATCCTTATGGGCCAGAACGGGGAGCGGGGCCTTCCTGGCGGCAAGCCGACATGGGGACCCGCAGGCCGGGCGGCGCTCGACCGTGTTCTGACACCCAACTTGGGCCGGCCCTCTCCCGCACAGGCCCCGCTCCCAGATCGGAGCCGTAAGCAACGCTGATCAGTCAACCGCCCCTGTCCGGGGGGGTGATGCCGAGAACGGGGGGTTCTTGTGGTGGGGGAATTGTCCACGTGGTGCAGCAAGTGGCTGGGTTCACCGCCCGTCCGGACGCTCTTCGAACGCACCCACCTGTCCACGGTCGTGGGACTGCGGCTGGCGGACGGCCGTGAAGTCGTCGTCAAGGCAAGGCCCTTCGAGCACCGGCTGGCCGGCTGCCTGGAAGTGCAACGCCGCATGCACCAAGCCGGCTTCCCCTGCCCGGAACCGCTGGCGGGGCCGGAGCCTGTGGACGGCCAGGGGCCGTTGAGGGGCCAGGTCGTCACGGCCGAGGCATTGGTCCCCGATGGCACCGTGCTGCCGCCGCGTTCGGACGCGCCCGAACTGTTCGCGGCGGCGCTGGCCCGCCTGATGACGGCAGCGCCGTCAGTTGCGGACGTGCCATCGTTGGCTCCCGCGCCGCCGTGGAATGGCTGGGACCATGACGATCCGCGGCCCTGGCCGTGGCCGGACGACATGGACGTGGACCTCAACGACCGCCCCGGCCCCGGCTGGCTGGACGAGACGGCCCGCCGTGTGCGCACTCGGCTGCGGCGCACCGCTCTGCCCGAGGTGGTCGGGCACGGCGACTTCGAGTCCCAGAACATCCGCTGGAACGGCGACAAGCTGCACGTGGTGCACGACTGGGACAGCGCGGTCGCCCGGCCCGAGGCGGCACTTGCCGGGCTGGCAGCCGCGGTCTTCCCCGCGGGCGGACCCGAAGACCGGCCTGCGACCGTCGCCGAGACCGAGCGGTTCCTGGCCGGATACGTCCGGGCCCGCGGGCGGCACTGGACGCGTGAGGAGTCCGAGGTGGCCTGGGCCGCGGGGCTGTGGGTGCTGGCCTTCAACGCCAAGAAGGCATCGGTCGCCCAGCCGAACGGCTCCGCCGCCGCCCGGCTGGCCAAAGAAGTACCCGAGCGGCTGCGCCGCGCGGACGCCTGATCAACCGGCCTCACACGTTCACTGTCGGGCGACCGTGCCGCTCGCAGCCCTCGGCGAGTAGCTGTGACCAAGATGGCCGGCATGTTGACGTCTCCCCGAATGCCCTGCCCCACGGCCCGGCCGGAGGTAGGGTCCGGATGTGCGTTGATCTTCCGGGCGGCGGCCCTGTGCAGCCGCAGACGGTGCAGGGCGCCTCTCGAAGAAGGGGCCGCCCCAGCAGGCGTACCCGTCATCGCCTCGCGGAGATCCACACCATGACTGCTCAGCAGCCTCTCACCTACGACGCGCTCGTCGAACTCGCCGCCGCTGATCCAGCCATCGTCGGCCTCGTCCTCAAAGGTTCCCGAGCCCACGACGGCATGATCACCCGGCACTCCGACCACGACCTGTACGTGGTCCTCGCCGATGACGCCGCGACCGGTCTCACCCGGCTTGCGGGCCACCGCACCGCCGAGCTGGACCTCGTCATCGCCTCTCTCACCGAGTTCCGCGCAGCCGGGATGCCCGGTTTTGAACGCTACGCCCTCGCCCGCGCCCGGGTCGTGCTCGACCGGCTCGACGGAGGCATCGCCCGGATCCTCGCCGACAAGGCTCGCCTGGGCGCTGATGAGGCATTCAAAAACGCCAGTGGCCGGCTCGACGCCTACGCCAACTCGCTCTACCGCTCCGTCAAGAACCACCGGGACGGCCAGGCTCTCGCCGCTCGTCTGGACGCCGCCGACAGCATTCGGTTCCTGCTTGAGCTGCTCTTCGCTCTCGACCGCCGCCCCCGCCCCTACAACAAGTACCTGGAGTGGGAGCTTGACCGGCACCCGCTTCCGGGCTGGGACACCGACGTGTTGCTTTGCGCCGTGGACCGCATCTCGGCAACAGGCGACGTATCCCTGCAGCAGCACCTGTTCACCTTTGTCGAGACGGCGGCCCGAGAGGCCGGGCACGGCGAGGTACTGGATGCATGGGGCGAGGACCTGGACCTCATGCGACCGCAATAAGGAGATAGAGAGACTCCCTGCGGCCGTGATCTACGGCCGCAGGCGATGCCGTGACTTCCCGATAGGGGTCCGGCCAAGATCATCCCACTGCCCCTTTTGGGCTCACCTTGGCCGGGCCCCCACGTTGACCCAGGCGCCGCTCTCGGCCGAGCGCACCATCGCGTCCAGTACGGCCGCGCTGCGCACGGCATCGGTGAGCGTGGCGCCGTGGTCGGCGTCCTCGGCGACGGAGCGCAGGAAGCGATGGGCCTCGATGACCTTCAGGTCGTCGTAGCCCATCGCGTTCGCCGCGCCGGGCTGGAAAGCGCCGAACTCGCCGTCGCCCGGACCGACATGAACGGTGCTCACCGGCTGGTCCTGGTAGGCGGTACCGCGGCTGACGCCGAGTTCGTTCATCCGCCGGAAGTCCCAGAACACGGCGCCCTTGGTGCCGTGCACCTCGAAGCCGTAGTTGTTCTGCTCGCCGACCGAGACCCGGCAGGCCTCCAGCACCCCGCGCGCGCCGGAGGCGAAGCGCAGCAGGCAGTTCACGTAGTCCTCGTTCTCCACCGGGCCGAGTTCGCCACCGGTGGCGCGGGCGTGGCCCGCCGTGGCGCCGGCCGGGCGGGCCCGCTCGGGCAGGAAGATCGCCGTGTCGGCGGTCAGCGAGGCGATGTCGCCGAGCAGGAAGCGGGCCAGGTCGGCGCCGTGCGAGGCCAGGTCGCCGAGTACTCCGCTGCCACCGCGCTCCCGCTCGTAGCGCCAGGTCAGGGCGGACTCGGGATGGGCGGCGTAGTCGCTGAACAGGCGGATGCGGACATGGGTGACGGTGCCGATGTCGCCGGCGGTGATCAGTGCGCGGGCCGCCTCGACGGCGGGTGCGTTGCGGTAGTTGAAGCCGACCGCGCTGCGGACGCCGGCCTTCGTGACGGCGTCCGACACCGCACGGGCGTCGTCGGCGGTGAGACCGACCGGCTTCTCGATCCAGATGTGCTTACCGGCATCGGCCATCGCGACGCCGATCTCACGGTGCAGGAAGTTCGGGGCCGTGATGCTGACCGCCTGGACCCGCGGGTCGGCGGCCACGTCGCGCCAGTCGCGGGTGGCGCGGGCGAACCCGAACTGCGCGGCGGCCTCCTCGGCCCGGCCCGGCACCTCCTCGGCGACCGCGACCAGCTCCGGGCGCAGGGCGAGCCGCGGATAGTGGTGCGGCACGCGCGCGTACGCCTGGGTGTGCACCCGCCCCATCCAGCCGAATCCGATGACGGCGACACCGAGCGTATCCACCATGAGAGCCCTTCCTCGGACCGTTCCGTGCCCGGACCGTTCCCTGTTCCGTCCATCCTTGTCCAGACAAACCTTGAGCGTGCACGGGTAAGGGTGTCAAGGAGAGGGCCAGGCGGACGGTGCTTGTCCGCAATGAAGCGAACGAAATTGTTGACTATTCTGTCTGGATAGGCTTAGGGTCACCAGGCACCCACTCAGGGGGAGAGCGACGATGCCCGACCAAGGCCGCCCGAGCACCGGGGAGCAGGCCAAGCAGCACGCCCTCGCACAGCTGCGGCAGGCGATCCTGCGCGGCGACATGGCGCCGGCCCAGCGGCTGGTGGAGAACGAGCTCGCCGAGCGGTTCGGGGTGACCCGGGCCAGCATCCGGGCCGCGCTCATCGACCTGGAGGCCCAGGGCCTGGTCGAGCGGATCCGCAACCGCGGCTCCCGGGTGCGGGTGGTGACCGTGGAGGAAGCGGTCGCCATCACCGAATGCCGGATGGTGCTCGAAGGGCTGTGCGCGGCCAAGACCGCCGCCACGGCCGACGACGCGCAACTGGACCAACTCACCGAACTGGGCGCGGCGATGACCAAGGCCGTGGCCGCCGGCGAACCCCTCACCTACTCCCAGCTCAACCAGGAACTCCACACCCGCATCCAGGAGTTCTCCGGTCAGCGGACGGCCGTGGCCCTGCTGGACCGCCTCAACGGCCAACTGGTCCGCCACCGATTCCAGTTGGCGCTCAGACCGGGACGCTCACAGCACTCCCTGATCGAGCATCTGGCCATGATCGAAGCGATCAGGGCCAGGGACCCCGAGGCGGCCGAGGCGGCCGTCCGCGCCCACCTCACCAGCGTGATCGAGGCACTGCGCGGCTGACCGGACGTCCCCGGGCCCCCGTCCAAGCCCTTGTCCCCTGGAGGTCCTTGATGGCCCCGCCGCTCGGCGACATCGCCCACCTCGGGCACGTCCAGCTCTTCACCCCGGACCTGGACGCCAGCGTCGCCTTCTTCACCGACTACCTGGGCCTCACGGTCAACGGCCGGGACGGCGACACGGTCCGGCTGCGCACCTTCGACGACTACGAGCACTACAGCCTGGTACTGACCGCCCGCGAACGGCCCGGCCTCGGCCGGCTCGCCCTGCGGACCTCCAGCGAGGAGGCCCTGCACCGCCGGGTCCGGGCGATTGAGGAGGCCGGCGGATCCGGCCGCTGGACCGAGGACGAACCGGGCCTCGGCAAGCTGTACGTCACGACCGATCCGGACGGCCACGAACACGCCCTGTACTGGGAGAGCGAGCACTACCGAGCCCCCGACGAACTGAAACCCGCGCTGAAGAACCAGCCGCAGGCCAAACCAGGCCGGGGCGTGGGCGTCCGGCGACTCGACCACGTCAACTTCCTCGCCGCCGACGTCCTCGCCAACGCGGAGTTCCAGCAGCGGGTCCTCGGGGCACGCCCCACCGAGCAGATCCGGCTCGACAACGGCCGGATCGCGGCCCGCTGGCTGACGTACACGCACAAGTCGTACGACGTCGTCTACACCGAGGACTGGACGGGTTCGAACGGGCGGCTGCACCACATCGCCTTCGCCACCGACACCCGCGAGGACATCCTGCGCGCCGCCGATCTCGCCATCGACACCGGTGTGTTCATCGAGACGGGACCCCACAAGCACGCGATCCAGCAGACGTTCTTCCTCTACGTCTACGAACCGGGCGGCAACCGCGTCGAGTTGTGCAACCCGCTCACTCGCCTGATGCTCGCGCCCGACTGGCCGCTGATCACCTGGACGGAGGCCGAGCGGGCCAAGGGCCAGGCATGGGGGCTGCACACCATCGCCTCCTTCCACACGCACGGCACCCCACCGGCCGACACCGACACCGACGGTGTGCCGCGGGGCAACGCCGCGGGGTAACGCCGCGGGGCGGCTTCGCCTAGGGCCCGGGAGGCGGGAGGGACACCCGGGGACGTCGGCGAGGCGGCCCGGCGGGCCCGGGAGACCGGCATCGCCTCCGTCGCCGTACGTCGTACCGTGCACACCGGCGCCATCGGCCACTACGTGGCGCGGATCGCCGAAGAGGGCCTGATCGGCCTCGGGTTCGTCGCCGGCATGCCGAACATGGCGTACACCGGCGCCAAGGGGCCCGCCGTGGCGACGGGCCCGCTCGCCGTCGCCGTGCCGGCCCGCGCGCACGCGCCGCTGGTGCTCGGCATGGCCACCGCCACCATCGCCCTCGGGAAGATCCGCCAGGCGAAGGCGAAGGCGAAGGCGAAGGCGAACGGCACACCGCTTCCCGAGGGAGCCGCCGCCACCGCGGACGGTACACCCACCACAGACCCGGCGCAGGCGGTCATGCCGCTGCCGCTCGGCGGCGCCAAGGGCTCCGGGATGTCGCTGGCGTTCGAACTGCTCACCAGCGTCCTCGTGGGGGCGCCGATCCTCGCCGCCTTCCGCTCCGAGGACCCCGCCGGCCGCAAGCACCGGCAGAACGCCCTGTTCACCGCCCTCGACCCGGCGGCCTTCGATGACCCGGAGGCGTTCGTCGGCGCCGTCGACACCACGCCGGCGGCCGTCAAGGGCCTGCCGGTCGCGGGGGGGCGCCGAGGGGGTGTTCCACCCAGGGGAGCGCAGCGCCGCCACGGCCGCCGAGCGCGGGGAACGGAGAGTACCGGTGACACCGAAGGTGTGGCGCGAGCTGCCGGAGAGCGCGGCCAGGCCGGGAGTCACGCCGCCCGAGCAGCGGCCGTAGGCCCCCGCACCCTCCGTCCCTGGGCCGCCTTCCGGATGCGGTAGTGTTGGCCTACGTGATCACGCGGTACGCCGCGCGGAACGCATCGGGACGTGGCGCAGCTTGGTAGCGCACTTGACTGGGGGTCAAGGGGTCGCAGGTTCAAATCCTGTCGTCCCGACTTGAGAGAGTCGCAGGTCAGAGGTCGTGTCGGGGGAATCCGGCACGACCTCTCGGCCGTTTTGGGTGCGGTCACGTCCGGTAGTGGTCCTCGATGGGGAGTCGTGCCTCGTCGAAGAGGGCTGGGCCGTGCTGCTCCACCGTCGGCCAGGCGCCCGACTCCGGGTTGAGTCCGACGAGTTGCTCGGTGGACAGGGCGTAGACGACTCGGCCGAGACCGGAGCGGACGATGCCCCCGGCACACATGGTGCACGGCTGGCAGCTGGTGTACAGGGTGGTGTGTGCGGCGGTGGCGGCGTCGAGCTCGCGGGCGGCCCAGCGGGCGAGCTTCAGTTCCGGGTGGGCGCTGATGTCGCCATCGCGTCGCACCGTGTTGTGGGCCTCGGCGAGAATCGTGTCGTCGGGGCCGGCCAGCAGCGAGCCGTACGGTGCGTCGCCCAGGGTGAGGGCGTGGGCGGCGACGGCGATCGCGCGCCGCAGAAGTCTCTCGTCGGCGGTCGTGATCATGATGGTGCGCTCCAGTGTGTGGCCACGGCGGTGAGCGCCCGCCAGGCCTCGTGGGGCCGACGGGTCTCCTCCGGATCTCCGTGATAGGGGTCGAGGACGACGGTGTCGGCGCCCAGTCGGTGAAGCTGCTCGAGATCGTCGAGGATCTGCTCGAGGGTGCCGATGCCCAAAGGCCGCTCGGGGTCCTCGACGGGGGTGGTGGTCATCCGCAGCGCGATGCGGGGCGTGACGGCCGGCAGCGAGTGGTTCGTCAGGGCCGAGCGCAGCCGGGGAACGCCGACCCGCAGTGGATGCCAGGCGTCGCCGAACCGTACGGCGCGCCGGAGCGCGGCCTCGCTGTTGCCGCCGACCCAGACGGGGATCGCGGGGGTGCCGTCCCCGGTCTCCGTGTGCCAGGTGTCGCGCAGGGTGGCCAGATGCTCGTCGGTCAGTCTGCCGCGCGCGGAGAACGGCACGCCGAGCGCCTCGTACTCCTGGCGTGACCAGCCGACGCCCACGCCCAGCACGAACCGGCCGCCGCTGATGCGGTGGAGGTTCGTGGCCATACGCGCCACCAGCAGCGGATGCCGGAGAGGCAGGAGGAGCACGGTCGTGCCCAGTCGCAGCCGGGTGGTGACGCCGGCCAGCCAGGACAGCGCGGTGAACGGTTCGTAGAACGGCTCCGGGTACCGCTCGGCCACGTCCGGGGTGACGGCCACGTGGTCCGACATCATGAGGAGGTCGAAGCCGAGCCCCTCCACGATCCGTGCCCACTCGCGAAGGACGCCGGGATCGGTCCCGGGCCCGAAGTTCGGTACGTTGACGCCAAGATGCATGCCTCGAAGCTATACCGGCGATCCGGCGTCGCGGAACCGAATTCTCCCTGTCCTGACCGTGTTATCTCGTGAATCTGCCGGTAGGATCGCGATATGGCCGTTGATCTTGACGATGTCGACTGGGTGATCCTCGAGCTGCTGCAGCGGGAGGCGCGGATCTCCCTCAGCGAGTTGGGCCGACGGGTGGGCCTCAGCTCCTCGGCCACCACGGAACGGGTGCGGCAACTGGAGGCGCGAGGTGTCATCACCGGTTACCACGCGGTGGTCGACCTGGCGAAGGCCGGCTACCCCGTGCTTGCCCTCGTCCGCCTGAAGTACCCGGGCAACCGCCATCAGCCGTTGCGTCAACTGCTCGCCGGGCGACGGGAGATCCTGGAGTGTCTGCGCACCACCGGCGACGACTGCTACACCCTGAAGGTGGCGGCGACGTCCATGGGGCATCTGGAGGCGCTCATGGACGAGCTGGCCGGCCTCGGCAGCACGACGACCAGTGTCGTCTACAGCCAGACGATGCCTTTTCGGGGGCCCGGCCGGCCGTGACCGGCGGCGGGCCGGCGACCGGTGGGCAGTCGACCGGCCCTGAGACGGTCGGCGGGCAGGCGGCCGGCCGCCGCTCTCCCGGACGTGGCGTGGGTCGGGGACGGTCACCCTCCCCCGAAGGTGACCGTCCCCGACCGCTCCCCCGGCGCCGGAAAGTGGTCGTGGCGTCCGTGTCAGCGGACCGGTGCCGTTACCAGCACATGACCGCGGTCTCGCCCGAACCCCGTGCGGAGTACAGGCGGATCCGGACGAAGTAGCGGCGGCCCTTGACGAGCCGGACCGAGAGGGACGCGTTGTGCGGGGTCCCTCCGTCGTCGTGCCCGGCGAGGTAGCGGGGCTCCCCGCCCCGCTCCTCGAACAGCACGACGACCAGGTCGCCGTCGCCGAAGGTGCCCACCGTGTAGTCGCGGGTCTCCACCGGGTCGATGGGGAAGTCGGCCTGTTCGCCGGCGCCCAGGCCGAGCGGCACCGAGCGGAACGGCACCAGCGTGGGCGGGCTCGGCCGTTCGGCCGGCGGATACCAGCCGAGGGCGAACTCCTTGTCCGCCGCGGACAGCGTGCCGGGCGGATGGACGCCCCCGCGGAACTGCTCCGGTTCCAGTATCAGCCCCGGCGCGAAGGCATACCCCATGATCGAATCGGCGTCCCAGACGGGGCCGTTGACTTCGTTCGCGTCCAGCTTGCGCAGGATGTTGTGGTGCGTCCTTTCCCGGCTCCAGTGGTTGGGCGGGCCCGCCAGCTCGGCGTACACGGCCTCGTCGTCCCAGTGGAGACCCGCGCAGGGGCTCTGGTGCTCGTGCAGCATGCCCAGGGCGTGACCGATCTGATGCAGGGCCGTCCCACGCTCCCCGGACTCGGTCAGATCCCAGCCGAAGTTCATGGTGCGGTCGTGCAGACCCGCCAGGAGCGCCTCCTTGCCCACGGCCGACCAGGAGCCGCCGCCGGGCTGGAAGCCGATGCGCAGCTCCGCCTCCGAGTGGTCACGGACCTCGGTGAAGGTGAGCCCGATCCCGAGGCCCTGCCACTCGGCGAAGCACTCGCGCACCACGTCCTGCTGCGGCCTGGTGCCACTCCACGACACCCACCGGGTCCGGCCGGTTCCCGGCACGGGGATGACCGACCCGTCGGTGTCGCCGCGGAAGAAGCAGTAGTGCAGCACGGTGCCGTTGACCCACATCCGCCGCCCGGCGGTCAGCGCACCGAGCCGCTCGGCGGCGAGCCCCGGCGCGAAGGCGGGGGCCGGCTGCCGCGTCAGCGAGCAGTAGCGAGGGGTCATGGCGAACAGGGTGCCCCACGGACGTTCCCCGGCGCCTGAGTCGGGGCCTACTCAACTCGCCCTGTATCAGGCGTGAGTATCCCCGCTCCTGTTGATGTGACGACTTCACCGGGGAACACGATCACGCCGTACACGCCGTTTTGGCCCCACGAGAGGGAGGAGACGCCGTCCATGAGGGAGGCGGTGGCGCTGGAGCCCCTGCCGCTCTGGCCCTTCACCGGCAGGGAGGACGAACTGCATTTGGCCCGCCGGTCGTTGGCCGGAGCCCGGCGTGGCCTCGTGGTGACCGGGCCGCCGGGCCGGGGCAAGACCCGGCTCGTCACCGAGGCCGTCCGCGGTACCGACTGCGCCCGGATCGCCGGAATCCCGCAGGCCCACCGGATGCCGTTCGCCGCCTTCGCCCCTCTGCTGCCCGGATCGGTCACCCTGCACCGCGCGGTCCGGCTCCTGTCCGGAGTGCGGACCCTGCTGGTCGACGACGCCCACCTGCTCGACGACTCCTCCGCCGCCCTGGTCCATCAACTCGCCGTGCGGTCGGACACCCGGCTCCTGATCGTCGTCACCGACGGAGCTCCCGTACCCGCCGCGGTGTCCCGGCTGTGGACCGGCGAGCTGCTGCCCCGGCTGCCCCTGGGGCCGCTGCCCCGGGAGGAGACCGCACAGCTGGTCACGGTGGGCGCGGGCCGGGCCCCGGAGCCTCTCACCGCCAACCGGCTGCACCGCCTCGCCGGCGGCGACCTGCGGCTGCTGCGCGAACTCCTGGGGGCACTGCGGGGACACGAGGACCTCACCCGTGTACCGGGCACGGACGAGTGGGCCTGGCGGGGCCCGGTGCCGCTCACACCGGCCGTCCGCGAGCACACCGCCCACCTGCTCACCCGTAGGGGCACCGGCGAACGCGAGACGCTGGACCGTCTGGCCTTCGCCGAACCCCTGCCGGTGAACCTGGACGACCCGCCGGGACCGGAGGGCCCGATGGACCCGGTCGCCGGCCCGGTGGGCCCTGGCCCCCTCGACCTCGCCGCCCTCGAACGTCTGGAGGACGACGGCCTGGTCCACGTCGACGACCAGGGCGCCGTCCGTCTCGCCCACCCCCTGCACGGCCCCGTCCTGCGGGCCGCGGCCGGCAGGCTGCGGGCGCAACGGCTGGCCCGCGCACCCGAGGAGTACGGACCCGCCCTGGACGCCGAGGCCGCTGCCCTCACCGCGCTGATCGGCCAGGCCGACGTCCGGGCCGTCCCGGCGCCCGTGGGGGACTGGCTGGTCGCGGAGGGTGTCCCGGTGCCCGCCGGGTACGCGGCACTGCGGGCCCGGTACGCGCGGCTGCGGGGCGAAGTACGGGAGGCCGCCGCATGGGCCCGCGAGGGACTGCGCACGGCGGCCTCCGCACCCTCCGGCCCAACCGGATCCGGAGCTGAAGCCGGAGCCGGATCCGGAGCCGAGGCCGGGGCGGTCGCCGGAGCCAGAGCCGAACTCGCCCTCGCCGAAGCCCAGTCGGCCGCCCGCACGAGCGGTCGGCACGCCACCCACGCCACTCACGACCCCTATGACGCCGTGCGCCTGGGCACCCCCGGGCGGGCCGCCGGGCGGCTCACCGGTGTCTTCGCCGCCCACGCCGACGCCCTCGCGCACGCCGACGGTCCCGCCCTGGACCGCGCGGCCGGCGAACTGGAGCGGCGCGGCTTCCTGCTGTTCGCGGCCGAGGCGTACGCCCAGGCCGCCGCCGCCCACCGCGACCCGGGCGCCGCCCGCACCGCGCGCACGCGTGCCGTCGCCCTCGCCCGTCGCTGCCAGGGTGCCCGCACCCCGGCACTCGCCGGTCTGGTCCTGGGTGAACTCACCGCACGGCAACGGCAGATCGTCACCCTCGCCGCCACCGGGCTCAGCAACCGGCAGATCGCCGAACGCCTCACCCTGTCGATCCGCACCGTCGGCAACCACCTGTACAGCGCCTACACCCGCCTCGGCGCCAGCGACCGCGCCGCCCTGCCCCGGCTGGCCGATCCCCGGCTGGCCGATCCCCGCCTGACCGAATGCCGGGAGGCCCAGCCCGCCTGACACGTCGTACTCCGCATCGGAGGGCCGTCCGCTCGGCTCAGGCCGCGCCGAACGCCGAGAACGCCCACCCGGTGGCCCGGTGCACCGCGTCGCCCGGCAGCGAGGCCCGCGCATCACGCAGGGCCTCCGCCAGGGACAGCCCCGCGTCGAGCCCCTTGTGCAGCGCGATCATCAGCGGCACCACCGCCGCGTCGTTCACGGGCGCGCTGCACGCCACCACGCCCGCCGTGCCGAGCGGCAGCAACGCCGTGACCAGGCCCAGAAGTTCGTCGGCGCCCACACTGGCGAACCGCGCGGTGTCGCAGCAGGACAGGATGATCCGGTACGGGCTGCGGTCGAGCCGCTCGAAGTCGTGCACGATCAGCGGCCCGTCGGCCATCCGCAGCGAGGAGAACAGCGGACCGTCCGCGCGGAACTCGCCGTGCGCGGCGATGTGCGCCAGCTCGGCCCCATCCAGTTCCTCCAGCACCCGCTCCACCCTCGCGTCGTCCTCCTCCAGGACCCTCGCCCCGCCGTACCGGCCGGCGAGCTCCGGCACCTCCGCACCGCCCGTCGCGAGCCCGGGACCGCGCACCAGCACCTGGCGGCCTCCGGACGGCGGCACGGTCTCCCGCGCGCGCAGCCAGCCGCTCGCCGACGGCGACACACTGAGCACCCGGTCCCGCAGCGACGGCAGCAGCGCCCACGGCACCCGGTGCAGCCGCCCCGGCGGTACGACCACCAGCGGGCCGGTGCCCAGATGCGCCGCCGCCGGACCCAGCAACAGCTCCTCCAGACGCCGGCCCGCGGCCTCCACCACCGGCAGCCGCGCCTGGGCCCCCGGATGGGCGAGGCGCCGCAGCCCGGCCTGCACATGCTCGGCCTCGATCTCCGCCGCGGCCAGGAGACCCGCCTCGAACCGCCGCACCCGCCCCTGCCCGCACAGCAGCACCTGCACCCGTCCGTCGAGCACGGCGAGTTCCACCAGCCGGCCGTCACCGCTGTCGCTCAGCCGCCGCAGCAGCCTGCCCACGTCGAACCGGCCCCCGACGTCGAACCGGCCCCGGCCGTCGGCCGTCGTGCCCCGCATGTGCAGGGTGCGGGAGCGTATCTCCCGTTCCAGACGCCGCTGTTCCCGCTCCAGCGCAGGCACGGCCCTGCCGTCCATCCGGGCCTCCTCCGCGCGGGCGGCGATCTCCCGGTAGGCGGTCATGCCGCGGAGCAGCGCGGGGTCGGCAGGCGGCCGGGTGGGTGGCGTGGACAGCGCGGTGGCCCGCCAGCGTTCGCTCCACACCAGCAGCCGCCGCGGCCCGCCCGAGACCAGGCTCGCCCGCTGGGCCAGGGCGGCCAGCTCCGCGCCCTGCGCGGTGGCCCGCGCCCGCAGCTCCGACGCGCCCAGCGTCATCCGGTGGTCGTCGAGCACGTCGAGCCCCCGCCGGCAGGCCTCCAGCACACCCCGCGCGGACCCGGCCGCCTGCGCCCGCAACGCCTGCGCGGCCCAGCCCGTCAGCCGTGCGAGCGGAGGCCCGCTGCGTCTGCTGCGGGCGGCGACCGCGAGATGCCGCTCGGCGTCCGCCGTCCAGCCGAGACCCAGCGCGATCCGGCCCGTGAGCAGCGACGCCTCCGGCGCGGCCGGCGCGCCCAGCGCGGCCAGCCGGTCGGCCACCGTCGCCGCCTCCGCGACCAGCCGTCCCGAACCGCGCCCGGCCGCGTGCCGCGCCTCGATCGACACCAGCCGTGCGTGCGTCTCCCACCAGGTGCGCCGCTGCCCCGCGAACAGCCGTACGGCGAGCGCCGCGCGGGCGATCGCCGTCTGCGGGTCGTCCGCCAGCCGGGCGGCCCGCGCGGCGGCCAGCAGCAGCTCCGCCTTGCGGGTGGACTGGCCGCCGATCCCGTCGAGCGCCTTGACCGCCGCGTCCGCCCCCGCCAGCGCCTCGGACGCCAGTCCCGCCGCCATCAGCACCTCGCAGCGCCGGATGTCGAGCATGAACGTCGGCGTGCCGAGCTTGGCGTAGCGCTCCTCCGCCTCGTCGAACAGCCTGAGCGCCGCCGGGACGTCACCGGAGCGGAACGCGGCAAGACCCCGGCTCTCCACGGCGTCCGCCTTGTCGTGCTCCTGGCCCGTGGTGTCCCACAGTGCCTCCGCCGCGGTGAAGTCGGCGTTCGCCTGCTTCACCGCACCCAGCGCCAGATGCACCGTCGCGCGCAGGGTCAGGGCGCGCGCCGTCCAGATCACGTCGTCCACCTGCCGCAGCACGGTGATGGCCCGCCGTACGTCCTCCAGCGCCTCCTTGTGATGTCCCAGCACCCACCACGAGTAGGCACGCCGGAACAGCACACGCGCGCGCGTGTGCCCGGTACCGCGCTCGACGCCACGCCCCAGGGCGTCCAGGCCCTGCCGGGTGCGCCCCGCGTGCACCAGCGCCACCCCGAGGGTGCCCAGGACGTCCGCCTCCCGCTCGGCCGAGTCCGCGCGCGCCGCCCAGTCCCGGGCCCGCCGCAGGTGCGTCAGGGCCAGCCGCATGTCGCCGAAGTCCCGCTGCCAGATGCCGATCACCTGGTGGGCGACGGACGCGTGCAGCGGCGTGGGACGGCCGCCCAGCACGTTTTCCGCCCTCGCCAGGGCTTCGCCCGGGTCGGCGAAGACCATCGGCAGCAGCTCCAGCACCGATTCGCTTCCCGCTGTCACCTCATGGATGGTAGTGCTCCGCAACCGTGCCTCACAGGTGCGATGTTGTATCAAAGGGCCGCCTCACGACTCTGATTCACGACGCACCGTTCACCGACTGCCCGGCCCGGCATCCACTCCCCGACGACGACACCGCCCGACACCCACTCCGCTCTACGACAGCTTCCGCGGCCTCGGCCGCCCTCGCCCCGGTGGAGGACACGCCATGGCACCACAGCGATTCCGTGAGCAGTACGACCAGATCCAGCGCTCCATGCCCGACGTCCCCCTGGCGATCGGCCCGGACGACGCGGGAGAGTTCCTCTACGAGAAGGGCGTCGTGCTCGCCCGCGACGGCGAGGAGGCCCGCCTGGTCGAGGACACCGTGCGGCAGCACTTCACCACGTTCGCGGGCCTGACCGCCGATCATGTGCGCCGGGCGAGCCCGGAGACCAACCGCTCGGGCATCACGCGCATCCAGGTCGCCGACCCCGGGCAGGGCGACGGCGGCGGCGACCCCGCCGTCGCGGGCGCCCTGCGCGCCCTGCGGGAGCCGGAGGGCCGCACCGGCCGCCGGCTGGTCAGCCGCAACCACGTGGTGTCGATCGCGGTCAACGCCTGCCCCGGCGACGAGCCCGTGCCCGTGGAGGCCGACGCACAGCCCAACCCGGCCGTCGCCGACGGAGCCCACACCCCGGACAGCGCCGTCGGAGTCCTCGTCATCGACACCGGCCTCATGAACGACTACCGGTCCTACCCGCTCCTCGCCCACACCCGGGGCGACGCCCAGGTCGAGGAGTGCGGGGACGACGGCATCCTGAGGCAGTACTGCGGCCACGGCACGTTCATCGCGGGACTCGTCGCGGCCGTCGCCCCCAACACCGACATCACCGTCCGCGGCACCCTGAACGACGCCGGTGCCATCCTGGAGTCCGAGTTCGGCGAGAAGCTGTTCGAGGCCGTGGACCAAGACGGCTGGCCCGACGTCATCAGCCTCTCCGCCGGCACCTCCAACGGCCGCACCGACGGACTGCTCGGCATCGACGCCTTCATGCGGGAACTCCGGCAGCAGCGCACCCTGCTGGTCGCCGCCGCCGGCAACAACTCCAGCGCCACCCCGTTCTGGCCCGCCGCCTACGCCGACCTCCCCGGCTTCGAGAACGCCGTCCTGTCGATCGGGGCCCTGCGCGGCGACGGCGAGTTCGGCGCCTGCTTCAGCAACCACGGCGCCTGGGTGAAGGCCTACGCTCCCGGCGAGCGCCTCACCAGCGCGCTCACCGGCTTCGAGACCCCCGTGCCGTACGTCTACCAGCACTCCACCTACGACACCTGCCGCTACGGCTTCGGCTACGCCTGCACCTGCCGGCACCCCCGGCACACCGGCGTCCTGAGCGACGAGGGCGGCTCCGGCAAGCCGGACCAGGTGATGTTCGAGGGCCTCGCCCAGTGGAGCGGCACCTCGTTCGCCACCCCCGTCGCCGTCGGCATGATCGCCGCCCACATGACCGCTCGGGCCGAGACCGACCCGCGCAAGGCCCGGACGCAGCTGATGGACGGGAACAGGGAGGTCGCCGAGGTGCGCGGAGCAAACGTACCGGCACTCATCCCGGCCACCTGGAGCCCCACGCCGGTCGCGCTCCCCTCCACCCGGACATGAGGTGCGGAACCGCCCCCTCCACGGCGTACGATGACGTGCCGTACACGAGGGGTGGGGCAGTGGACCGTAGTGATGTCGGCGCGTTGGTCCAGTCCGCCGCCGGCGGTGACGCGGCGGCCTGGAAGTCGATCGTGGAGGGGCTGGGCCCTCTGGTGTGGTCCGTGGTGCGCGCCCACCGGCTCTCCGACGCCGACGCGCACGAGGTCTACCAGACGGTGTGGTTCCGCTTCGCCCAGAATCTGGGGCGGATCCGTGAACCGGAGAAGACGGGCGCCTGGCTGGCCAGCACGGCGCGGCACGAGTGCCTGAAGGTGCTCAGGAACGCGCGCCGGCTGACCCTGACGGACGACCCGCAGCTCCTGGACCGGGTCAGCGAGGACGGCACACCGGAGCAGTCGCTGCTGGAGGCGGAGGAAGCAGCCGCCCAGAGCGAACGGGTACGGCGGATGTGGCAGGAGTTCGAGGAACTCGGCGACCGGTGCAGGCAGTTGCTGCGCGTGCTGATCGCCTCGCCGCCGCCGAGCTATCAGGAGGTGTCCGCCGCGCTCGGTATCGCGGTGGGCAGTATCGGGCCCCTGCGCCAGCGCTGTCTGCGCCGGCTGCGGGCCCGGCTCGAGGCGCGGGGGGCGATGTGAACGGCATGGACGGTACGGACGGTATGGGCGACGGCATGGACGACGACCTCGACGACGGCGCGTTCGACGAGCACGCCGGGACGGCGGAGTCCGTCGGCGGCGAGGTCGACGCCGACCTGCTGGAGGAGGAACTCCGACAGGCCGCCGCCGTCCTGGACCCGCTGCCGCCGGCGCTGCTGCAGATCGCCGTGGACGCCTACGCGCTGCACGACCTGGACACCAAGGTGGCCGAGCTGAGCTTCGACTCGCTGGTCGACGCCATCCCGGTCAGAGGGGCCGAGGACCCGCCGCGGATGCTCACCTTCAGCGTGGGCGAGGTGACCGTGGACGTCGAGGTGACCGCGCACGGCCTGATGGGGCAACTGATGCCGCCCCAGCCGGCCCGGATCGAGGTGCTGGGCGGACCCCAGCCGGGCTCCTCCCTTACCGCCGACGACATGGGCCGTTTCACCGGCGCCGCCCCGCCCTCCGGCCCGTTCGCCCTGCGCCTGCGGACCGCGGGGGACGTGGTCGAGACGGAGTGGCTGCGCACCTGACCCGTGTCCCGGGCCGGGCGCAGCGCGCTACGCCCGGGTGACTGGGTGACGGGAAGGGCACCCGGTCAGCGCGACACGGCCTCCACCAGGGTCCGGAGAGCCGAGGCGAGGTTCCGCAGGCCCGGGCCCGCGGGGCCGCCCGGCTCGGTCATGTACGTGTCCCTGCGGATCTCCACCATCAGCGCCGTCACCTCCGCCCGCTTCTCGTGGAACTCCAGCGGCACGTACGTCCCGGCGAAGGGGCTGTCGAGTCCCGTCCCTCCGCAGGGCGCGAACGCCTCGCGGGCCGCGTCGAGCAGACCGGCCGGCGTGTGGAAGGCGTCGGTGCCCAGACAGACCGGCGGGCGCGGGCCCGCGCCGTGGAGTTCGTAGGGCAGGGGCGCGGTGGGGTAGGAGTGGACGTCGATGATCACGGCCCGCCCGGTGGCCGCCAGACGGTCCGCCACCGCCTGGGTCATGGCCTGTGCGTACGGACGGAAGTACCGCTCGATCAGCGGCCCGTGGTCGAACCCGTCGGGCCGCAGCGCCTCCTTGTGCGTGGTCCTGGTGTAGACCGCGCCCATCCCGGACGCCAGCATCTCCTCGCGCTCGTCCGGGAATCGCTCGGGGTCGATCACCAGCCGGGACAGCCCGTTCACGAACCGCCACGGAGTGATCCCGGCTGCCTCGGCGGCGGCCTCGGCGATCGCGGCGGTATGCGCGTCGGTGATGTGGTCCAGCTCCCGCTCCAGCTCCGCGTCGCCCAGTACGATCCCGGACCGCACCTCGGCCGGTATCTCCCGCGAGGAGTGCGGCACATGGAGGATCACGGGGGAGTCCCCGGCTCCGGGGAGGAGATCGTAGGACTGCGGGGTGTCGGCCATCGGGCTGCTCCAGGAGGGTTCGTCAGTGGTGCACGGCATGATCAAGGTGCCACACACCACTGACAACACGTCGGGGCCGGGGGCCGCCGTGCCGACTACCCCAGCAACTCGCGGATCAGCGCGCCGACCTGTTCCGTCTCGAGGAGGAAACCGTCGTGTCCGTAGGGCGACTCCACCACTCTGAGCCGGTCGGCACCGGGAAGGTGCTCGGCCAGCTCGGCCTGCTGGGACAGCGGATAGAGACGGTCCGAGTCGACCCCGGCCACCAGCGCGGGCGCGGTCACCCGGCGCAGGGCGGCAGGGACGCCACCCCGGCCGCGTCCCACGTCGTGGCCGTTCATCGCCTCCGTCAACACCACGTAGCTGCCCGCGTCGAACCTCCGGGCGAGCTTGACCGCGTGGTGGTCGAGGTACGACTCGACCTGGTACCGGCCGCCGCGCCACGGATCCTCCGTACCCTGCGGCTCCCGGCCGAACCGGGCCGACAGTTCCGGCTCGCTCCGGTAGGTGACGTGGGCGATGCGGCGGGCGATCCCCAGTCCCGCGTGCGGGCCCCGGCCGGTTTCGTGGTAGTCGCCGCCGCGCCAGTGCGGATCACTGCGAATGGCGTGCAGCTGGAGGGTGGACCAGGCGATCTGCTCGCCACTCGCGGCCGCCGCGGTGGCGAGCAGCAGCAGTGCCCCTGTGCGGTCCGGATGCGTCACCGCCCACTCCACGGCACGCATCCCGCCCATCGAACCGCCGACGACCAGCGCCCACGTCCCGACGCCGAGCGCGTCCGCCAGCCGGGCCTCGGCGGCGACCTGGTCCCGCTGGGTCAGGTACGGGAAGGCATCGCCCCACCGGCGCCGCCCGCCGGGGCGCGGCGAGGCCGGTCCCGTGCTGCCCTGGCAGCCGCCCAGCACGTTCGGGGCGACGACGAACCAGCGGTCGGTGTCGAGGGCCAGCCCGGGCCCGATCAGCCCGTCCCACCAGCCCGCCGTGGGATGACCGGGGCCGGCCGGTCCGGCCGCATGACTGTCACCGGTGAGCGCGTGCAGCACCAGGACGGCATTGGACCCGTCCGGCGCAAGCCGCCCCCAGGTCTCGAACGCCAATTCCGCACCGGGGAGTTCACCGCCCGCCTCCAGTGGCAGCGGCGTACCGAGGACATGCCATTGACGCCGTCCGGGCGGGTCCCCCTCCTGCCAGGCCCCGGTGGCCGACGGGAGGGGAACCGATGTTCCGGAGGCTGCGAAGGCGCTCAGGGGGCACCCTTGGCCGCGCGGAAACCGGACTCCAGGTCGGCCGTGAGGTCGACGAGGCTCTCGATGCCGACCGAGAGCCGCACCAGACCCGGCGCGGTGCCGGTCGCCTCGAGCTGCTCCTCGTCCAGCTGGCTGTGGGTGGTGGACGCCGGGTGGATGATCAGGCTGCGCACATCACCGATGTTGGCGAGGTGGCTGAACAGCTCCACACCGTCCACGAACCGCTTGCCCGCTTCGACACCGCCCTTCAGTTCGAAGGAGAACACCGCGCCGGCACCGCGGGGGAGGTACGTCCGCGCTGCCTCGTGCCAGCGGCTGGACGGCAGGCCCGGGTAGTGCACCACCGCCACCTCGTCACGCTGCTCCAGCCACTCCGCCAGCGCCTGCGCGTTGGCGGACTGCCGCTCCATGCGCAGGCTCAGCGTCTCCACGCCCTGCAGCAGCAGGAAGGCGGAGTGCGGGGCGATGGCCGGTCCGAGGTCGCGCAGCAACTGGACGCGCAGCTTGATCGCGAACGCACCGGGCCCGAGCGCCGGCCAGTAGCGCAGGCCGTGGTAGCTGGGGTCGGGCTCGGTGAAGTCCGGGAACCGCTCGGCGTGCGCGCCGAAGTCGAAGGTGCCGCCGTCCACGACCACTCCGCCGAGCGTGGTGCCGTGCCCACCGAGGAACTTCGTCGCCGAGTGCACCACGATGTCCGCGCCGTGCTCGAGCGGGCGCAGCAGATAGGGCGTGGGGAGCGTGTTGTCCACGACCAGCGGCACGCCCGCCCCGTGCGCCGCGTCCGCGACCGCCCGCACGTCGAGCACGTTGCCCCGCGGATTGCCCAGCGTCTCGGCGAAGAACGCCTTGGTGTTCGGCCGGACGGCCGCCCGCCAGGCATCGGCGTCGTCGGGATCGTCGACGAAGGACACCTCGATGCCGAACTTCGGCAGGGTGTGCCGGAAGAGGTTGTACGTTCCGCCGTACAGCGAGGAGGCCGAGACGATGTGGTCGCCGGCCCCGGCGAGTGTCAGGAGGGCCAGCGTCTGCGCGGCCTGCCCCGAGGACAGCGCCACCGCCGCCACACCGCCCTCCAGGGCGGCGACGCGCTGCTCGAAGACGTCCTGGGTGGGGTTGTGGATGCGGGTGTAGATGTTCCCCGGCTCCGCCAGCGAGAAGAGGTCGGCCGCGTGCTGGGTGTCCCGGAACACGAACGAGGACGTCTGGTAGATCGGCGTGGCCCGGGACCCGGTCGTGGGATCGGGCTCGGCGCCGGCGTGGATCTGCTTCGTCTCGAACGACCAGGCCGACATGTCGGGACCGGTGGACGTCTCCTCGGGAGTGTGACCGGCGAGGGCGGGTTCGGTGGGCTGACTCACGGTGTGCTCCTCGTGCGCAGTGCGGGCGCGGACGACGGGTGGGCGTGCGGATCCGCGGATGTACCGGTGGGGTGCGGGGGCGTGCCGGATGTCCCTGGGGATCAGGGCGTCGGGAAAGACCACGTGCCGACGTAGGTGTCGGCTTCTCGCGCGACACGCCGTAGTGGTGACACGTGCGCGGTCGCGGTGGCAGCGTGTCACCAGCTCGATGCTACGACGAGGGGGGCTGAAAATGAGATGGCGTCTCAGTAAGTGGTCGGTCTCTTCACGCGGCGTTCACGAACGTGATGTGACCGGGGCACGGCCCGCCGGCCCGGCCGGCGCCGAACACGGCTCCGCCCCGGCCGGGCGTCATGCCGACCGGGGCGGAGCCAGTGGATCCTTTGCCTGCTCGCGTCAGCTCAGCGACGCGAGCGCCTCGTTCCAGGTGGTGGACGGACGCATGACCGCGGCGGCCTTGGCCGGGTCGGGCTGGTAGTAGCCGCCGATCTCGACCGGCTTGCCCTGGACGGCGATCAGCTCGTCGACGATCTTCTGCTCGTTCGTGGCGAGGGTCTCGGCGAGCGGGGCGAAGGCCTTCGCCAGGTCGGCGTCCTCGGTCTGCCCGGCCAGCTCCTGCGCCCAGTACAGGGACAGGTAGAAGTGGCTGCCGCGGTTGTCGATGCCGCCGAGGCGACGGCTCGGGGACTTGTCCTCGTTGAGGAAGGTCGCCGTGGCCCGGTCGAGCGTGTCGGCGAGGACCTTGGCGCGGGTGTTGCCCGTGGTCTCGGCGAACTGCTCCAGGGACGGCACCAGGGCGAAGAACTCGCCCAGGGAGTCCCAGCGCAGGTAGTTCTCCTTGACCAGCTGCTGCACGTGCTTGGGCGCGGAACCGCCCGCACCCGTCTCGAACAGGCCGCCGCCCGCCATCAGCGGGACGACCGACAGCATTTTGGCGCTGGTGCCCAGCTCCAGGATCGGGAACAGGTCGGTGAGGTAGTCGCGCAGCACGTTGCCGGTGACCGAGATGGTGTCCTCGCCGCGGCGGATGCGCTCCACCGACAGCTTGGTGGCCTCGACCGGGTTCAGGACGCGGATGTCCAGGCCCTCGGTGTCGTGCTCGGCCAGGTACTGCTCGACCTTGGCGATCAGGTTGGCGTCGTGGGCGCGGGTCTCGTCCAGCCAGAACACGGCCGGGGAGCCGGTGGCGCGGGCGCGGGTGACGGCCAGCTTCACCCAGTCGCGGATCGGCGCGTCCTTGGTCTGGCAGGCGCGGAAGATGTCGCCGGCGGAGACGGTCTGCTCCAGGACGACGTCGCCGGCCTGGTCGACCAGGCGGACGGTGCCGGTGACCGGGATCTCGAAGGTCTTGTCGTGGCTGCCGTACTCCTCGGCCTTCTGCGCCATCAGGCCGACGTTGGGGACCGAGCCCATCGTGGACGGGTCGAAGGCGCCGTTGGCGCGGCAGTCCTCGATCACGGCCTGGTATACGCCGGAGTAGCTGGAGTCCGGCAGCACCGCGAGGGTGTCGGCCTCCTGGCCGTCGGGGCCCCACATGTGGCCGGAGGTGCGGATCATGGCCGGCATGGAGGCGTCCACGATGACGTCCGAGGGGACGTGCAGGTTGCTGATGCCCTTGTCGGAGTCGACCATCGCCAGCGCCGGGCCCTCGGCGAGCTCGGCGTCGAAGGACGCCTTGATCTCCGCGCCCTCGGGCAGGCCCTCGAGGCCCTTGTAGATGCCGCCCAGACCGTCGTTCGGGCTGAGGCCGGCCGCGGCGAGCTGCTCGCCGTACTGCGCGAACGTCTTCGGGAAGAAGACGCGCACCACGTGGCCGAAGACGATCGGGTCGGAGACCTTCATCATCGTGGCCTTCAGGTGCACGGAGAACAGCACACCCTCCTGCTTGGCGCGGGCGACCTGCGCGATGAGGAACTCGCGCAGCGCGGCGACCCGCATCACGGAGGCGTCGACGACCTCGTCCTTCAGGACGGGTACGGACTCGCGCAGCACTGTGGTGGTGCCGTCGTCGCCGACCAGCTCGATGCGCAGCGCGCCGTCCGCGGCGATCACCGCGGACTTCTCGGTGGAGCGGAAGTCGTTCTCGCCCATCGTCGCCACATTGGTCCTGGAGTCGGCGCTCCAGGCACCCATGCGGTGCGGGTGGTTCTTGGCGTAGTTCTTCACCGAGGCGGGGGCGCGCCGGTCGGAGTTGCCCTCACGCAGGACCGGGTTCACGGCGGAACCCTTGATCCTGTCGTAGCGGGCGCGGATCTCGCGCTCCTCGTCGGTCTTCGGGTCGTCCGGGTAGTCCGGCAGCGCGTAGCCCTGGCCCTGGAGCTCGGCGACCGCGGCCTTGAGCTGCGGGATCGACGCCGAGACGTTCGGCAGCTTGATGATGTTGGCCGCGGGGGTCTTCGCCAGCTCACCGAGCTCGGCGAGGGCGTCCGGGATGCGCTGGTCCTCGGTGAGGTGCTCCGGGAACACGGCGATGATGCGTCCGGCCAGCGAGATGTCACGCGTCTCCACGGGGACACCGGCCTGTGAGGCGTACGCCCGGACCACCGGCAGGAACGAATACGTCGCCAGTGCGGGGGCCTCGTCAGTGTGCGTATAGATGATGGTCGAGTCAGTCACCGGGTGCTCCGCTCCACGTCCGTCTGCAACATTGCTCGACATCAAGATATCCCGTACGCGCCCTGAGCTCGACAGGGGTCCGGACCGCATGGGGGCCGACGGTGTCGGCTCCCATGGGTTTCGGACCCCGGCGGTGGGCGGCCGCCGCGCCCGCCCACCGCGGGCCGCGCCCGCCCTGCGTCACACCGGGGCCGTGCGTCACACCGGGCGGAACGCCGTCATGTCGCCCGGCTCCGGCTCGGTGCCGCGCTGCTGCGGGAACACCACCGAGCCCTGCTGCAACGCCACCGTCCGCGCGGGCGACGGAATGCGGATGCCCTCCTCGCGGTAGCGCCGGTGCAGGCGCTTGATGAACTCGTGCTTGATCCGGTACTGGTCGCTGAACTCGCCGACGCCGAGGATCACGGTGAATCCGATGCGGGAGTCGCCGAAGGTGTGGAAACGTACCGCCGGCTCGTGCTCCGGGAGCGCACCGGTGATCTCCGTCATCACCTCGGTGACGACCTCCTTGGTCACCTCCTCGACCTGCTCCAGGTCGCTGTCGTACGACACTCCGGCCTGCACCAGGATGGTGAGCTCCTGCTCGGGACGCATGAAGTTGGTCATGTTCGTCTTCGCGAGCTGCCCGTTGGGGATGACCACCAGGTTGTTGGAGAGCGCGCGGACCGTCGTCTGACGCCAGTTGATGTCCTCGACGTAGCCCTCCTCGCCGCTGCTCAGCCGGATGTAGTCACCGGGCTGGACGGTCTTGGAGGCGAGGATGTGGATGCCCGCGAACAGGTTGGCGAGCGTGTCCTGGAGCGCCAGCGCGACCGCCAGACCGCCGACGCCCAGAGCGGTGAGCATCGGGGCGATGGAGATGCCCAGCGTCTGGAGCACCACCAGGAAGCCGATCGCCAGGACCAGGATCCGGGTGATGTTCATGAAGATCGTGGCCGAGCCGGCGACACCGGACCGGGCCTGGGTCACCGACTGCACCAGGCCGGCCACCACCCGTGACACCGACAGCGTCGCCGCGAAGATGACCAGCACCGTCAGCGTCTGGTTGACGTGGTGCTGCACGGTCCGGGTCAGCGGCAGCGTGGCCGCCGCGGACGCGGCACCGCCCGCGAGGGCCGCCCACGGCGCGATCATGCGCAGGGCGTCCACGGCGACGTCGTCGCCGCGCCACTGGGTCCGGTCCGCATGCCGGCCCAGCCAGCGCAGCAGCATGCGCAGCAGGAACGCCGCGACCAGGCCCGCGACGATCGCGATACCGGCGAACAGCACATCGTTCATGGTGAGCGCGCGCGTCATCGCTCACCTCCGGCGAGCACCCTTGCCGTGGGGCGTATGTGATGTCGTGTCACGTCTCGTCACCTGCTCGCGTTCGGGGGTGTCCGGGAGAGTGCGGCCCGGGAGGGTGCGCCGTGCAGAACCGGCCGGCCGGCGGTCGGCACGATCGCTCATCCTGCCGTATCCGAAAGGGCAGTTCGTACCACGCCGTGGCCGGGAGGCGCCCTGCTGCCGCCCTGGTCAGATCACCTTCAGCCGCACCAGCGCGCCCAGCGTCAGCGCTCCGGGCAGCAACGGCAGCCACACCGTGACGATCCGGAACGCCAGCACCACCGCCGTGGCCACAGCGGCCGCCCCGCCCACCGCGACCAGCGCCACGATCAGGGCAGCCTCCACCGAACCGAGGCCGCCCGGCGTGGGCACCAGCGCGACCGCGACGGTCGCCGCGAGATACGCCACCGCCATGTGCGCGACCGGCACCGACAGTCCCAGCGCCAGCCCCACCAGGATCAGCGACGCCGCCTGCAGCGCCGGGAACGCGAGCGCCCCGCCCCACAGCGCCAGTGCCCTCGACGGCCGGGTGTGCACCGACCGGGCCTCGCCGAGTGCCGTCCGCAGGAAGGAGAGCACGGCCGTCCGTACCCGCCGTACGAGCGCGAGCACGGCCGCCGTGGCGACCAGCACCGCGCCGAGCACGAGCAGCAGGGGGCCCAACGCGCCCTCGGGCGGTAGGGATCCGGGGCGCAGCACGTCCGGGAACACGACGAGCAGCGCACCCAGCAGGGCCACCCGGCCGATGGACTCCGCCAGCAGATACAGCGCGAGGGCGGCCGAGGAGCGGGTCAGGGACAGCCCGCACACCGTCATGAACCGCAGGTTGACCGCGCTCGCCCCCAGCCCCGTCGGCAGCAGATGGTTGGCCGCGCCCGCCGCGAACTGCGTGGCCAGCAGCCGCCGCGCGGGGAGCCGTTCGAGGACCGCGCCCTGCCGGGTGCACGCGGCGGCCACCCAGGTCAGACAGGTCGAGCCGGCCGCGGCCAGCAGCCAGGGCCACCGCGCGGTGCCCAGATGGACGAAGCCGTCGGCGAGCACCGACCGCTGCCGCACCGCGGCCACGGTCACGAGCAGCAGGGGAAGGACGTACAGGATCCTGCGGATGGTCCGCGTCACATCAAGGTAGCCTTTCCGCCCCGCGCCAACTGCGGGTGGCGGCAGGCCGGACGGCGGCTTACGGCTGGGCAGCGGCTGCTGGAGCGTCATACGGACCTCATATGCCCCGAACGAGTGGCGGGCCTTGACCTCAACAATGCTTGAGGTTCTACCTTCTCCGGCATGAGCATGGAGACCACCGCCTGGACCCAGTTGCACAGCGTCATGAACGCCGAGGAGGAACGCCGCCCCTTCGCGCGGGAAACGCTACGCCGCATCGCGGGGTTCGCCCGCCCGCACCGCCGCCGCATGACCCTCTTCGTCCTGCTCGGAGCCGCCACCGCGCTGCTGGCCGTCGCCACCCCCGTACTGGCCGGACGCGTCGTCGACACCATCGTGTCCGACGGAGACTCGGCTACGGTCGTCCGGCTGGCCCTGCTCATCGCGCTGATCGCGGTGGTGGAGGCGGCCCTCGGCATCCTCGGCCGGAGGCTGTCGGCCTCGCTCGGCGAGGAACTCATCCTCGATCTGCGGACCGCCGTCTTCGACCATGTGCAGCGGATGCCGGTCGCGTTCTTCACCCGCACCCGTACGGGCGCGCTCGTCTCCCGTCTCAACAACGACGTGATCGGCGCCCAGCGGGCCTTCAGCAACACCCTGTCCACCGTGGTCGGCAACGTCGTCACGCTGGTGCTCGCCCTGGCCGTGATGCTCACCCTGTCCTGGCGGATCACCCTGCTCGCCCTGGTGCTGCTGCCGGTGTTCGTGGTTCCCGCCCGGCGCATGGGCCGCCGCATGGCCGGGCTGCAGCGCGAGGCCGCCGCCCTGAACGCGGCCATGGGCACGCGGATGACCGAGCGCTTCTCGGCGCCCGGCGCCACCCTGGTCAAACTCTTCGGCCGCCCGCAGGAGGAGTCGGAGGAGTTCGCGGTGCGCGCCCGCCGGGTCCGGGACATCGGCGTACGGACGGCCACCGCCCAGACCGTGTTCATCACCGCGCTCACCCTCGTCTCCGCCCTCGCCCTGGCCCTCGTCTACGGCGTCGGCGGCCACCTCGCCCTGCGCGGTTCCCTGGAGCCCGGCGCGGTCGTGTCCCTGGCACTGCTGCTGACCCGCCTGTACGCGCCGCTGACCTCCCTCGCAGGGGCGCGGGTGGAGGTGATGAGTGCCCTGGTCAGCTTCGAACGGGTCTTCGAGGTGCTGGACCTGAAGCCGCTCATCGAGGAGAAGCCGGACGCCCGGGACGTGCCCGACGGCCCGGTCTCCGTCGAGTTCGACGACGTCCGCTTCGGCTACCCGTCCGCGGACAAGGTCTCCCTCGCCTCCCTGGAGGAGGTCGCCGCCCTGGACACGCGCGGTGGCGCCGAGGTCCTGCACGGCATCTCCTTCCGTGTCGAACCCGGGCAGACCGTGGCCCTCGTCGGCTCCTCCGGCGCCGGCAAGTCGACCATCGCGCAGCTGCTCCCGCGCCTCTACGACGTCGACTCGGGCGCGGTGCGGGTGGGCGGCGTCGACGTCCGGGACCTGACCGCGGGATCGCTGCGCGACACCCTCGGCATGGTCACCCAGGACGGCCACCTCTTCCACGACACCGTTCGTGCCAACCTGCTCCTGGCCGGACCCGGGGCGAGCGAGCCCGAACTCTGGGACGCGCTGCGCCGCGCCCGCCTGGACGACCTCGTACGGTCCCTGCCCGACGGTCTGGACACGGTGGTCGGGGAACGCGGCTACCGGTTCTCCGGCGGTGAGCGCCAGCGTATGACCATCGCCCGGCTGCTCCTCGCCCGGCAGCGGGTCGTCCTCCTCGACGAGGCCACCGCCCACCTGGACAACACCTCCGAGGCGGCCGTCCAGGAGGCGCTCACGGAGGCACTGGTGGGCAGGACGGCCCTCGTCATCGCCCACCGGCTGTCCACCGTCCGGACCGCGGACCGGATCCTGGTCGTCGAGGCCGGCCGGATCGTGGAACGGGGCACGCACGAGGAACTGCTGGAGGCCGGCGGCCGCTACGCCGCACTGCACCACACCCGGTTCGCCCCCCGGCCGGCGGACCCCGGCCCCGGCCACGGCCGCAGCGCACCGGCGGCGGTGTAGGCCCCCGCCCGGCCCGTCACACAGCGCCGCCGCCGACCCCGGGATCGAGGTCGGC
>NZ_JBHSPC010000101.1:76018-163814 GCF_042656345.1 Streptomyces incanus
CGTGCGCACGGCGGCTCCCCGCAAAGGAGCCGCTCGGCGTCAGGTTCCCTGGCTGGTGGCCTTCGCCAGGCTCGAGCTCTCCCCGGCGCCGGACTTCCCGCGCCCGGAATCGCTCCGGCCCCGGCTCCGGCCACGACCCCGGCCACGGCCGCGACCACGGCCGCCGCTCGCGTACGCGTCGAGCTCGATGGCGAGCGGCGACGCGGTCAGGACCGACGAGTACGTGCCCACCAGCATGCCGATCAGCAGGGCGAGTGCGAAGTCGGTCAGCGAGTCACCGCCCAGCAGAGCCAGCGAGGCCAGGATGAAGATCACACCGATACCGGTGTTCACCGTACGGGGCACCGTCTGCAGGACCGCCAGGTTGGTGGACTGGGCCAGGGGCGCCTTGGGATCCTTCTGCCACAGTTCCCGGACGCGGTCGAAGACCACGACGGAGTCGTTCACCGAGTAACCGACCACGGTGAGCAGTGCGGCCAGGAAGACCCCGTCGATCGGCTTGCCCAGCCACGCGAAGATGCCGGTGAGGATCACCACGTCGTGGGCCAGGGTGCTGACCGCCGCCGTACCGAACATCCAGCGGAACCGGAAGGCGAGGTACAGGAGCTGGGCGCCGAGGGCCAGGCCGAGCGCGATCAGCGCGTTGCGGCGCAGTTCGTCGCCGAGGCTCGGGCCGATCAGCTCGTCGCGGACCTTCTCCGCCCCGCCGCCGACCTCGTCGATGGCCTCGGCGACCTTGACCGCCTCGGCGTTGCTCAGCTCATCGGTGCGCACCGTCAGCCCGTTGTCCCCGGAGGACTGCACGACGGCCTGCGGGAAGCCGACGTCGGCCAGGGCCGTGCGGGCCTGGTCCGGATCGACGGTCTTGGTGGTCGAGTACTCGATCAGCCGGCCGCCGGTGAACTCGACACCGAAGTTCAGCCCGCGCACCACGATGCCGGCGCCGGTGACGATCAGCACGACGAGGGACACCGCCAGCCAGCGGCGCGGGCGGCGCATCAGCTGCGGGTCGCGACGGGTGAGGTACTCACGGACCCGCCCGATGGAGGCCAGGCCGGTGAGCTTGGGACGGCGGTGCACCCAGCGGCGCTCCACGGCGAACTCGGCCAGCACCCGCGTGATCACCAGTGCGCTGATCATGGAGGCGAGGACACCGATGGCCAGGGTGACGCCGAAGCCCTTCACCGGACCGGAGGCGAGCAGGAACAGCAGCCCCGCCGCGATGAGCGTGGTGATGTTGGAGTCGGCGATCGCGCTGAAGGCGCCCTTGAAGCCGGCGGTCAGGGCCGAGCGGCTGCTGGGCCGGTTGCGTTTGCCGTACTCCTCGCGCGCTCGTTCGAAGACCAGCACGTTGGCGTCGACGGCCATACCGATCGCCAGGACGAAACCGGCCAGACCCGGCAGGGTCAGGGTCGCGCCGAGGCCCGCGAGGGCGGCGTAGGAGATCACGCCGTAGCAGGCCAGGGCCGCGATGGCCAGGAAACCCATCAGCCGGTAGACGACGATGATGAACAGCGCGGTGAGGGCGGTGCCCAGGGCGGCGGCCCAGGCGCTCGACTCGATGGCCTCGGCGCCCAGCGTCGGGCCCACGGTCCGCTGCTCGACCGTCTCGACCGGCACCGGAAGAGCACCGCCGCTGATGAGCAGGGCGAGCTCCTTGGAATCGTCACTGGTGAAGGACCCGGTGATCTGGGTGGACCCGCCGGTGATACCGGCCCCACAGGCCACGGACGGGTCGACCTGCGGCGACGAGATGATCTTGTTGTCCAGCACGATCGCGACCCGGCGCTTGTGATCGCCCGCGGGGTTGCAGGCCGCCTCGCCGGTCAGTTTCGACCAGCCCTTGTCGTCCGCGAAGTCCACGCTGACGAGCCAGCCGGCGCCGCTCTGCTGGTCGAAGGTGGCCTCGGCGCCCTTCACGTCCTGGCCGGTGAGCGCGGCGGGGGCCAGGTGGAGCCGCTCCCCGGCCTCGTCGGCCAGCACGCGTTCGCCCTTCGGCAGCGCCTTGTCGGGGTCTGATTCGATACCGGGGCCGAGCACCGGGTGGACGGTGAGCTGCGCGGTACGGCCCAGCACCTCGGCGGCCTTCCGCGGGTCCTGCACGCCGGGCAGCTCGACGATGATCCTGTTGTCTCCGGAGCGGACGATGGTGGGCTCGGCGACACCGAGCGCGTCGATCCGGCCGCGCAGCACCTCGAGCGTGCGGTCCGTCGACTCGCCGTCGGCCTCGACGGTTTCGGTGGAACGGGTCTCCAGCACGATCTGGGTACCGCCGCGCAGGTCGAGTCCCAGGCGGATGGGTACCGTCACGGCGATGTAGATGGACATGACGATCACGGCAAGTGCGAACAACGCCCGGATACGGGCGGAACTTTTCACAGATGACTCCAGCAGTCACGCCGCGGCCGGTCTGGGGCGCGGCGGAGAGGAAGAGGGAGGGGGCTCTCATGTGCTGGAGGCTCCGGGAGGCGCCCGGCCGAGGTCCGACGGCATGTGGGCGGCGGCGGGTGACGTGTGCCCGGCCGCCGGGGCGGGCCGGGCCGGCCGCGGAGGTACGCGGGGGGTGTGCGCGGGAGTGAAGAGCAGATGGCCCGCCGGCACCGTGCGCTCCCCGGCATCGCGCTGCGGCCTCAGGGGGACGATACGGGCGGTGCAGCCGTCGTCGGTGTGCGGACGGACGTCGGACGAGTGGGTCCCGGGCGCGGCGGGGGGGTCCGGAACGGACGGCCCCGGCCCGTCGGACGCAGGGGCACCGGGCGCCGCAGGGGCGTCGTAGCCGGGTGACTGCGCCCCGGGGACGGTCCACGGGTCGTCGGTGGGGCCGAACCCCAGAGTCAGGAGTACGGCGGCCAGGGCGGCCAGGACCGCGACGGCGGGGAGCGGAAGGCGGGCGGTGCGGGAAGCGTGTCCCGGCAGGGCGGTGGTCAAGGCTCGACGAGCCCCGCGCGGATGGCGTAACGGGTCAGATCCAGGCGATCCCGCAGCCCCAGCTTGCTCAGCAGGTTCTCGCGGTGCCGCTGCACCGTCTTGATGCTGATGAAGAGCATCTCGGCGATCTCCTTCGACGAGTGTCCTTCGGCGACCAGCTTGAGCACCTCCTCCTCGCGCGGGGTCAGCAGCTGGGGTGCCTCCTCGCCGTGCTGGACCCGGTCGAGGTAGTTGCGGATCAGGGCGGTGACCGCCCCCGGGTACAGGAACGGCTCGTCCCGCATCGCGGCCCGGCAGGCGGCGACCAGATCGCGGTCGGCGACCGACTTCAGCACGTACCCGCCGGCCCCGGCCTTGAGCGCCTGGAACAGGTACTGCTCGTTGTCGTGCATCGTCAGCATCAGGATGCGCAGGCCCGGCTTCAGCGCGGACAGCTCACGGGCGGCCTGCAGACCGGTCATCCGGGGCATGGCGATGTCCAGCACCGCCAGGTCGATCTCCTGGGTGCGGGCCATGGAGACCGCCTCCGCACCGTCACCGGCCTCGGCCACGACCTCCAGGTCCGGCTCCCGGTCGAGGATCAGCCGGACGCCGCGGCGCACCAGGGCATGGTCGTCGGCGAGCAGGATCCGGATCGTGGCGGGTGGGGTCTGGTGATTCATGACTGCTTCCTGACGGCGGGCACGGCCAGCCGGATCCGGGTACCGGTCCGGGTAACGGGAGTGACGTCCAGTGTGGCCCCGATGAGCAGGGCCCGTTCACGCATGCCGCGCAGGCCGGCCCCCTCGTGGGCGGCGCCGATGCCACGGCCGTCGTCGGTCACCTCGAGGACGACACGGTCGTCGTCCCGGTACAGGCTCACCGTCGCGGAACGCGCCTCGGCATGCCGGGCGACATTGGTCAGACTCTCCTGCGCCACACGGTAGATCACCAGCTCCGTACCGTTGTCCAGAGTGGGCAGATCGGCGCCGAAACGGCGATGCACCCGCAGCCCGGTGTGCGTGGCGAACTCGGTGGCGAGCGAGGTGACCGCACTGATCAGACCGAGATCGTCCAGTACGCCCGGACGCAGTCGGCGCACCAGCCGGCGGACCTCGTCCAGACTCTCCCGGGTGATCTCCTGCACCTGCTGGATCTCGCCGCGCAGCGGAGCGGGCGACTCGTCGGCGACCCGCTTCAGGGCCAGCAGGATGGCGGTCATGCTCTGCCCGACCTCGTCGTGGAGTTCGGCGGCGATCCGGCGCCGCTCCGCCTCCTGGGCGAGCAGGGCGCGGGCGCTGCTCGCGGCGCGCTCCTTCTCCAGCCGCTCCAGCATGGCGTTGAACGTGCTGACCAGCTCGGCGACCTCCCCGCCGCCGCGCACCGGAAGCCGCTGACCGGGCCGCAGCAGGTCGACGGTGGTCATCAGCCGGGTCACCCGGCCCAGCGGGGCGAGCCCGATCCGCAGCAGGGCCGCGTTGGCGACGAGCATCACACTCATGCCGCCCACGAGGATCACCGCCTCGGTCAGCAGCACCGGCACGGACACGGTTACCGGAGCCCACAGCAGCAACGAGGTGGCCGCACCCAGCACCACCGCGTTGAGTCCGAAGATCCGCCAGTACAGGGACACGGAGGTCACGCCTTTCCTCTTTCGTCTGCCTCTACTGTCGGGCACCGCGACACCCGATGCGGCAGCGGTCCCTGATCCCGGCGAACAGTGAAACTGAAAGAGTGCACGAGCCGACGTCCTCCGGTCGATGGGCTCCGTGACCCATTTTCGCCCGGCCGGCGGGCCCATGCCTTCCTGGGTGGGTCCTCGGACCCGGCGGAGATGGGTATCGCGCCCGATGGGTTCCGGGCGGGGAAACGGCGATGGTGATGAATCGCCCATCTGCCACCCGAGGAGACTTCCGTGTCGCTCGACCTGCCCCTGACCGAATCGCGCACCGACCACCCCGCCGTGGACCAGATCCGGCAGCGCCTCGAACACGCGCGCACCACACGGGTGGCACAACTCAAGGCCCTCGACGACACCGGACAGAGCCCCGACGACCACCTGCTGGTCAACCAGCGGGACGCCATCAAGCGCGTCCTCAAGGAGATCGACGAGGCCTTCGCCCGTGTCGAGGACGGCAGCTACGGCACCTGCCTGGGCTGTTCCAAGCCCGTTCCGGCGGAGCGGCTGGAGATCCTCCCGCACACCCGGTACTGCGTCTCGTGCCAGAGCCGCGCGGCCTGACCGTACCCGTCGCCGGCCCCGCCCCGTCCGTGTTCCTCTCCCGCTCCGCCCAAAGGGGGTGCAGTGGTGACCCACCAGACGATCGACGAGCACGACGAGGTCCTCACATCCGAGGACCTCGCCCTGCTGCGTGCGAACCTGTGTGAGCAACAGGTGTTCCGCCGGGACCAGCTGCGCCAGTTCGCCGTCGATGCGGGGCCGCATCCGGGGGACCCGGGCGGACCGCCGGTCGCCGGCCAGCTCGAGGTCCAGGTAAGGCTCGCCGCGTCCGCCCGGATGGTGCTCGCCGACGTGGAGGCGGCGCTCACCCGCATGGACACCGGGGGCTACGGCGTCTGCCACCTGTGCCGCGGCCGCGTCGAGCGCGACCGGCTGCTGATCGTTCCGCAGGCCCGCTACTGCGCCCGCTGCCAGCAGGTGCGGGAGGCCGCGCGGTGACCCCGGCACACCACCGGCCGCCGGACCGGACGGAGCACATGCGTACGAGGCGCGTGCGGGCGGACAGCCCGTGTGCGGGGCACGTACGCGGGTGACCCGCCCGGCCGCCGAATTCCTCCGCCCGCGCGCTGCATCCACCGTCCCGGGCGCGCGGGCGGTGGCCGCCCTCGCCGCGGACATCCACCCCACCGGACCGCTCCCGGTGGGGCACCACGGTGCGCACCTCACCGAGGGGGTGTCGCGCGCGAAGGGCCCCGTCACCGGCGCCCGGCACATTCCGCCGGGCGCCGGTGACTCGCGTACGTGACCCGCGCCCCGACACGACCCACCCCGAAGGAGTTACGACGTGGCGGGGACCATTCCTCCCGCACAGCCGCCCCCGGGACCCCGTCTCGGCCCGCCCCCGGGCACCCGGCCGTGGCACTGGCGGTCCAACCCCCTGCGCCGCCCCACCGACCGTCTCCAGGCCCGGCTCGGCCTCGGGCTGCTGCTCGCCGTACTGGCCGTGGCGCCGGTGGCCGGCGCCGTCGTCGCGGATCTCGCCCACCGCCACTACGCGGACGCGGCCCGCCACCAGACCCTGACCCGGCACGAGACGAGCGCGACCCTCACCGAGGACGTCCCGCGCCATCCGGAGCCCGGATCCGACGAGGCGAAGCTCGCCCGTTACCCGGCCGAGGTCCGTTTCACCACCCCCGACGGGCGCACCGCCACCACCCGGGCCGAGGTCCCACCGGGTCTGTCGGCCGGCACCCCGGTGCGCATCTGGGTCACCGCCGACGGCGAGGCGAGTGAGCCGCCGCTGACGCGTGAAGAGGTCCGCAGCCGCAGCATGGGCTGTGCCCTCCTCGCCGCCGTCGGAATCGCCCTCACCGGCGCCGCCGCCCACGCCGTGACCCGCCACGCCGTGCGCCGCCGCAACCTCGCCGCATGGGAGAGGGCCTGGGCCGAGACGGCCCCCCGCTGGACGACACCCGGATGAACCGTCGCACGCGGCCGGCAGGGAGCTCACGGAACCCCGTACGCGCCTCCGGCCCCGGTGTCACCCGTGCTCGGAGGTGAGGGTCCCGACCCGGCGGAGCGTGAGGACGGTCTCCGCCGTGCGGACGCCGGGCAGCGCGCCGACCCCCTCGCTGAGGAACGTGTAGAGCTCCTCGGTGCTGCGGCACGGGGCCGAGACGACGAGGTTCGTCCGCCCTGTGACGGCGACGCACTCCCCGCCACGGAGCACTTCACCGCCACGGGCGGCTGCCTCACCCCGTATCCCCGAGGCGGTCACAGGAACGCAGGGAGAGGCAGAGGGCCGGAGCGAGGCCGGATGTGTTTTTGCAGGCTCTGCATATTTGCGTATCCTGCACGACGTGCTTAACAGGGACCCCGCAGAGGGTGGGCTTCGGGGCCGCAAGAAGCGGGAGACCCGCGCTGCTCTGGTGGCGGCCGCGGTGCGGCTGGCGGCGGAGCACGGCGCGGAGAACGTCACCGTCGACGCGATCAGCGAGGCGGTCGGTGTATCGCCCCGCACGTTCTTCAACTACTTCGACTCCCGTGACGAGGCGTTCGTGATGGTGGGCGCGGAGTCGAGCGTGCGCGTCCGGCAGGCGGTGCTCGCCGCGCCCGCCGACGTCTCCCCGCTGGTGGCGCTGCGCGACGCGCTGGCCGCGGAACTGGGAGAGGTGGAACAGCAGCACGAGCTGTGGCGGCTGTACTCCGAAGTGCTGCGCAGGTCACCGCACCTGCTCGCGCGCAGTGTCGGCGCCCACATCGAGGACGAGTTCAGCCTGGCCGAGACGCTCGCGGAGCGCATCGGCGCCGGTTCGCCGCTGTTCACCGGGGACCGTCCCCCCTTCGAAACGGCCGAGGGGCAGCTGCGGAGGCAGGCCCTGGGGCTGTATCCGAGACTGCTGGCCGCAGTGGGCACCACGGCGGTCCGCGTCGCCGTGGAGTACTGGTGCGTGCGACAGGACGAGTCCACCTTCGAGGCCGTCTTCCGGACGGTGTTCGACCACCTGGCCGCCGGACTCGCGGAACCGGGCGCGCCGGTCGCGCCGGTGGACGAAGCCTGAGCGGATCCGTTTCGCACCCGACCTTCGAACGTTTGTGAAAGAGCTGAAGTGACCTCATCATCGGCGCCCGCAGAGGCGCCACCCACCTCCATGACCAACCGGCAGATACTCCAGGCCATGTCGGGGCTGATGGCCGGCATGTTCGTCGCCATTCTGGCCGGCACCGTGGTCGCCAACGCGCTCCCGCGCATCATCGCCGACCTGGAGGCCAGCCAGTCCTCCTACACCTGGGTCATCACGGCCGAACTGCTGGCGATGACGGCGACGGTGCCCCTGTGGGGCAAGCTGTCGGACCTGTTCAACCAGAAGCTGCTGCTCCAGTTTTCCCTGTCCCTGTTCGTCGTCGGCTCGCTGCTCGCGGGCTTCTCCCAGGACGTGGGACTGCTGATCTTCAGCCGTGTGGTGCAGGGCGTCGGCGCGGGTGGACTCACGGCTCTGGCACAGATCGTGATGGCGGCCATCATCCCGCCGCGCAGGCTGGGCAAGTACGCCGGCATCTTCGGAGCCGTCTTCGCGGTCGGCACCGTGGCCGGACCGCTCATCGGCGGCGTTCTGGTGGACACGCCCTGGCTCGGCTGGCGCTGGTGCTTCTTCATCGGTGTGCCGTTCGCGCTGCTCGCCATCGCGCTGCTGCAGCGCACTCTGAAGCTGCCCACCGTCCGCCGCGAGGCGAAGATCGACTTCCTGGGCGCCTTCCTGATCGTCGCGGGTGTCTGCACCCTGCTGATCTGGGTCTCGTTCGCCGGCCGCGAGTTCGACTGGATCTCGTGGCAGACCGCCGCTCTGACCGGCGGGGGAGTGCTGCTGCTGATCGCCGCGGTCCTCGTCGAGGCGCGTGTGCCGGAGCCGATCATCCCCCTCGGCATCTTCCGCAACCGCACGGTGACGCTCACCACGGTCGCGAGTCTCCTCGTCGGTGTGGCCATGTTCGGCGGCACCGTCTTCCTCTCGCAGTACTTCCAGATCTCCCTGGGCAAGTCCCCGACCGTCGCGGGTCTGATGAGCCTGCCCATGATCCTCGGTCTGCTCGTCTCGTCGACCGTCGCCGGGCAGATCATCACTGCCACCGGCCGGTGGAAGGTGTATCTGGTCGCGGGCTCCATCATCATGACCGCGGGCCTCGGACTGCTGTCCACCATCGACACGGACACCCCCTTCGCCCTGCTCAGCGTCTACATGGCCGTCATGGGCGTCGGCGTCGGCATGCTGATGCAGAACCTGGTCCTGGCCGCGCAGAACGACGTCCCGGCGACCGAGCTGGGCGCCGCCACCTCGGTGCTGTCCTTCTTCCGGAGCATGGGTGGCACCATCGGCACCAGTGTGCTTGGGGCCATCCTCGCCAACCGGGTCGCCACCGAGATGACCAAGGGCCTGACGCAAGCGGGCATCCCGGCCGGCTCGAACGGGTCCGGCGGGGGCGGGGTGCCCGACATGACGACGCTGCCCGAGCCGATGCGGGAGATCGTGGAGCACGCCTACGGCGTCGCCACCGCGGACCTCTTCCTCGTGGCCACGCCCGTCGCGGCCCTCGCCGTGATCGCCGTGCTGTTCATCAAGGAGAAGCCGCTGAAGGACACCAGCGGCATGGAACGGCTCACCGCGGAGTCCGCGGAGTCCGCCGGTACGACGGCGTCGCCGGTCGGCGTCGGCTGAGGCGAACAACGCCCTTTGGAGCGTTAGGAGGTCTTCCGGGGAGGTGCCCGGAGGGCCTCCGCACGTGTATGCAGCGGGCCGGGCGCTGTGGACGAGAAGCGAGTCGTCCGGCTCAACCGGTCGCATGAATTCCGGGCAGCGTCTCGTCACCCGTGACCCCATCGACTTCGGTCGGGTGGGGCCCGCGGTGTGTCGCGCCTGACGCGGCAACGGGCCGTCCGGCCGGCCCTTCCCTCCCCCGGCGGCCCCTCGCGGGCCGAGTTCTCCTTCGCCGCACGGCCGTACCCACGCGCTCGGCGCGCGCCGGGCCCGCGTACGGACGACCCGCGAGATCCGGCCCGCATGCCGCCGCCCGACTCCACCCGGGGCCCATGCCCCTGCGCCGTACCGAGGATGCTCCGGGGCGGCCGTGAGGTGCCCCGGGCCCGGCCGCGCCGGAGCATTCGACGAAAGGTCATCCCGGGTGACGGCCGTCGCACCACCGCCCCCGCCGCCGTCCTCCAGCGAGTCGACGGTCGTCCACGTGGCCGTGTCCGATCCGCGGGTCGACCCCCTGCTGCGCGAACTCGGCGACGAGTACGCGACGCGCTACGGCGAGGAGGCCCATGCCGAACTCGCCCGCCACCCCGACGAGGAGTTCACGGCCCCGCTCGGCGGCGTGGCGTCGTACGGCGCCTCGTGGTCGGCGGAGGGCTGTCCGCCGGACGCCGGCCGTGGCTGTTCAGCGGCGGCCCGCTCGACGCCTCGGCCTCGGAGCGGGACATCGAGCCCGTGCCCGGCGTGAGGAAGGCCGTGGCCGCGCCGGAGGCCGGGGGGCACGTCACCGTCGGCGGGTGCCTCGAGGAGGTCGCGAAGGGATGGGTCGCCGGGGTGATGTGGGCCGGTGCACCCCAGTGACGGCTTTTGCGGAATCGGGCGGCAGGAGTGTATGCGGCTGAGGGGCACGGTGCCTGTCGGCCGCATCCTCTGCACGCGTCGGGCCCTGCCCGCCGTGCTGCCGGTCGACTTCGGTCTGGACGGCGGCGGTTCGGTCTTGCTGTGTGCTGCCGAGGCCGCGGAACCGGTTCGCGCGATCGACGGCGCGGTGGTCGCCTTCGGGGCCGACGACGGCGACGCGGCCCGGCAGGCCGGCTGGAGCGCGGTCGTCACGGGCCCGGCCACGGTGGTGACCGACCCGGCCGAGCACGAGTGCCTGGCCCGCACCGGCCCGGTCTCCCGGGCGCCCGCGGCACGGGCGGTCCTCGTCCGCATCGAGTCCGGGCCGGTCACCGGGCGTGAACTCGTCACTGGACGCGCCCTGTACGGAGTGGCCCCCACCGCCTGAACCTTTTTTGAGCTGGTCCGACCTCTTCCAGGCTCTTCCAACTGGTCCCGGAAAAAGGGCCGTTCGACCCGGAGACCGGGCCGTGCAGCCCTTCCGGTGGGGCCTGTGACGCGAGATATTGAAGGTGTAACGAGAGTCGTTCACCTACTGCGCGTCGCACACCCCTGGAGGGATGAGCATCATGGCGGTTCACGACAACTCCCCACGGCGTCCGGGATTAGGCGTCCCGTCCCTGCGCCGGGCCGGGACGGCTCCCGTGCCCGCCGAGTCGGCGGCGGCGGACACCGCGACCCGCGCGTACGTCTTCGCCGGGCTCCGGATCCTGACGGGCTTCGTCTTCCTGTGGGCGTTCCTGGACAAGACGTTCGGCCTCGGCTACGCCACCCCCTCCGGCAAGGCATGGACCGACGGCGGCTCGCCGACCCAGGGGTTCCTCAGCGGGGTTGCCGTCGGACCGATGGAGTCCGCCTTCCATGACTGGGCCGGGGCGGCGTGGGCCGACTGGCTGTTCATGCTCGGCCTGCTCGGCATCGGCGCTGCCCTGATCGCGGGCATCGGCCTGCGGCTCGCCGCGGTCGGCGGCACCCTCATGATGGCGCTGATGTGGGTCGCGGAATGGCCGCCGGCCCAGCACCTGTCGGACGGATCGCCGAGCATGTCGACGAACCCGTTCGTCGACTACCACCTGATCTACGCCGTCGTCCTGATCGCCCTCGCCGCCGCGGGCGCCGGCGTCACCTGGGGCCTGGGCAGGGTCTGGGCACGGCTCCCCTTCGTCAGCCGCAACCGTTGGCTCCTCTGACGGCTGCGGGGTCGCCTGACCTCCGACGGCCGCACGCTCCACGCACCGGGACACCTCCGCTCATCGGCGGGGGCGCCCCGGTGCCGGGACCTCCCTTCGCCGGATCCTGTGGCGCGGTTCGGGGATCAGGCGGCTCGCCGTCCCGGGCTCGCCGCCCCGAGCGGCGGAGCATGAGCTGTGCAAAGGCGCCGCTCAGGAGTCGGCCGGACTGATGCGGCGCCCCGTCAGGCTCGTGGGCCGGATCGACACCCACATCTCGCGTTCGCCCCCGGCCCACGGAGCGGTGTGGGAGTGTTCGGTCAGCCGCTGCACGTCGTCGGGGTCCGTGACCAGCCGCGCGGGGCCGACGGCGAGCACGCTCCAGCCCTGGCTCATGGCCTCGTCCACGTGGTCGACCTCGAAGGCGGTGTCCGATCCTACGGCCGCCCCGGGCACGGAGTCGGGAGCGGTCCGGAAGGCGATCACGTCATCGACGACCTCGTAGTTCACCGGGACGACCGCCGGGCCGTCCGGGGTCGACACCGCGACGCGCCCCACACCGTGGGTGGACAGCAGGATGCGGCATTCCTCGGGGCCGAGGTCCAGGAGCCGGGGGTGCGCGAGCGCGACACCCTGACCCGGAGGCATCTCGGTGCCACCGCCGCGCAGGGCCTGGACCGTGGTGTTCAGCGCCCCGGCCAGGTTGATGAGCGTCGCCAGGCTCGGGTCGGCCTGCTGTTCCTCGAGGTACGCGAGATACGCCGGCGCCATCCTGGCGCGGCGGGCCGTCTCGGCCCGGGTCATACCCTGCCGCTCGCGTTCGGTGGCCACCCGCCGGCCTAGGTCGCTGGTGTGGTGCGCGCAGGAATCGGCGCCCGCCCCGGCCGCGCCCGGTGGACGGGAGGGCTCCCGGGCGGTTTCGGGTTCGTGCCCCGGATGCAGGATGTGCGCGTCGGGCCCGGGAAACACGAGCGTCACCACCTGCGTGTCCGACCAGCGCACGTCGTACGGGGGCGTCCCGTCCTTGTGGTGGAGTCCGATGATCTCGCCGTCGCGCCGGGTGGCGCCGGTCGCCGGGCTTTCGATGACGAGTTGATCGCCGAGGTGAGCTTGCATGATCGCTGCCTTTGCTCGGATGCTCGGGGTGTGGAAGGAATGACGGGGCGGGACCGCCGGCCGCTCGCTGACGGCCGGCCCCGCCCTCGGTTCAGCCGGTGATCTCGATGCGGCGCGGCGTGGCCTTCCCGGTCTTCGGGACACGCACCGTGAGGACTCCGTTGGCCAGCTCCGCACTGATGTGCTCGATGTCGGCGTCGGGCGGCAGCGTCGTGCGGTAGTGGAACCGTCCGACGTGACGGGTGTGCCGCCGGAGCATGCCCGTGCGTTCCCGCTCCTCGATCTCGCCGTGGACGGCGAGTTCGCCGTCGCTGACCTCGACATCGATCTGGTCCTTGTCCACGCCGGCGAGCTCCAGCTCCACCACATGGGCGTCCCCGGTGTCCTCGACGTCGGCCGGCGGCGTCCACGCACCGGCCGTGCCGGCCTCGGAGAAGTCGTCGCCGGGAAAGGGGAAGGTGGAGTGCGCGAGGTGCTCCATCCGGGAGCGGAGGTCATCGAGCTCCCGGAGGACGTCCCACCCGGAGAACGAGCCCCTGCTGCGGCGTGCTGGATGCGACATGGGTCCTCCTCCTCGGCTTCTGCGACGGCAGCGCCACCCGTCGTCGACGGAGGACGGATTCGTCGCTCCGGAGCCGGGTACCCCGGTGGGCGCGGGACACCCACAAGGCTGTCGCGGCCGCTTCAGCGATGTGCCGAGGACCGTGGTCGGGCGGAGCGGCCGGCCGTGCCACCACGGAAGATGCCGCCGAGGGCATGGTGTGCGAGTTCATGGAACCGTTCCCTTCGGAATCCGGTGACGATCACGAGCGGTTTTTGCCCGGCCGGACCGCCACGCAGGAGTCGTCGGCCAGGAGTCGTCGGCGAGTCGTCGGCCATGACGGCTCCCGCCGGAACCCCTGATCCCAGGGTCCGCGGGACCGCCCGGGCGGCACGGGCCGACCGGGCGCGGAACGGCGCCGAAGGCCACTCGGCGCCGTTCCTTCGGCGCCGCGCGGCGCGGCGTGCGCGCGCCCTGTGCCTCGCGGGTCGCGCCTGTCCCCCTCGGCGGCGGCTCTTCGGGTTCGTCCGCGGCCTCGGCGGGGCCGCCCGGCGGCGGGAGGAGATTCCTTCGGGCCCGTCCACCGCGCCGGGGCGGCCGGCCGTGCCGAGACCGAGGAGCACGTGACGCTCGGCTCGGCCGCGGCATCGACACCGGCGACGGCCTCGCGGCCCTGGCCGCCCGCCCGCCCCGTCGTGCTCGAGGAGGCCGACCGTGCGGTCGCCGCGGCCGACAACCGGCTCAACCGGACCGAACAGGTCAAGCGGTACAGGCTGCCGGCCGGGGAGTGGGAGCCGGTGACCGGTGAGCCGACGCCGTCGCTGAAGACGCGCCGCCGCGTCCTCCGCGACCGGTACGCCACCGAACTGACGGAGCTCTACGCCGACCGACGGCGGCGTCGCTCCATCCGCCTCGCGCACCGAGACCCGCCCCGCACACCGATGGCAGCCCTGCCCGAACCGGTGGGGCGGTCATCGCCGTACGGCCCTCAGCGACGCCTACAGCCCGTAGCTCCTGCCGATGATGCCGCGCTGGATCTCGCTGGTGTCGCCGTAGGACGGTGGAGATCACGGTGGACCGCGGACGGCGCTCCGTCCCGTACCCGGTGGCGTAGCCGTGCCGCCCATCATCTGCAGGCACTGCAGGACGACCCGCTTGGCCGTCTCGGGGGCCTTGAGCTTGGTCATCGAGGCATCCCGGGAAAGAGCCGGTCGGGCTCGGCGTCACAGTCCGACGCCACCTCGCGCACCAGCGGCCGCGTGCACTCGATCTCCGTGGCGAGATCGGCGACGCGGTGCCGCAGCGCCTGGAAGCTCCCGGCGGGACGGCCGAACTGCTCGCGTTCACCGATGTGGGCGACCGCGTCGTCGAAGGCCCTGCGTGCCAGGCCCGGCATGGTGGCGGCCAGGAACAGCCGCTCGTGGTTCAGCCCGGCCGTCAACTGCTCCCATCCTCCGTCGACTTCCCCGACCAGCGCGTCGGCGGGCAGCCGTACGCCGGTGAGGAAGACATCGTTGACCTCCTTGCCGCCCACGGTCTCGATGCCGCGGATCTCGACACCCGGCGTGCTTGCCGGCACGTGGAACATGGTGAGTCCCTTGTGCTTGCCACCGCCCGTCCGGGCCACCAGCAGCATGCTGTCGGCGAGGTGGGCGTCGGAGATCCAGGCCTTCTGACCGTCGATCAGCCAGTTGCCGTCCGCCTGCCGTTCGGAGCCGAACCGTTCCTACGCCTTGGCGGTGATGGCGGTGGTGACGAAACCCCCTGCGGGCACCCTCCCGTAGGAGGTCACCTCGAGGAACACGCAGGCGTCGCCGAGGCCGCCGCCCGCGCCGCCGCACTCCTCGGGCAGACAGACCCCGAGCCGGCCGGGTTCGGCGAGCATGCCGTAGATCTTGAGGTTGTGCGGCTCCCGGCCGTCCGCGTCAGTGCGGCGCGCTGCTCCCGTGTCCCGCACTCGCGCTGGGCGAAGTCACGGATGGAGGCGGCGAAGTCCGACTGCTGTGCGGTGAGAAGACTTCTCCTGAGGGGCCTTTGAACGCGGTGGGATACATCGTTGGGATACATCTGTATGGAATACGTTTCAATGTCGCTCACCGGAGGTGGGCCGGTACCGTGAAAGACACCATGAAGACTTCTGCGAACGACTCCTTGATCACCCGTGCCCTCGCGCGGCCGGAGACGGAGGAAAGGCTGGCGCGGCAGATCCTCGACGCCGCCCTGGAGCAGTTCATGACCTTCGGCCTGCGTCGCTCCTCGGTGGACGACGTCGCCAAACGGGCCGGCGTCTCGCGGGTGACGGTGTACCGCCGTTTCCGGAACAAGGACGGACTGGTCGAGGCGTGCCTGCTGCGCGAGGCCAGCCGCTTCTTCCGGGAACTGGACGACGCGGTCGCTCCGTTGCCGACCATGCAGGACAGGGTCGTCGAGGGTTTCGTGGTCGCCCTGCGTCACACCAGGGCCCACCCGCTCCTCGGGGGGCTGCTGCGGCTCGAGCCCGAGGTGGTCCTGCCCTACCTGACCGTCCAGGGTGGTCCCTCCCTCGCCGTCACCACCGATTACCTGACGTCCCGTCTGCGGCGGGCCCGGCACACCGAGGGCCGCTCGGATTCCGACCTGCGGCCGGTGGCGGAGCTGATGGTGCGTGTCGCCGTCTCCTTCCTCCTCAATCCGGCCGGCTGCATCGAACTGGGCGACGAGGAGCAGGCCCGCGCCTTCGCCCGGCGCTACCTCACGCCGCTGCTCGACGCCTGACGGGGGTTGCGGGACAGGGTGGAGGCGTCGCGGCCGGCCTGGACCCCGGTGACCTTCCCGCCGCCACCGATGAGCGCGTCGGCGTTCGCGATGGGGTTGCCGCCCTTGAGCGGTTTGTCCGAGCCGGAGCGGACCGGCACCGAGATCTCTCCGACCGCCGGCACCTTCTGTTTCAGCGAGACGCACACGCCGGAGATCGCGCCGTCCTTGACGGCGACCGGCGGAACAGGCTTGGCGCCGCCGCCGTAGCCGATGGAGGACGGGAACGAGGGCAGGCCGTCCGTGGTGACCTCCTCGGCGTGCACCTTGAACGCGGTGCCGGACACCGCGAAGGAGGCGGCGATCGCGCCCTGGGCGAGGGCGATGCCCAGGGCTCCCGCGGCCAGGGCGCAGGGGGCGAACACGACGGCGCTGCGCTTCCAGCGGGTGCGGCCTTCCCCGGTGGGGAGGCCGCCGTTGCGTGCCTCTCCGTCCCTCAGGGGAGTTCCTTCACGTTGGAGTGATGGTGCGGGATGACGTGCCGGCCGGACCGTGAGAGAGTCGAAGATACAAAAACCATTGACTTGTTTCACCGGGTGCGTCAACACTCCGGACGCGACGGAGGACCGGAGGTCTCATGAGTGGCATGCCGCACACGTCCGACACCCCGACTCGCCTGCAATCAAAATCAAGTGACGTGACGTCACGCATTCGGGCGCCACGCAGGGGCGGAGCGGTCTGGCGCTACTTCGGCGACGCCCGCTCCACGCTGATGGCACCCCAGCTGCTGTTGCTGCAGGTGTCGCACCCGGTGGTCGGAGCCGGCGTCGCGGACCACAGCACCTTCCGCGCCGAACCCTGGCCCCGCCTGATCCGTACGCTCCTCTCGCTCACCACGGTCGTCTACGGAGGGCAGGAGGCCGCCACCGCCGAGGCGCGCCGTCTCATACGGGTGCACACCCCGATGAAGGGCACCGACTCGGCGGGCCGCCGCTACCACGCACTGAACCCCGAGGCCTACCACTGGGTCCACGCGACCCTCGTCAAGGGTCCCGTGGACGCCCAGCGCCTGTTCGGCAAGGGCATGACGAAGAAGGAACTGGAGGAGTACTACCGCGGGATGCGGGACGTCGGCCGCGTATGGGGCCTGAAGGACCATCACCTGCCGCCGGACTGGCCGTCCTTCGTCGAGTACTACGACGGGATGGTGGCCCAGCGCCTGGAACACAACCGGTCGGTCCAGGACGTCCTGGACGAACTCGCCCGCCCCGCCAAGCCGTTCCGCCGGCTCCCCGGCCTGCTCTGGTGGCCGTTCGCCCGGGTCGCCGCGCACTACGCCCTGCTGGTCACCGTCGGCACCCTGCCCCCCGAACTGCGGGAACGGCTGCACCTGAGCTGGAGCGGGCGGCAGGAACGCGCCCTGCGGCGCTTCGCACGACGGGTGCGCTTCCTGATGGCACTCGTACCCCCGCCGCTCAGGATCACCGTCTCCCTGGCCATCGCCTACTGGGCCACCCACCGGCCGGGCACCGACCCCGCCGCCCGGCGGCCCCTCGGAGCGTGGTGACGGCCATGGACAACGGCTCCGCACACGCGGCCGGTCCGGACGCGGGCCCCGCACCCGGCCCGGACCCCCGCTCCGAGCCCGTTCCGTTCGCACCCGGTTCCCTCCTCTGGGACATCGCCGGTGACGTCCGGCTCCTGCTCTCCCTGCCCGCCGCCCTGGTGCTCCAGGTCGCCCACCCGGCGGTCGGTGCGGGGGTCGACGAGCACTCCGTGTTCCGCACCGACCCCTGGGGCCGGGCCGAACGCTCACTGGACTCCCTGCAACTGTGGGTCTACGGCGGCGAACAGGCTCTCGAGGAGGGCCGCAGGCTCCGCCGACTGCACAGGACCATCAGCGGCACCGACACCCGCGGTCGCCCCTACCACGCACTCACCCCCGCCTACTACGCCTGGGTGCACGCCACCGCCTACCCGATCTTCCTGAGAGCGGCGCAGTACCTGTCCCACCCGTTCGACGAGCGGGACGAACGCCGCCTCTACGACGAACTCCTCCACCTCGGCGCCATCCTCGGCATCAAGCAGCGCGACATGCCGCGCACCCCGGAGGAGTTCTGGCCGTACTTCGACACGATGGTCCGGGAGGAACTGGAGAAGACGCCCGTCGTGGCGGAACTGCTCGACCCGCGGCGGCCGATCCGCCCGCCGGACGGCGCGGGCGCGTTGCTGCGCCGGATCTGGCCGGTGCTGCGCCCGCCCCTGGCGCGGCTGCACGTCTTCGTCACGACCGGCCTGCTCCCGCCGGCCGTCCGCGAGCACCTCGGCCTGGTGTGGACGGCACGGGACGAACGCAGACTGCGCCGACTGGGCACCGTCGTCCGCACGGTGGTCCCGCTGCTGCCCGAGCGTCTGCGCTACCTGCCCAAGGCCCGCGCCGCCCGCCGCGCCGCCCGGACGTGACCCCGGTGCCGGTACGGCGCCCCACAGGTACTCATGCCAGGTCCGCTGAAGCCCGCTTGTCCTCAACATGGAGGATGCTCAGTTCGGTGCCGTCCCGATGACGCTTGGACCGTCCGAACAGCCCGACGGCGATCTCCGACTGATCATGAGGCTCATCAGGGCCGACATAGGTGAGGACGTCGTTGTGATGCCCGGTGACGATCCATCCCTCGACGTCCTTGAGGCCGGTCACCCCGAAGTCCCCTGCCGAAGATCCGGCATGCACCGGGCCGAACTTCTTCAGGATCTCGGTGGCCTGTTCGGCGAGCTCTCCATCCGGAGCGGTCAGCACGACACAAGTCCCGTGTTCGAACAACACCCACGACTTGCGAGGGTCGGCGAGAAGCCGCTGCCAGACGTCTACCAGTACCTCGGTGTCCACGGCGTCATCATGCCGCAGAGCACCGGCACAGGGTGACGATCGACCGGCATCCATGGCGAACACACGACTCCTGAGCATGCGCGCCTACCGGTCTCACGCCCGGGCTGCCTCGCCGGTCTCCACCTGCGCGCCTCGATGATCCGGAGCAAAGACCTCATCCGGACCACCCATCGACCACGACTCGATACGCACCCTAGCGCTTGGCCAGCTCCGAGCGCTTGTACGAGTACGAGAAGTAGATCCCGCACCCGATCAGGAACCACACGACGAACCGCACCCAGGTCTGCCACTGCAGGAACGTGATCAGCCAGAGCGAGAAGACCACACCCAGCGCCGGCACGAACGGCATCCCCGGTGTACGGAAGCCGCGCGGCAGGTCCGGCTGCCGGTAGCGCAGCACGATCACCGCCGTGCACACCACCACGAACGCCAGCAGGATGCCGATGTTGGTCAGTTCGGCCGCCTCCACGATCGGCAGGAAGCCGGCGATGGCGGCCGACGCCACCCCGACGATCCACGTCACGCGCGTCGGCACGTGTCGCGTGGGGTGCGTCTTCGCGAACCACTTGGGCAGCAGCCCGTCCCGGGACATGGAGAACCACACCCGGGTCACCCCCAGCATGAACGTGAACATCACGGTGAGGATGCCGATGATCGCGCCCACCGCGATCACGTCCGCAAGCCGGCTCAGCCCCACCGACTTGAACGCGGTCGAGAAGCCGCTCTCCTTGTCGATGTCCTTGTAGTTCTGCATACCGGTCAGCACCAGACAGGCCGCCGCGTACAGGACCATCGCGATCGCCAGCGAGTAGACGATCGCCTTCGGCATGTGCCGCCGCGCGTCCCTGGACTCCTCGGCCGCCGTCGACATCGCGTCGTAGCCGAAGACCGCGAAGAACACGGTCGCCGCACCCGTGAACGCCCCGCCGATCCCGTAGGGGAAGAAGGGGTGGTAGTTGGCGGTGTTGATGTGGAAGACACCGACCAGGATCACCACCAGCACGACCAGCACCTTCAGCCCCACCACGATCGTCTCGAAGCGGGCCGCGCTGCGGATGCCGAGGTTCAGCAGCCAGGCGATGAGCAGGCACAGGATCGCCGCGAACAGGTCCACCCTGTGCCCGGCACCGGTGCCGGGCGCGCCCAGCATCCAGGCGGGCAGATGCGCGCCCATGTCCTCGACCAGGAAGCTGAAGTAGCCGGAGATGCCGATCGCGACCACCGCCACGATCGCCGTGTACTCCAGGAGCAGGTCCCAGCCGATGAACCAGCCGGCGAACTCGCCGAGCACCGCGTAGCCGTAGGTGTAGGCCGAACCCGCCTTCGGGATCAGGCCCGCGAACTCGGCGTACGACAGGGCCGCCGCCGCACTGGCCATGCCCGCGATGAGGAAGGACACCAGCACCGCGGGCCCCGCCGTGCCGTTGGCCACCGTGCCGGCGAGGGTGAAAATGCCCGCGCCGATGATGCCGCCCACACCGATCGCGGTCAGCTGCCACAGCCCCAGCGTCCGCTCCAGCCGAGGCCCCTCACCCGTTTCCGTCTCCTCGATGTATTCAATGGGTTTACGGCGGAGCATGCCCTCGCCCATCCGGAGTCCGGCCATGTGCCTCACCTCTTCGCCTACGGCAACGGCTGACGGCGGACGATGCCGGCTCAGCGCCGCCGGGTACGGAGGACCGCCACGCACGCGGCCGGACCGCGGTGGGGCGGTCGCCGGTCCGGCCCACTGGTCCAGGCCCTGCCTACGGCACCATCGTCACCATCGTCCCGCTTTCACCAGGCGGACCGCGACCGAGCCGATGAGCCGATGACCGGCCTGCTCGGAGGCGCCCACCACCACCGCGCCCGCCTTCAGCTCGTCAACGGCCCTCACCAGGCCGTGGTACGGGGCGCCGCGGAACGTGCGGAACTCCCAGCGGATCCCGGATATCCCCTTCACCCGTTCGGCTGCCTCCCGGATCCGCTGGACGAGGTGCTCGGCGATCTCGTGGGTCGTCTCGGCCACCGGCGCGCCCGGAACCGTTCCCGCCGTCAGCGACGGCGGCACGTACACCACCGCGGGCGGCACGCCCTGCCGCCGGACGGGACCGGCGGCATACGCGGCGGCCCGCGTCGAGGAGTCGGAGCCGTCCACGCCGATGACGACGACCTCGGGTTCGTCCGTGCCCCGCTCGAACCGGTGCGCCTGCCGCTCGTCCCGCTCGTGCTGTTCCTCCACGCCTGCGAGGCAAGCACCGTCGCAGTACCAGGCAGCTGACGAAAAGCGCCCTGGCCCAGAACCGTGGACAATCCAACTGTTGGCAGTGCCGGTGGCCCGTCGGTGCTGGGTGGCGGACCGTTCGACCGCGGTCACCTGCGCGCCGTGTGCACGGGCCAGGCGCACGGCGTGGTGTCCGGCGCCGGAGCCGATGTCCAGGACACGTTTCCCGGTGAGGTCACCGAGGATCTCCGTACCGGGGCCGACCCCTTTCCAAGGAGTCCACTCCAGTCGTTCGGGGACGGGCGGCATGTACCCATGATTCAGCTGTCGTTGGCCGTACGTGGTCCACGCTTCGGCGTTGAGGTCCTCGACGGTCGTGTGAACTCCCGGGAGCGGAGGGCGGGGGGAGGGGCCCGTTCAGCATGCGAAGGTGCCCCTTCAGGCGGGGTCCACGACGGTGGGCGGGGCAGGGTGGGGAACGGTGGGTGTCGGGGCGTACTGGGCGGCCTGGGCGGCGAACATCGCGGCGTACCGGCCCCGGGCGACCATCAGCTCCTCGTGACTGCCCTGTTCGGCCAGTCGGCCCTGGTGCAGGACGTAGATGCGGTCGGCGTGCCGGACCCCGGACATGCGGTGGGTGACCAGGACGACGGCCAGGTCCGGGGCGGCGAGCCGGCGGAGGCGGTCGAAGGCGGCGATCTCGGCTTCCGGGTCGAGGGCGGAAGTGGGCTCGTCCACGATCAGAACGCCGTCCGCCGCCGAGGTGGAGCTGCGCCAGTGGGTGCGGGCCAGGCCGATCTTCTGCCACTCGCCGCCGGACAGTTCACTGGCGCCGCGGAACACGCGGGCCAGCAGGCTCCGCAGGCCGTCGGGGAGTTTCGCGATGACCGGTCCGGCACCCGCGTAGTCGACGGACGGCCGAAGGTCCTCGGGGCCGGCCTCGTGGGCGGGCCGGCCGATCCGGATGTTCATCGCCGCCGTCACGGGCCAGCGCTGGAAGTCCTGGGTGAGCAGCGCGACGCGGTCGAAGAGCTGGGAGCGGTCCAGGGAAGCCACCTCGGCGTCGCCCCATCGCACGGTCCCGCCCTGCGGCAGCAACAGGCCCGACAGCAGTTTCATCAGAGTGCTCTTGCCGGAGCCGTTCTCGCCGACCACGGCGGTGACCGAGCCCATGGGCAGCGTGAGCGACACCTCGTCCAGCGCGGGCTCCGCCCGGTCCGGATAGCGGTAGGTGACCTGGTCGAGCGTGACCTGCCCCACCTGCGAGGGAACGGGATCGCCCCCGCTGGGGATGGTCCGACGCGTCGCCTCGTCCAGGAAACGGGAGTGGTCGCGGACGTAGAGGGATTCCTCGTGCAGCTGGTTCACGTTCATCACGAGCGCGCCCAGGCTCGCCGAGCCGGAGCGGACGGCGATGACCGCGGTGCCGGCGACTGCCAGGCTCATGTGCCCGCCCATGATCAGCCAGAACATGATTCCGTACGTGCCGGCCATGGCCACGCCGGACAGCGCGGCGGCCACCCACTCCGTGACGGCCTTGCCGGAGGCCAGTCGCTCCTGCTCGGCCTCGGCGCTTTCGGCCATACGCTCGTAGCGGCTGAGCAGGAACGGCCCGACGGAGTGGATGCGCACCTCCTGCGCGGCGGTGCGTTCGGTGAGCAGGTTGCCGATGAGGCGGCCGGCCCGTACGTGCTCGACCCAGCTCATCACCGACACGTACCGTTCCTGCGCCACCCGCATCGCGCCCCAGCCGCGCGGGGCCGCGATCAGGATCAGCATCGGCAGCAAGGCCGGGTGGAGGATGGTGAGCACTCCGGCCGTGGAGATCAGGGAGATGCCCCCGTTCAGCGAGGCCACGCAGGCGCCGATCATGCGGCGGGCGGACGCGGCGCCGTACTGGGCGACATCGATCAGCCGCCGGAACTCCGGATCCTCGATGGCTTCCAGCTCCACCGACGCGGCGGCGGCCAGGTACCGGGTCGTGGCGATCCGCTCGACCAGCGGCTCCAGCCGGCCGGCCCGCGCGGTGGACCATCCGGCCAGACCCGAGTTGACCACGGCCGCCCCGGCAGCGGCGAGCAGGCCGGGGAGCATCGCGTGCAGCCGCTCCACCGGCGTGCCCGAGCCGAGCAGCGCGTGCATGACGGCGTTGACCGCGAGCAGTCCTACGGCCGTGGTGATTCCCTGTCCGACCTCGCTGATCGCGACGGCGAGCAGGGCACGCCGGTTTGCCTGCCACGCCATCCGTAGGGTCGCCCCGGCCAGCCCAGGCATGGAACGGAGAGCGGACAGCATGGTCAAGTCGAGTCGGGCGTGCTCGTGTTCCGACCAGCCCATGTCGTAGCGCAGTGGACCACCGAACAACTCCCGTTCGGCATCGGAGACCTGGGGCTCGGCCATCCGCACGCGACCGAAGAGCCTCCGCACAGGACGCCTCCCGGCCTTGGCCTTCGGACCCTTCATGGACTCCGTCATCGTGTTCCTCCCGAGCCCGTGATTGAGTCCGTGTCCGAGCCCGTGTCCGAGCCCGGTGTGCCGGGATCCGGTTGTTCTCGTGTGCCGGCCGAGGTCATGGTGTCCCCCTTGACGGTCGCCGCGGTTGGCTTCCCGGGCTCAACGACCCAGCCGGGATTTCGAACACCTGTGTTTCGGTCGCGTGCGGAACCCCGGAAGCGGGGCGTGGCGGAGCGTGTGGGGTGCACCGACCCTTGTCGCACAAAGGGCCAGCCACACAGCGGCGGTGGCCGAAACGCCGAGCGTGCTTCCAGCTCGAAAGCCGCATCCGCCCTGCGGGCCCGGGGAACAGCAGGGCCCAGGTCACGCATGCCGCACGGGGGCAGACGGCTGCCCGAGAACGCCGGCCCCCTCGGGCCGAAAGGTGCCCAGCCCTGTCGTCCCCGGCTCCCGCCCGTAAGGTCTGATACGTGCCTCCACGGCTCGCCCGCGGCAGAGGTGCTGCGCGAACGGGGGAGGGCTGCCGGCGGAGGCCGAGTCCCGGCTACGACTCCTGGAGGCTCCCCGACACCAGTGGACCGTCCGCCTCGCCGCCCGTGGGAACCCCCGTACCCGGCTGTGCCGGCATGCCGTCCACCGCCCTGTTTCCTGTACCGAGGGCGAACCGGCGAAGGCACGGCCGGGTCACGCCCGTACGCCCGTACAACGCACCGTCAGTACCTGGACGGTCGCCCTGTGTCCTGTCCGAAGTGCCCCATGCGATGGGACGACCCGGTCACCCTCGGTGAGGTGGATCAGGAAATCGTCACCGCTCCCGGTGAACCGACCGTCGGCGCAGCCCCCTTCCGCACCATGTTTCCCCCACCCCTGCGCACGGCGCGCACACCGCGCGTCTTCGCCGACATGTCCGCGCGGCGGACCGCGCGGTTCTCCGCGGCGGGCGAGGACCGGCCGTACGCCACTCCCGCCGCCGATGGAGTGGGCGGCCCTCCGTAACGCCAGTGAGCTGGACGGGGGCCGGCGCGGCGAGTGCACGGCGGCGTACCCGGTCGCCGGCCGCGCCGGGGGAACCGGCGGTCAGGGGCGCGTTCGAAGAGGCGTCCGCAAGGCGAGGAGGGCGACGTCGTCGTCGTTGGCGACGGGGCGGACCCGGCGCAGCAGATGGTCGGTGAAGGCGGCCAGAGGGCGGTGGGCGAGGGCGGCGGCGTGTTGGCGCAGCCGGTGCAGACCCTCGTCGAGGGTGTGGCCGGGTTCTTCGATCAGCCCGTCGGTGTACAACAAAAGGGTGGATCCGGGCGGCAGCAGGGCGACGGCGTCGGTACGGGGCCCACGGGCCCCGGTGCCCAGAAGAATGCCGTGGCCGTCCGTGAGGTAGCCGGCCAGGCCGTCGTGGCTGATCAGCAGGGGTGGCGGGTGGCCGGCGTTGGTCCAGGACAGTCTCCAATGGCCGTCCTCCGCCTCTTCGAGCCGGGCGAAGATCACGGTGGCCATGGTGACGTCGGTGATGTGCAGGAGCGCCTCGTCCAGCCGGCCGATGATCCTGCTGGGGGGCTCCCGCAGGGCCCAGGCGTAAGCGCGGAGCATGTTGCGCAGCTGCGCCATGCCGGCCGCGGCCTCCAGATCGTGACCCACGACGTCTCCCACGGCCAGCGCGGTGGCGCCGTCGGACAAGGAGAAGGCGTCGTACCAGTCGCCGCCGATCTGTGAGGCGTCGGGTGCGGGCAGGTAGCGCACCGTCATCTGCAACCCGGGCACGCGCGGCATCTGGGGCAGCAGGTGGTTCTGCATGGTCTCCGCGACCTTGCGCTGGCGCTCATAGAGACTCGCGTTGTCCAGGGCGAGGCCGGCGCGGCGGGCGATGTCCTCGATCAGGGGGAGATCGGCGGTGGTGAAGTCCACCGCTTTCTTGGTGCGGCCCAGGGTGAGGGCGCCCAGTACTTCGCGCGTGCTGCGGATGGGGGCGATGGCCGCGGAGCGGATGCCGGTGGCGTCGAACAGGTGGCGCTGTTCGAGCGCGAGGCCGGAATCCGGTACCCCCTGGTAGGTCTGCGGGCCGGCCAGGGCGGAAGCGACCCCGCGCAGGGCCCTGGACAAGGGCATCGGGGAATCCTCCGGGACCGGTGGCATCGGTCCCTGCAGCTCCTCGTGGCGCACCAGGGCGTCACCGTCCGCGTGGGTGACGAGGGTGCGCCACACCTCGTCGCGCTCGGTGATCAAATCGATGATGGCCCAGTCCGCCAGCCGGGGCACCACCAGGGTCACCAGCCGGCGCAGCGCCTCCTCGACATCGAGGGTGGAGGTCAGCTGAGTGGTGGTCTCGGCCAGGAGCGCGAGCCGTTCGAGTTCCGGCAGTGGCCTGGTCGTCGGCTCCGGCCGAGGGTCGATTTCCAGCGGGTGCCGGGCGTGGAAGAGAACGAGCGTGCCGAGTTCGTGGTCACCGATGTCGTAGGGGGTGACCAGCCAGGAGATGGGCAGCAGGGAGCCGTCCCCGCGTGCGAAGTGGTCCTCCTCGACCTGGGCGGTGCGCCCGGCGTGGAAAGCCTGGCGCACGCTGCATTGAGCCCTTGACAAGGGCTGGCCGTGGGCGTCCCGGTGCAACAGGTCGTGCGCGTCGCGACCGAGGAGTTCCTCGGCGGGCCGGGCCAGCAGCTGTTCGGCGTGGGCGTTGACCGCGATGACGCGGCCCTGCTCGTCCACGATGTACGCTCCGGTCCCGATGGCCTCCAGCGCCCTGGTGAGCGTGGCAGCGGGTTCGGCCGGGGACGGTTTCCCGAGGGCCCGCGCATGTTCCCCTGCCATACCCTCATCTCCTTCGCTGACTGGCGGAACGTCCGCACAGCGATTTTTCCTTCCCCGGGCGCCCCGGCGCCGGTGAATCCAGCCTCGCCCTCGAACAACACCATGATCGGGCCGAAGAGTGCTACGAGTTCACCCACATCCGGCGTAGCGCGGATGTCGACGGGCTCGCCACCCCGGCCAAGGGCATCAAGGCGGCCGAGGCCCTGGCGCCCACCCGTCCGCACCCCGGAGTGGAGTCCGCGACGGCGAAACATCGCCCTTGGGCCCGTCGAGGCCCTCAGGGACCGCACCAAGGACGCCGTACGCGAGGCGATGGGGGGCGACAGCTGACGGTCCGCGTGCCTGGTCGGTTGCGAGCGGTCAGCAGGACGGTCGCAACTCGATCGACCGGTTCGGTTCGCGGCCGTGTGGGGGGTACCCGGTCGTCGTAGACCCCTGAACCAGGAGGCGATCATGACCGATCGGACCCACACCACCATGGAGTCGCACCCGGACATCGCGGAGATGCGTGAGCGTCACGCCCAGGCCGAGCGGGCCGTGACGACCCAGCGGGGGCAGGCCGTCGAGGCACTGGCTCTCGTCACCGGCCTGTATCTGGCCGCGTCTCCCTGGATCGCGGGCTTCAACGGCTTCACCACCCTGGCAGTGAACAATCTCATCACCGGCATCGCCTACGCCCTGCTGCTGAGCGGATTCGGCCAGGCTTACGAGCGCACTCACGCCCGCGCGTGGGCTGCCGCCATGCTCGGCGTCTGGACCATCATCGCGCCGTGGGTGGTGGCCGGAAGCGTGGCCACCACGCGCACGGTGGTCAGCAACGTCATCGTCGGCGGCATCGCCCTGCTGCTCGCGCTGGCGGCCGGCATGGCGGTGGGCGGCACCGACCGGGGCGGCACCGCCCGGGGCGGCCGCGGCCGCTCCGCCCGGATGGCTCGCTGACGAGTGCTGCTCGACCGGATGGCGGCCGGGGAGCCGGGCACCTCCCACCCGGCGCCCCACACCGTACCCCTGGACGAGGCGCCACGGTCCCAGGAGATGTTCCAAGGAGAAGGAGGACGGCTGCGTGCGCGCCGTCATCCGGCCGACGGACTGAGCCAAGAGGGCGCCGGGACCCGCCCGCGTTTGTCATGTGCGCAGGCGGGGGACTCGGCGCCCATGACTGCAACGCCACGTCGCCGCCGGATGCAGCAGAGCCGAGTGCTGTGGCTGCTGGACCGTCTGGAACGGGCGCCCTGGGCCGACCCGGTGATCGACGCTCTACGGGCGGGGGTACGGTCCCTGCCGCTGGGGCGCGGCCGGGACGTGCTGCACGGCAGGTGGCTGGGGCACCCGGCCCATCCGCTGATGGTGCAGGTACCGATCGGGAGTTGGCTGTCCGCGGCCGTGCTGGACACACGGTCCGATCGCTCCCGCGAGGCGGGACTGCTCGTCGGTGTCGGCCTGGCCGCGGCCGCGCCCTCCGCGCTGGCGGGCGCCGTCGACTGGGCGGAGCTGCACCGCGAGCAGGCGCGTGTGGGGCTGGTGCACGCCATGGCGAACTGGGCGGCCGTGGGCTTGTACGCGACCTCGCTCACCTGTCGCCTCAAGGGGCGTACGGGGCCGGCCGGGCGTACGGCTTCCTGGGGCTGACGGCGGTGGGGCTCGGCGGCATGCTGGGCGGCCACCTGGCCTACCGCCAGGCGTCCGGCGCCAACCACGCGGAAGAGGTGCCGCACGTCGTCCGGGAGGGTTGGCACCGGATCGGTGCCGTGGCCGAGTTTCCGGCCGGGCGGCCCGTGCGGCGCGTCGTGGACGATGTGCCGGTCCTGGTGGTCCGTGAAACCGGCGGGGTGATCCACGCACTGGCCGAGCGGTGCAGCCATCTCGCCGGTCCGCTGTCCGAGGGCACGGTCGCCGACGGATGTGTCCGGTGCCCGTGGCACGGCAGTGTCTTCCGGCTCTCGGACGGCTGGAACGTCCGCGGTCCGGCCACCGCACCGCAGCCCGCCTTCGACACCCGGATCCTCGACGGGCATGTCGAGGTGCGTCTGCGCCGAACCGGCCGGGAAGCGGACGGCGAGTGAGCCGTCCCCGCGGGGGGCCGGCCGGGTGCCCCTGGCCGGATGTCCTCACTCCGGACCGAGCTCCACCGTCGTCGTCACCCGAGTGACGGTGGGCTTTTGTGGAACCGAACCGAACCCGAAGCGAACGGGCGGTTCGACCCGTGCCATGGCGCCGAGGTCCTCGCCCTCGAAGACCGCCGACAGCGCGGCGATCGGCCGCAGGTCACGAGCGCCGTACCACTCGCGGCGGCCCCCGCCGGCACTGCCACGGGTCCGCACACCGGGCAGCAGCACACGGGCCGGCCGGTCCAGCAGCGCGATCCACGCCGGGCGGCGGGCGAGCGCGCCTGGAACGGCAGCCAGCAGGAACCCGAGGAGTCCTCGCCGACCGGTGGAGAAGCGCAGGTCGAATGACCCAGCCGCAACGGTCCAGGTACTGGCTGCGACGCTTACGTCGACCGGTAGGACGCGTACGGTGTCGAAGGTGTAGGTGCCGCTGACAAAGTTCGCCGTCTCCTGCGTGGGGGCCAGCAGCAGCCTGTCCCCATCGGCCCGTTCGAGCATCACATCGCTGAAGGGTCCGAACGGCGACCGCAGCCAGTGTCCGAGCACGATGCGCGTCCCGGAAGAGGTTCCCATGCCCGCGATCCAGCCGTCGAAGCGCAGCCGGGTCACGAAAGGCTCGGCTTTGGGGCACAGGGCCTGGAGGGCCCCAGCCGTACGTGCCCGACCCCTTCCGAGAAGTGCGCCAGGGGCTCGCGGAGGGGGGCGGGAAGGCCGGCCGCCGTGGTCGGCGTCTCCTCCAGCACGTCGACGGCGGCTGTGGCCGGCGGCCATGGTGCATGCTCGACGGGCGTCTCCCGGAGCATGCCGAGCCGACGTGTGTACGCCCGCCGGCGCGAGGTCAGCCATACGTCCTGTTCCGCCGGCTCGACCGGTTCGCCGGGGCGGACGACCAGGCGGTGGGAGGGGCTTGTGAGGAGGAACGGAGGGTGCTGATACAAGGCCTGCGCAACGAGAGCGCACCGCTGGATGCTCCTGGAGCGGCATGAAGCCCGGCACCGTCCAAGCGGGAGTGCCGGCTTTCCCTCTGTGCTCACTGGTCATCCACCGCTCATCCACCGCGCCGACTCCGGGCGGCGGCCGCCCTGGCGGGCAGGGGCGCGAGCGCCCGTCGGTTCGTCCGCACGCCGGGACTCGCCGGAGCCCCCACCGACCTGCCGAGACGGCGGGAGTGCAACGGGTGGGCGAGGCCGCCGACTTACAGGATGCCCTTTTCCGCGGACGGCGAGGGGTCTTCGGCTCGTCCACGAGCCGCGCACGCGGTACGCATGGTCCGGCGGGCCGTCCTCTGCGAGGCCTTTTGCGGGCTCATGGGTTCGCACCGGACGCCGAGTACCCGTTCGCCCCGCCTCGCACGCCGCGGCTTTGCCCCATCGGTTCCGGCGCCGCGGCGGCTGTGGTCATTCCCGACGTGCGTGAACCGTTTTCCCGGCCGTCGGCCCCGCCGGGCCGTCGAACAGCCCCCGGCGGATGGCGCGACGCTGCGCGGCGGTGGTCGCACCCCAGATGCCGGCGTCCTCCCCTTGCTCGACGGCCCACCGGCGGCAGGCGAGCAGGACGCGGCAGCCGCGGCAGACCGCCCGCGCGCGAGCAACCTGGGGCTCGCTGTCCTGCTCGGTCAGAGGGAAGAACAGCTCGGGGTCCTCGCCCACGCACGCGGCATCGCGGATCCATCCGCGTGCGGCGGGGAACAGGTCAGCGCTGAAGCGAGAAGGCCGACAGTTGTCCGGCACGGCACACCTCCGCCAGACGCCGGCTGAGCCGGCAGGTGGCTGCGGCACGGGTGTGCCGCAGGCCCGGCAGGGGTCGTGCTTCCCACTGTAAGCCCGGTGTGCCGGGCATACCGGCGAGGTTTCGGCACGGCCACGCCCGGGACGGGCGTGAGCGGGCGCCGCGCACCACGTTCGCATCGGACAGCGGGTTCCGGGGGCGCCCGGACACGACGCCGGCGGCGCGTCGGAAGGAGACAGCAGGTGACGGGAGCCCGCCCGGGAAGGACCTGCGACCCCGCTCCGCCTCGCGCCGGTCGCTCCTGCCCCTGCTTCTCGTGGTCTGCTACGCGGTTGCCGCCCTGGGTGGTGTCGCGGCCGCGGACTCAGGCAGCACGTACCGCTCACTCGAGGGTCCCGCGTGGGCCCCGCCCTCCCGGCGGTCCGGTCCGGACGGTGCCGTACGCCACCACCGCCGTCTCCGCCTGGCTCGTACCGCGCCGCCGGTCACTGGCGAAGGCCGAGGCGGAGGTCCTTTTCCGGGGCGCGCAGCTCGCCTTCGACCTGACCTGGACGCCGCTGTTCTTCGCGGTCGGCCGGTACGGCCTCGCGTTCCCCGACATCTGCCCGCTCCTGGCCGCTCCCGGCACCACGATGCTGCTTTTCCGGCGCGAGAGCCCGGCCGCCTCGCTCCCTACGCGCTGTGGACGTGGTGCCATCGACGGTCGGCGCCCGGGCACCGTACGGTCGGCGAGGGCCACACCGGGCCGGCCGGGCGCACGACCCCGGCCACAGGGAAGGAGGGCGGAGAACGCCGATGGAGGACAAGGACCCCTGGATCAGACCACTGCGCGGTGCCACGCCACCTCGCGCGCGCGTGCTCTTCTTTCCGCACGCCGGTGGCGCCGCATCGTTCTACGCGCCGTTCGCCCGGCGGTTCCCCGAGGGGTACGACGTCGCGGCCGTTCAGTACCCGGGGCGGCAGGAGCGCTTCGGTGAACCGTTCGTGGCGACCGTCGAAGGACTCGCCGACCGGCTGGTGCCGTCCCTGCGGCGATGGGCGGCGGAGCCCGTGCCGCTCGTGCTCGTCGGCCACAGCATGGGGGCGTCCGTCGCCTTCGAGTCGGTACTCCGGCTCGGGCGCGACCGGTTGACGGCGCACTGCCGTCTCGTCGTCTCCGGCCGGACCGCCCCGTCGGCACAGCGCGAATTGCCCGCTTTCGACTCCGACCAGGAGATCCTCGACCACCTTGCCGGTCTCGGCGGCACCGACCCGGCGATCGTCCGCAGTCCGGAACTCATGGACCTGTTCCTGCCCGTCCTACGCAATGACTACCGGGCGGTCACCCGGTACCGGCCGGTTCCCGACGCGGTGGTGGACACGCCCGTCCTCTGCCTGACCGGGGACCGGGACCCACAGGTCGCGCCGGAGGAGGCCGCGGCCTGGAAGAGTCACACCACGGCCGGTTTCCGGCTGGAAATCCTCCCCGGGGAGCACTTCTTCCTGACGGACCGTCCGGACACCGTCGTGCGGCTCGTCGCCGAGTGCGCCGACGCCGGCGGACGATGACGGGCGGCGCGTTCACGGCTCGCGGGGGCTCGTGGTAGCGCCACGACCTTGTTGGTGTGCGCCCGTGCGCGCGTGGTGACCGTGAGCGCCGGTGACTCCCTCCATGCGCCGGGTCGTTCCCCCGCGCCGGGTGCCCGCCGAAGTGCCTGGGACGGGGCGGCGTTCAGGCGTGCCGTTGCCGAATCTGGCCGAAACCCACGGGGCGAGAGCCCCTGCGTCCGAGACGGACGATGCAGGTGGTGGCGGTTGTGGCCCAGTTGTCGAAATAAAGTCAATTCTGCTGCGGGGCAAGGGGTTTGATTCTGGAACGGCGGGACACACGCCCCTGACGGTGGGTTGCTGACAGGCCGTCTCCCCTCCGATTTCGGGGGGTTGCCATCCTGTGACCCAACGTGAAAACTGTGAGCGCATTCGGCCCGGATGGATCGTGCCGAAGTGCCTTTTCGGCACGTAAAGCGCCACATCATGGGACAGGAGAGTCCTGCGCGGAGCCACTGCGCGGGAAAGCCGCTGGGGGGATGCAGGAATGTCTGTTTTGCGCTTGAGGCACGTGTCACCAGGCTGCGGGCGTGCGGGCTTGCCGACCGCACGGCGGACGTCCGGACCGCTCGGAACCGCCGCCCCGGCGTACGGAACCTGTCCACGGGTCTGCTGACGCCCCCGGCCACCACGGGGATTCCGCGAGGGGGCGGACGGACGGGTCGCTCCCGAGCGGAGGCCCGCCCGGCCCGGCCGCGAGCCGGCCACCTGGCGCGGAGCGAGGTCCGCCGTGCGGTGGCACACCCGTCGACCGCGCCCATGACGGCCGTAGCTTCCTGCCCGGCGAGCCCCCACCACCGTTGACGGCCCATGCCGGGCCCGTGCGTCCCCACCCAAGGAGAACCGGTGACAAGCACTCAACCGACCGAGGCCGAATCGCCCCTGGACGCGTTACCCGGCCAGTGGCGGTCCATACGCGAGGCGGGCCCCGTGACCTACGACGAAGCGCAGGACCAGTGGCGTGTCGTGGACCACCGGGGGGTCTCCGCCGTACTCGCCGACCCGGGGGCGTACTCCTCCGGCCCCACCCCGATCGCTCCCACCCAGCAGGACTTCGAGACCTTCCGACAGGGCGGCTTCGCCGGCATGGACCCGCCGGAACACCGCACACTCCGCGCCTTGGTGAGCCAGGCCTTCACCCCCGGAGTGGTCCCCGGGCCCGAACCGCGCATCGAGGCCGTGTGCGCGCGCCTCCTCGACGGTGTCGCCGACCGCGACCGGTTCGACCTGGCCGACACCCTCGCCCACTCCCTGCCGATCACCGTGATCGCCGAACTCCCCGGCGTCCCCGCCGACGACCCCAGGCTGTTCCAGGAGCGGGCCAGTCCCCTCTTCGGCGGCGACCAGCTCGGCGACGGCCTCGGCACGGCCGACCTGGAACGGGCCCTGGAGGCCACCGCCCCGACCGTGCGCGAGACGAACGGCTACGCGCTGGACCGCATCCGGCACCGCCGCGCCCACCCCGGGGGCGACCTCACCAGCAGACCCCTCACCGCCGAGGTGGACGGAACGCGCCCTGCGGACGAGGAGATCGCCGGATGGGTGGCCCTGCTGCTGGTCGCCGGGCACATCACCACCACCGCTCTGCTCGGCGACGCCGTGGTCACCTTCGACCGGCATCCCGGAACGCTCGCCGCGCTGCGCGAGAACCCCGGCCGACTGCCGGACGCCGTCGAGGAAGTACCGCGCCTGCTGCCGCCCTTCCCCGAACGGGGAAGGCGCACCACCCGGCCGGTGGTGCTGGGGGGTGTTTCGAAAGTCCCGCACAGCGCCCGCGGCACCCGGCACGCGCCCCCAAGCTCTCGGCTTCGCTCGAGCAGGGAGGTACCCCCTTCGCCGCACCGGCCGAAAGCCCAAGTACGTCCAGTACGAGGGCTTTCGTCCGGCACGCCGAGAGCACGCACCGAGCACCGCGGGCACCGCACAGGACTTTCGAAACACCCCCTAGGCGGCCACGAAATCCCGGCCGACACCCTGCTGATGGTGCACCTGAGTGCCGCCGACCGTGATCCCTCCCGCTTCACCGATCCGGACGTCTTCGACGTGGCCCGCGGTCCGAATCCCCATCCGACCTTCGGCCACGGCATCCACTTCTGCTTCGGCGCGCCCCTGGCCCGGCTGGAAGCACGGATCACGCCGCATATGCAGATGGAACGTTTCCCCGCCTTCGCGGTCCCCTCCTACGACGACGTCGCGTACCAGAACCCGGCCGTCATCGTCGGCGTACGCCACCTGCCGACCGTCGCCACCAGGCCGTAACGCGCGTCGACGCGCCCAGGTCCCGCACCGCTCACCCGCGGGCCGGCCGCGTTTTCTCCCCGCACCCGCTCTCACCAGGAGTCCCTTTCCCATGCCGTACCCCACCGCCGCTCCGGCCGCCGACCGGCCGCCGTCCCCACTGCGCCAAGAGGTGCAGAGCCGCCTCGACTCCCTCGCGCGCGCCCACCGCGTGCCCGGCGCCCAACTGGCCGTCCACACCGGCACGCACACCCTCAGCGTGCACACCGGCACGGCCGACGCCCTGACGGGAACCCCGTTCACCGAGGACACGGCCGTACCCCTGGGCTCCGTCACCAAGATCGGCACGGCCGCCGCCGTGCTGCTCCTCGCCGACGACGGAGACCTCGACCTCGACGGGCCCGCCGCCGAACTGTTACCCGCATTACGGCCGTCGTCCGAGGTGACCGCGCGTCACCTGCTCAGTCACACCGCCGGCCTGCCCACCGGACCCGACTCCGACAGCGCCGCCGGCACCACCGCCACGCGCTACCTCTCGGCGGTCTGCACCGCGCAGAGCGCCCTGTTCCCGCCGGGAACCGGCTTCTCCTATTCCAACGCCGGCTACGTCGCCGCCGGCCTGCTCGTGTCCGAAGTGACGGGCATGACCTGGCGGGAAGCGCTGCGAGCGCTCCTCCTCGAACCCCTGGGCATCGTCCCCGCCTTCCTCGGCGACGCCACCCCCGCGCGGCCGGTCGCCATCGGTCACGCCCTCAACACGGCCACGGGCCTGGTGCGCCCGGCCCACCAGAACCTCGCCCCGGTGGAGGCTCCGGCCGGAGCCCTGCTGGCGAGCGCCGAGGACCTAGTGGCCCTGGGAAGGGCCGTCATCGGCCGGTCCACCGCCCTGCCCGCGTCCGTCGCCGCCCGGATGCGCCGTCCCGAGCCGGCCGCCGACCCCGGTGCCCTGGCGGACTCCTGGGGCCTGGGCCTCGCCCTCTTCCAGCAGGACGGCCGCGTGTGGTGCGGCCACGACGGGAACGCCCAGGGCACCTCCTGCCATCTGCGGGCCGACCCGGACAGCGGCGTCGTCGTCGCCTTCACCGGCAACGCCGGCGGCGCCACCGCCCTGTGGCGGGACCTCGCCGCCGACCTCGCCCGGCTCACCGGCGTACGCGTGCCGGCGGCCCCGGCCACCGCCCGCCGCGGCCTTGCCGTACCGCTGCCGGAATGCGCCGGCACCTACCGCAACGGGGGCACCGAGTACGCGGTCAAGCTCGACGGCGACGGCACGCCGACCCTGTCCGTCGACGGCGACTGCCCCATCCCACTGGTGTGCTACCCGGACCTGTCCTGCGATCTGGTCGACCCGGCCACGGGCCGGCACGAGCCCGGCGGCCGCTTCCACCGCGACCCCGCCACCGGGACCATCGACCGCCTGCAGATATCCGGACGCACCGCGCGCCGCGCCGGCACCGTCTGACCGCGCCCACGTCACGCACCAGCCCCGTACGCACGGACCCCGCACCGCTCCGGTGTGCCCGCAGGCCGCCCGAGACCGGCGCGCCGGGTCCGCGCGCCGCCCCACGCCCGAAGGACTGCACCCCGATGACGGACCTGCACGCCCAACGCCCCGCCGCGCCCGCCTCCGCACCGGCCGGCACCACCCCGCCGGCCCGCGCCGACCATGCCACCCGGCACGTCCCGCTCGGTGAGCTGTTCGCCGGGCGGGTGACGCGCGACCCGTACGCCCCCGCGGTGACCGACGGCCGGCGCACCTGGTCGTACGGGGAACTCGCGCGGCGGGCCGGCCGTCTCGCCGCCCACCTCGTCGGCAGCGGCGCCGGACCGGAGCGGACGGTGGCGCTGGTCCTGCCGCGCTCGATGGAACTGATCGCCGCCGAACTGGCCGTGGCCCTGGCCGGTGCCGCCTTCCTCCCCGTGGACCCCGGCTATCCGGCCGAACGGCGTGCCCTGATGCTCGCCGACGCCGCGCCGGCCGTCGTCCTGGACGACCCGGACCGGGTCCGCGCGCTGATGGACGCCGGGGACCGGGAGGCGAACCCGCCTGGGAGCCGAGTGCTCCCCGACCACGCGGCGTACGTCATCTTCACCTCCGGCTCCACCGGCACCCCCAAGGGCGTCACCGTCACCCACCGCGGCATCGGCGCCTTCGCCGCGGCCGCCGCCGAGCGGTACGCCGTCGGCCCGGGCGACCGCGTGCTGCAGTTCTCCTCACCCAGCTTCGACGCCTCCGTACTGGAGCTGTGCATATCCGTCCTGTCCGGAGCCCTGCTGGTCGTACCGCCGGACGGGCCCTGGCTGGGCGACGAACTGGCCGCCGTCCTGGACGAGCACCGCATCACCCACGCCCTCATACCGCCCGCCGCCCTCGCCACCCTGCCCGACCCGGCGGACACCGGCGGCGCGCCGCACCTGCGCACCCTGATCGTCGGGGCCGAGGCGTGCCCGGGCGCGCTCGTCGACCGGTGGGCACCCGGCCGCCGCATGATCAACTCCTACGGGCCGACCGAGGCCACCGTCGTCGCCACCTGGACCGGGCCGCTGACCGCCGGCACCGGGACACCGGCCATCGGCAGCCCGCTGCCCGGCACCGAGGCCCACGTCCTGGACGCGGCGATGCGCCCGGTGCCGCCCGGCACCGAGGGCGAACTGTACGTGGGCGGTGACGGGCTGGCCCGCGGCTACCTGCGACGCCCAGGCCTGACCGCGACCCGGTTCGTCGCCCACCCCTTCGGCCCGCCCGGCGCCCGCCTCTACCGCACCGGCGACCGGGTGCGCCGCAGGGCGGACGGCGAGCTGGAGTTCCTCGGCCGGGCCGACCGGCAGGTCAAGGTGCGCGGCTTCCGCATCGAGCCCGGCGAGATCGAGGCCGCCCTGATCCGCGACCCCGGTGTCCGTGAGGCCGTCGTCGTGGTCCGCGACGAGGAACCCGCCCGCGGCCGGCTCGTCGGCTACGTCACCCCCGCCGACCCGGCCCGCGGGCCCGAGCCCGCCCGGCTGCGCGCCGCCCTCGCCGCCACCCTGCCGGCCCACATGGTGCCCTCCGCCGTCGTCGTCCTGGACGCGCTGCCACTCACCCCGCAGCACAAGACCGACCTGCGGGCCCTGCCCGCCCCCGGCGGCGCGCGGACCGAGGAGCACGCCGAGCCGCGCACCGACGACGAGCGGGCCCTTGCCGCGATCTGGGCCGACGTCCTCGGCGTCGACACGGTCGGCGTCACCGACGACTTCTTCGACCTGGGCGGCGATTCGCTCCTCGCCGCCCGCACCCTGACGCGGATCCGGGACGTCCTCGGCGTCCGGCTCTCCCTGCGCGACGTGTTCACCGCGCGGACCGTCGCCGCGCTCGCCCCGCTGGCCGCCGAGCCGTCCGCCGCCGCGCCGCCGGACCCGATCCCCTCCGCCTCGCGCGAAAAGCCCGTCCCGCTCTCCAGCGCCCAGCGACGCCTGTGGTTCCTCGACGACCTCACCGACGGCGGAACCGAGTACAACACCGGTGTCGCGCTGCGGCTGCGCGGCCCGCTCGACACGCCGGCCCTGCGGCGCGCCCTGGACCGGCTCGCCGCCCGCCACGACTCCCTGCGCACCACCTTCGCCACCGTCGACGGCCAGGGCGTCCAGCTGATCGCCCCCGAGGCGGACCTGCCCCTGCGCACCGCCGGCGTCGAGCACCTGCCCGCCGACCGGCAGGGCGACGCGGTCGAGCGCCTGCTGAGCGAGGAACTGCGCCGCCCCCACGACCTGACGACCGGACCCCTGACCCGGGCGCTGCTGGTCCGCCGTGCCCCCGAGGACCACGTCCTGCTGCTGGCCCAGCACCACATCGTCACCGACGGCTGGTCGGTCGGCGTCCTGACCCGGGACCTGGCGGCGCTCTACCGCGCCGAAGCCTCCGACGAACCGGACGGCCTTCCGCGGCCGGGCGCGCAGTACCCGGACTTCGCGCTGTGGGAGCGCGGGCGGCGCACCGGCGACGCGGACGCCGGCGACCTCGGCTACTGGAAGCGCCACCTGGCCGGCCTGCAGCAGCTCGACCTGCCCACCGACCGGCCCCGGCCGGCGGTGCGCACCACAGCGGGCGCGGCGCACCGCCACGGCCTCCCGAAACACCTGGTGGACCGGCTGCGGCAGCTGGCCCAGGGCCGCGGCACGACCGTCTTCACGCTGTTCGCCGGGGCGGCGGCCGTGCTGTTCTCCCGCTATTCGGGGCAGCGGGACGTGGCGTTCGGGACCGTCACCAACGGGCGGGGCCGCCGCGAACTGGAGGACGTGACGGGCTTCTTCGCCAACACCGTCGTGCTGCGCGGCGAGGTCGACGACGCCGTCACGGTCGACCGGTTCGTGGAGTCCGTGCGCACGACCGTGCTGGACGCCTTCGCGCACGACGGCGTGCCGTTCGACCGGGTCGTCGAGGAACTGGCCCCGCCGAGGGACCCCAGCCGCACTCCGCTGGTGCAGGTGCTGGTGGTGCAGCAGGCGGCGCCCGCCCGGCCGCCGCTGGCGGCCGGGGTGCGGATCGAGGAGCACCCGCTGCCCCGCCCGGCCGCCCGCTTCGACCTCGTGCTGGAGTTCGCGCCGCGCGCCGACGGCGGCTGCGAGCTGACGGTCGAGTACAACACCGACCTGTTCGAGGCGGCGACCGTGGCCCGGATGAGCCGCCAACTGCACCGCCTGCTGGAGGGCATGGCGGACGGCCCGCACCGGACGCTGGCCGAACTGCCGCTGCTGTCGGACGACGAGCGGCGCACGCTCCTCGACTCCTGGAACCCGCCCGCGCCGGCCGGCGACCACGCCGACGGCGCCACGCTCCCGGCGCTGTTCGAGGCACAGGTCGCCCGGACCCCCGACCGGACCGCCGTGACCTGCGACGGGGCCCGGCTGGACTACGCCGGGCTGAACCGGCGTGCCAACCGGCTCGCCCGGCTGCTGACGGCGCGCGGCGCGGGCCCGGAGTCCCTGGTGGCGCTGTGCCTGCCGCGCTCCGCCGACCTGCTGCCGGTGCTGTGGGCCGTCCTGAAGTCGGGCGCCGGATACCTGCCCGTCGATCCCGGCTACCCCGCCGAGCGGATCCGCTTCATGCTCGCCGACGCCGCCCCCGCCCTCGTCGTCGCCACCCGTGAGACCGCCCACGCGCTCCCCGACGACTGCGAGCCGCTGCTCCTGGAGGACGCCGAACCGTCCGACGACGGCGCCCCGGACCTGACCGACACCGACCTGACCGACACCGACCTGACCGATGCCGACCGGACCCGGCCGCTCGACCCGTCCCACCCCGCCTACGTCATCTACACCTCCGGATCCACCGGCCGTCCCAAGGGCGTGATCGTCACCCACCGCAGCGTGGCCGCGCTGGCCGCCTGGGCCGAGGAGACGTTCGGCCCGCGCGGGCTGGCGCACGTCGTCGCGTCCACCTCCCTCAACTTCGACGTGTCCGTCTTCGAGCTGCTGTGCCCCCTGCTGGCCGGCGGCGGCGTCGAGGTGGTCGCCGGCCTCCCGTCCCTCGCCGACGGCCCCGGCCCGCGCCCGGCCGGGCTCCTCAGCGGCGTCCCGTCCGTGCTCTCCCGCGTGCTCGGCGGCGACGGCGCCCTCGAGGCGGACACCGTCGTCCTGGCCGGTGAGGCCCTGCCCGCCCGGACCGTGCGGGACATCAGGGACGCCATGCCCTCGGCCGAGGTGGCGAACCTCTACGGCCCGACCGAGGCCACCGTCTACGCCACCGCCTGGTTCGCCGGTGGCACCGTCCCCGACCAGGCCCCGCCCATCGGCCGTCCCGTCGCGCGCACCCGCGCCTACGTGCTGGACCGCCTCCTTCGCCCCCAACCACCGAGCGTCATGGGCGAGCTGTACCTCGGTGGCGGTGGACTGGCCCGCGGCTACCTGCGACGCCCCGGCCTGACCGCCGCCCGCTTCGTCGCCGACCCCTTCGGTACCCCCGGCGGCCGCATGTACCGCACGGGCGACCTGGTGCGCTGGAGCGCCGACGGCCGGCTCGAGTACCTCGGCCGCATCGACCAGCAGGTCAAGGTGCGCGGCTTCCGCATCGAACTGGGCGAGGTCGAGGAGGCCCTGCGCCGCTGCACGGGCGTCGCCGAGGCCGCCGCGACCGTCCGCGACGGCGACGGCCACCGCCGCCTGGCCGGATACGTCGTCCCCGCCCCCGGCGCCCGCGTGGAACCGGAGGCGGTACGCCGCGAACTCGGCCGCACCCTGCCCGACTACATGGTCCCCGCGGCCGTCGTGGTGCTGCCCGCCCTGCCGCTCAATCCCAACGGCAAACTGGACCGCGGCCGGCTCCCCGACCCGGCGCCGGCCGAACCCGCCGCCCGCCACGTCGCGCCCCGCACCCCCACCGAACGGACCCTCGCCGCCATCTGGGCCGACGTCCTGCACGTGGAGCGGGTCGGAGCGGACGACAACTTCTTCGCGCTGGGCGGCGACTCCATCCTCAGCATCCAGGTCGTCGCCCGGGCCCGGCAGGAGGGCCTCACGATCACCTCGCGGGACGTCTACCGGCACCAGACGGTCGCCGCCCTGGCCCGCCGCGCCGACGAGGCGGGAAGCCGGCGGCCCGCTCCCGGGTCCGCACCCGTCGAGGCGACCGGTTCCGCGCCGCTGACACCCATCCAGCACTGGCTCTTCGACAGCGCCGCCGAGCGGGCCGGGCGCTTCGCCCAGACCCTCTCGGTGGAACTGCGCGCCGGCGTCGACGCGAGGGCACTCGAAGCCGCCCTCGACGACGTGATCGCCCACCATGACGCCCTGCGCTCCCGCTTCCTCACCGACGAGGCGGGCGTACGGTGGCTGATCGACGGCCCGGCCGCCCGCTGCGGCCTCGCGCGCCACACCGGCCCGGACACCGACACCCCGCACCTCGGCCCCCACGACCTGCGCCACGGCTCCATGCTGCGTGCCGTGGTGCACGACCGGGGCCCCGGACGGCCGCACGTGCTGCACCTGGCCGTCCACCACCTCGTCGTCGACGGAGTCTCCTGGCGCCTGCTCCTTGAGGACCTCGACCGGGCCTACCGCGCCCGTCGCGCCGGCCGGGACGGAGCGGCGGCGCTGCCCCCGAAGTCGTCCCCTCTGAGGCAGTGGGCCGAGCGCCTCGCCGCGCACGCCGCCGCCGGCGGCTTCGACGACGAGAAGGCCTACTGGACGCGGGCGACCGAGGGCGCCCATGCCGCCCTGCCGTCGGACCGGACGGGCACCAACACCTACGCCTCCCAGCGATCGGTGACGGTACGCCTCGGCCCCGAGGACACCGAAGTGCTGCTGCGGACCCTGCCCGAGACCTACCGCACCCGGGCCAACGACGTCCTGCTCGCCGCCCTCGGCCGGGTGCTGTGCGGCTGGACCGGTCACGACCGGGTGCTGGTGGACGTCGAGGGCCACGGCCGCGAGGAACTGTTCGACGACGTCGACACCAGCCGCACCGTCGGCTGGTTCACCACCCGCCACCCCGTCGCGCTCGCCGTCCCGCCCGAGGAGCCCTGGGACGCCGTGCTCAAGCAGGTCAAGGAGCAGCTGCGCGCGGTGCCCCGGCACGGCCTCGGCCACGGCGTCCTGGCCCTGCCGGGCCGCGGCGCCGCACCGCTCCCGGCGACCACCGCGCAGATCAGCTTCAACTACCTGGGCCGCTTCGGGCTCTCCGAGACCTCCGAGGGGCTGTACGGCGGGCCGTTCCGTCCGCTGGAGCTGGACGCCGACCCCTCGGCGGCATGCCCGCACGCCCTGGAGGTCGTGGGGCTCCTGGACGACGACGGCCTGGAGTTCACCTGGTTCTACTCGGACGAGCTGCACCGGCGGGAGACCGTCGCGGACCTCGCCGGACGGTTCGCCGACGCGCTGGCCGGCCTCGCCCGTCACGCGGCCCGGCCCGGCGCCGCCGGACGCACCCCCTCGGACTTCCCGCTGGCCCGGCTCGACCAGACGCACGTCGACCGCATCGCGGGGGAGGACCCCGCCGGCGTGGAGGACGTCCACCCCCTCACGCCCACCCAGGCCGGCATGCTCTTCCACCGGCTCTCGCAGGACGACCGCGGTGTGTACTTCCAGCAGCTGACGTTCGACCTGGACGGCGTGGAGGACCCGGCCGTGCTGGCGGACGCCTGGCAGCGGGTCACGGACCGCACGCCGGTGCTGCGCGCCCGCGTGGTCTGGGAGGACGTGCCCGAGCCGCTCCTCGTGGTGCAGCGCCGGGCCGCCGTGCCGGTGGAGCGTTTGGACTGGCGCGGCCTGTCCGACGCCGAGCGGGACGAGCGGCTGCGCGCATTGCTCGACGGCGACCGCGCCCGCGGCGTCGACCTGACGCGCGCGCCGCTCCAGCGCCTGGCGCTGGCCCGCCTCTCCGACCGCGCGGTCCGTGTCGTGTGGTCCTTCGACCACCTGATCCTGGACGGCTGGAGCCTGTTCCAGGTCCTCTCCGACGTCTTCGCGTGCCACGCCGGCCTGTCGGGCGGCGTGGACGTCCCGCTGCCCGACCGCCGTCCCTTCCGCGACTACGTGGCCTGGCTGCGGGATCGCGCCGACCGGGCCGAGGCCGAACGGCACTGGCACACCCGCCTGAACGGCCTGGACGAGGCCACCGCGCTGCCCTTCGACCGCGAACCGCGCGAGAGCCACCGCGCGGAGTCGACGCGGGCGGTACGCGTCACGGTGCCCGAGACCACCACGCGGGCACTGGAGGGCCTGGCCAGGAGGGCGGGTCTGACCATGAACACCCTCGTGCAGGGTGCCTGGGCGCTGCTGCTGAGCCGCCAGGCGGCCCGCGACGAGGTGGTCTTCGGCACCACCGTCTCCGGACGGCCGCCCGAGCTGCCCGGGGCCGACACCATGACCGGCCTGTTCATCGCGACCCTGCCCACCCGCGTGACCGTGCCACGGGACGAGACGCTGCTCACCTGGCTGGGCCGGCTCCAGCAGGAGCAGAGCGAGGACCGCCGCCACGACCACGTGCCGCTGCACCACATGAGGGCGTTCACCGAACTACCTGAACGCGTCGCCCTGTTCGACAGCATCGTGGTGTTCGAGAACTACCCGGTCGACGACGGTCTCGCCGCCGCGCACGGGCTGCGGCTCAGCGGCCTGGACGGCATCGAGACCACCAACTACCCGCTCGGCCTGGTCGCCTACCCCGGCACGGAACTCACCCTGCGCCTCGGCTACGACCCGGACCTCTTCGACACCGCCACCGTCGAGCGGATGGCCGAGTACCTCACCGTCCTGCTGGAGGGCTTCGCCACCGCACCGCGGAGCACGCCCGCCCGCCTGCCCCTGCTGACGGCCGCCCGGCGTGAGCAGGTGCTCCACGCGTGGAACGACACCGCCACCGGTACCCCCGCGGCGACCACCGCGGACCTCTTCGCCGCGCAGGTGCGGCGCAGCCCCGGCGCCGTCGCGCTGCTGGCCGGCGACGAGCGGCTCACCTACCGCGAACTCGACGACCGGGCCGGGGCACTGGCCGGCCGGCTGGCCGCGCTCGGGGTGCGCCCGGAGGTCCCCGTCGGCGTCCTGATGGACCGCTCGGCCGGCCTCGTCGTCACCCAGCTCGCCCTCGCCCGTCTCGGCGGCGTGTACGTCCCGCTCGACGGCAGGGCGCCGAAGGAGCGGCTGCGCACCATGCTCGGGGAGGCCGGCGCCGGCCTGCTGCTCACGGACGGGGTGTGGGAGGAGACGGCCGCGGCCCTTCTCCCGGAAGGCCGCGTGCTGCGGCCGGACGACGACCCGGACGACGACACGGTCGCGGCCCCGGAACCCACGGCCGCGCCGCGCGTCCACCCGGACAACGTCCAGTACCTCATGTTCACGTCCGGCTCCACCGGCAACCCCAAGGGCGTGGCGGCGCGGCAGCGGGACGTCGCGGCGCTCGCCCTCGACCGTGCCTTCGCCGTCCACGACCGCGTCCTGGTGCACTCCCCGCACGCCTTCGACGCCTCCACCTACGAGATGTGGGTGCCGCTGCTGCGCGGCGGCACGGCCGTGCTCGCCCCGCCGGGGGACCTCGAAGCCGCCGCCGTGCGTCACGCGATCACCGAACAGGGGGTGACCTGCCTGTTCCTGACGGTGGGCCTGTTCCGCCTCCTCGCCCAGGAGGACCCTGCCTGCCTGCGCGGCGCGCGGGAGGTGTGGACCGGCGGCGAGGCCGTGCCCGGCTCCGCCGTACGGCGCGTGCTGGACGCCTGCCCGGACCTCACCGTCGTCGACGTGTACGGGCCGACCGAGACCACCACCTTCGCCACCCGGCGGGTCTTCCGCTCCGGTGACGCGCTGCCCGCCGCACTGCCCATCGGCCGCCCCCTGGACGACACCCGCGCGTACGTCCTGGACGGCGCGCTCCAGCCACAACCGCCCGGTGTTCCGGGCGAGTTGTACCTCGCGGGCGCCGGACTGGCCCGCGGCTACACCGGACGTCCCGGCGCGACGGCGACCCGCTACCTCGCCGACCCCTTCGGCTCGCCCGGCACCCGCATGTACCGCACCGGTGACATCGTGCGCTGGAGCGCCGGCGGCGACCTGCACTTCGTGGGACGCGCCGACGACCAGATCAAGATCCGCGGCTTCCGCGTCGAACCCGCCGAGATCGAGGCCCGGCTCACCGCCCACGCGGAGATCGCCGAGGCGGTGGTGTCGGTGTCGCGGCACGCGGGACGCACACGCCTGGTCGCCCACCTGGTGCCCGCCCCCGGCGCGGCCGTGCCGTCGGCGGCCGAGCTGCGCGAGCGGCTGTCCGGCGAACTGCCCGACTACATGGTCCCGGCCGCGTTCGTCACCGTGGCGGAGCTGCCGCTGACCGCGAACGGCAAGGTCGACCGGCGACGCCTGCCCGAACCCGACCTGTCGGCGGCGGGCGACACCGCCCACCGCGCGCCGCGCACCGACGCCGAACGGGTGCTCGCCGGCATCTGGGCCGAGCTCCTCGGCGTGGGACGGGTCGGCGTCGACGACAACTTCTTCATGCTGGGCGGTGACTCGATCGTCAGCATCCAGGTCGTCTCCCGCGCCCGCACCGCCGGGCTCGCGCTGACCCCGAGGGACCTGTTCCGGCACCCCACGCTCGCCGCCCTGGCCACCGCCGCGACCGGCGCCGCCCCGGCCGTCGCGGGCACCGGTCCGGTGACCGGCGAGGTCGGACTCACCCCGATCCAGCACTGGTTCCTCGACGCCGAACCGCCGCGCCCGGAGTACTTCAACCAGTCCGTGGTCGTCGAGCCGGCCGAGGACGTCGACGCCGACGCGCTGAACGCCGCCCTGGCCGCGCTGTGGACCCACCACGACGCCCTGCGCGCCCGCTTCACCCGCGCCGCGGACGGAACCTGGCACCAGGAGTACGCCGCCCCGGACTCCGAGGCCCCCCGGCTGCTGCGGGCGCACGACCTGAACGGTCTCGACGCGCGGGCCGCCGCGGAGGCCGAGGCCCGCTTCTCGCAGGAGGCGCACACCGGATTCCGGCTGGACGCCGGCCCACTGATCGCCGCCCGGCTGTTCACCGGCGGAGACCGGGCCCCGCGCCTGCTGCTGACCGCCCACCACCTGATCGTCGACGGCGTCTCCTGGCGCATCCTGCTGGAGGACCTGGAGACCGCCTACCGGCAGGCCCGGGCCTACGAGCGCATACGGCTGCCGCAGCGCACGACGTCCGTGCGGGAATGGGTGCGGCGGCTCACCGAACGCGCGGGCGAGGAAGACTTCGCCGCCCAGCGCGCCCACTGGGAGACCGTGTCGAGGCACTGCGCCGACCCGCTGCCGGTGGACCTCGACGGCGGCAACACCGTCGCCGACCTGCGCGCGGTGACCGTACGCCTCGACCGCCGACGGACCGACGACCTCCTGCGCAGGGTCCCCGGCGTCTACCGCACCCGCATCGACGACGCCCTGCTGACCGCCCTCGGCCGCGTGCTGGCCGACTGGACCGGCCGCGGCACCGTCGCCGTGGGACTGGAGGGGCACGGCCGCGAGGACCAGCTCTTCGACGACCTCGACCTGTCCCGCACGGTCGGCTGGTTCACCAGCCTCTTCCCGGTCGCCCTCGAACTGCCCGAGGGGGACTGGGGCACCGCACTGAAGTCCGTGAAGGAACAACTGCGGGCGGTACCCGGCCGGGCCGTCGGGCACGGCGTCCTGCGCCACCTGGCGGGCGACGGGCGGCTCGCCGCCGCGCCGACGCCCGGCATCAGCTTCAACTACCTGGGCCGGTTCGACTGGTCGGCCGACGGCGGCGCGCTGGTCCGGGCGGTCCCCGGCGGCCTGGGCGGCGCCGAGGACCCCGGGGCGCCGCGTCCGCACCTGCTGGACGTGGTGGCCCGCGTCGAGGACGACGAGCTGGAGATCACCTGGCACTACAGCGGTGGACGCCACCGCGAGGAAACGGTCGCCTCGCTCGCCGAGGGAATGCTGCGGTCGCTGGAGGAGATCGTCGCGCACTGCGCCGCCCCGCACGCCGGCGGCCGCACGCCCTCGGACTTCCCCCTGGCCCGGCTCGACCAGGCCGCCGTCGACCGGCTCGTGGGAGACGGACGCACGGTCGAGGACGCGTACCCGCTGACGCCGATGCAGGCGGGCATGCTGTTCCACAGCCTCATGGACCCCCGGGCCCGCACCTACGTGAACCAGGTCCAGGTGGTGCTGCGCGGCGTCACCGACCCGCACGCGCTCGCCGAGGCGTGGCGGCGCACGGCGGACGCGAACCCGATCCTGCGCACCCGCCTGGTGTGGCAGGAGACCGCCGAACCCCTCCAGGTGGTGGAGCGGCGGGCCGTCGTGCCCGTCACCCACCACGACTGGTCCGACCGGCCCGCCGAACAGTGCGCGCGGGACATGGAGTCGCTGCTCGAAGCGGACCGGCGGGCCGGGATCGACCTCGGCACGGCCCCGCTCATGCGGCTCGCGCTGATCCGGCTCGCACCGGACCGGGTGCGCATGGTGTGGACGTTCCACCACGTCCTGCTCGACGGCTGGAGCGCGGCCCAGGTGTTCGACGAGGTGTGCGAGCGGTACGCGGCCCTGACCGCCGGACACCGTCCGCAGGTGCCCGACCGGGAGCCCTTCGCCGGCTACCTTCGGTGGCTGGCCGGCCGGGACACCGGCCGTGCGGAACGCCACTGGCGGGAGACCCTCGCCGGGTTCACCGCCCCCACCGCACTGCCGCGCGACCGGCACCCCGCCGAGGCCCACCGCACGTCCTCCTCGGGGACGGTCCGGGTGGCCCTCGGGCAGGAGGTGTCGGCGCGGCTGAAGGACACCGCACAGCGGGCCGGCCTGACCGTCAACACGGTGCTCCAGGGCGCCTGGGGGCTGCTGCTGCACCACTACGGCGGCGGTGACGACGTCGTCTTCGGCACGACCGTGTCCGGCCGCCCGGCCGAACTGCCCGGCGTGACCTCCATGGTGGGCCTGTTCATCAACACCCTGCCCACCCGGCTGCGGATCGACGGTGGGCGCCCCCTGCTGGAGTGGCTGCGCGAGGTGCAGGCAACCCAGTCGGAGGCCCGGCGCCACGACTTCGTCTCCCTCGCCCAGTTGCAGACCTGGAGCGAGGTGCCCGGCGGCACCCACCTGTTCGACAGCATCGTCGTCTTCGAGAACTACCCGTTCGACGAGGGCGCCCTGGCCCGGCACGGGCTCGCCCTCGAACAGGAACGCGACCTGGAGCCGACCAACTACCCGCTCAGCGTGGTCGTCGCCCCCGGCGACGACGTGACGGTGTCCCTGGACTACGACCCGGCGGCCTTCGACGCCGCCACCGTCGAAGGGCTCGGCGCGAGCCTGCGCACGCTGCTGACGCGGATCGCCGCCGACGCCGATCGCCGCCTGGCCGACCTGCCGCCACTCGAACCGGCCGACGGACGCCGCCTGCTGGACCGGCTCGCGGGACCGGGGGCGCCGCTGCCGCACCGCACCCTCCCGGACGCCTTCGCGGCACAGGCCGCCCGCACCCCCGACGCCCCGGCCGTGACCGCCGGCGCCGAGCACCTCACGTACCGGCAGCTCGACGAACGCGCCAACCGGCTGGCCCGCCTCCTGATCGAGGCCGGGGCAGGACCGGAGCGGTTCGTCGCGCTGGCCCTGCCCCGCACCGCCGACCTGATCGTGGCGCTCCTCGCGGTCCTCAAGAGCGGCGCCGCCTACCTTCCGGTCGACCCCGGCCATCCGGCGGAGCGCATCGCGTTCCTCCTCGAGGACGTGCGGCCCGACGCGGTGATCACCTGCGCGGAGACCTCCGCGCGGCTGCCGGACGGCCCGTACACGCGGATCGCCCTGGACGACGCGGCCTGCGCCGGGCGGCTGGCCGCCGCGTCCGCCGCCCCCGTCGGTGACGGCGAGCGGCGCGGCGGGCTGCTGCCGGACCACCCCGCCTACGTCATCCACACCTCCGGCTCCACCGGCCGGCCCAAGGGCGTCGTCGTCCCCCACGCCTCGGTGGTGGCGCTGACCGACTGGGCCGCCGCCGAGTTCACCGGCCGCGGGCTCTCCCACGTGGTGGCCTCCACGTCGCTCACCTTCGACGTGTCGGTGTTCGAAATCCTGACGCCGCTGCTGGCGGGCGGTCACGTCGAGGTCGTCCGCGACCTGCTGGCCCTCGCCGAACGGCCCGGGCCCTGGCGTGCGGGACTGCTCAGCGCCGTCCCCTCCGCCCTGGGCCGCCTGCTGGCCGAGGACACCGTGCAGGTCACGGCCGACACCGTCGTCCTGGCCGGCGAGGCGCTGCCCGCCCGCGCCGTCCGCCAGGTGCGCGCGGCGATCCCCGGCTGCCGGGTCATGAACATCTACGGCCCCACCGAGGCCACCGTCTACGCCACCGCCTTCACCTGCGACCCGGCGGACCCCGACCGGAGCCCGCCCATCGGCCGGCCCGTCGGCGGCGCCCGCGCCTACGTCCTCGACGCCCGCATGCGCCCCGTGCCCGTCGGGGCGCCCGGCGAGCTGTACCTCGCCGGGACCGGCGTGGCCCGCGGCTACCTGAACCGGCCGGGCCTGACCGCGTCCCGTTTCCTCGCCGACCCCTTCGGCCCGCCCGGCAGCCGCATGTACCGCACCGGCGACCTGGTCCGCTGGACGGCCGACGGCGACCTGCTGTACCTCGGCCGGACCGACGACCAGGTGAAGGTGCGCGGCTTCCGCATCGAGCTCGGCGAGGTGGAGGCCGCGCTGGCCCGGCACCCGCGGGTGGCCGCGGCCGCCGCCCGGGTCGTGGAACACGACGGCCACAAGCGCCTCGTGGGCTACGCCGTGCCCCGCGGCGGCGACACCCCGGCACCGGCCGACCTGCGCGCCTTCCTCGCCCAAACGCTGCCCGACCACCTGGTCCCGGCGGTCGTGGTACCGCTGGAGCGGCTGCCGCTGGGCGCCACCGGCAAGCTGGACCGGCGGGCCCTGCCCGAACCGGTGTGGTCCGCGGCCATCACCACGGAGGGCGCCCGGCCGCCACGCACCGCCACCGAGCGGACGCTCGCCGCGATCTGGTCCGAGGTGCTGGGTGTGCCCGACGTGGGCGCGGCGGACAACTACTTCACGCTCGGCGGCGACTCCATCCTCGGCATCCAGATCGTCTCCGCCGCCCGCCGGGCCGGACTCGCGCTGACGCCCCGGCACCTCTTCCAGCATCAGACGGTCGCCGAACTGGCTGCGGCGGTCGAGGAGTTCCCGGCCGCGACGGCCGGCGCCGAACAGGGCCCGGTCGTCGGAGACGCCCCCCTCACGCCCGTACAGCACTGGCTGTTCGACACCCTCACCGGCGACCCGGCCCGCTTCACCCAGGCGGTCTCCTTCGAGCTGGCGCCCGACACCGACGAGACGCTGCTGCGCGCCGCCCTCGCGGCGGTGCTGGAGCAGCACGACGCGCTGCGCATGCGCTACGAACCGGCCGGCGGCGGACGGTGGCGCCAGCACGGCACCCCGCCCGGCGCCGCGCCGCACCTCGAGGTGCACGACGCGCCCGTGGCGCCGGCCGACGCGGCCGCCGCCCTGTGCTCCGGATTCGACCTGACACGAGGGCCGCTGCTCAAGGCCGCCCTGTGCCGCCCGGACGACCACCGGCCGCCCGTCCTGCTGCTGGCCGCCCACCACCTGGTCGTCGACGCGGTGTCCTGGCGCGTGATCCTGGAGGACCTCGACGCCGCCCACCGGGCACTGCGCGCCGGTGCCACGCCCGACCCGGGGGCGAAGACGACCTCCTTCCGCGCCTGGGCCCGGCGCCTGGCCGCGCACACCGCCGACGGCGGCTTCGACGACGAGATCGCGCACTGGAGCGCCCTGCGCCCCACCGCCCTGCCGACCGACCTCACCGGCGGCAACACCGCCGCCGACGAGGAGACCGTGACGGTGAGCCTGGGCGGCGAGGACACCCGCCGGCTCCTGAAGGACGTGCCGGACGCCTACCGCACCCGCGTCAACGACGTCCTGCTGTGCGCCCTCGGCCGGGTCCTGGCCCGCTGGACGGGCGAGGACCGGGTGGTGGTCGCGCTGGAGGGCCACGGCCGCGAGGACCTCTTCGACGACGTCGACCTCGCCCGTACCGTCGGCTGGTTCACCACCATGTTCCCCGTGGGCCTCGACGTGCCCCGCGACGCCGGCCTCGAGGCCGCGCTGAAGACGGTCAAGGAGAACCTCCGGGCCGTGCCGCGCGGGGGAGTGGGCTACGGCGCGCTGCGCCACCTGCGCCCCACGGCGGGAGGCGAGCTGCCCGGCCTGCCGCAGGTGGGCTTCAACTACCTGGGACAGCAGGACTGGAACGCGGCCGAGGGCGGTCTGCTGCGCGCGCCCCACGGCGGGCTGACCGGCGGCATGGACCGCTCGGCGGACCGGCCGCACCTCATCGACGTCCTCGGCCGGGTCACCGACAAGCGGCTGGAGTTCACCTGGTCGTACTCCCGGCAGGTGCACCGGCACGACACCGTCACACGCCTCGCGGAGGAGACGGCGGAGGAACTGCGGCGGATCGTCCGGCACTGCGCCGAGCCGGGCGCGGGCGGCCGCACCCCGTCGGACTTCCCACTGGCCGCGCTGGACCAGGCGGCCGTCGACCGGCTCGCCGGCGACGGGCGTGACGTGGCGGACGTCTACCCCCTCACCCCCACGCAGACCGGCATGGTCGTGCACGGCATGGACGAGCCCGGCGAGGGCCTGTACACCGAGCAGATCACCTTCGTCGCGGACGGCGTGCGCGAGCCCCGGCTGCTGGCGGCCGCCTGGCAGCACGTCGTGGACCGCACGCCCGTGCTGCGGACCGCTGTGGCCCCGGGCGAGGTCCCGGTCCCCCTCCAGACCGTGCACCGCCACGTGACCCTGCCCGTCACCGTGCTCGATTGGAGCGGCCTGGATCCGGCGCGGCGGGACACCGAACTCGGGCGGCTGCTCGACGAGGACCGCGCCCGCGGCATCGCCCTGGACCGTCCCCCGCTGCTGCGCGTCACCCTGATCCGGCTCGGCCCCGACGAGGTGCGCGTGGTGTGGACCTTCCACCACGTCCTGCTGGACGGGTGGAGCGTCTTCCACGTGCTGTCGGACGTGATGGCCGCGCACGCCGCGCTCGCCGCCGGCGGCGAGCCGCGGCTGCCGCAGCGGCGGCCCTTCGCGGACTACGCCGCCTGGCTGGCCGGCCGGGACACCGCCGCCGCCGAGGAACACTGGAAGGCCGCCCTCGCCGACTACGCCGCGCCCACCGCGCTGCCGTACGACCGCAGGCCCGCCCCGGGCGCCGCCGCCCGGTCGGGAACCTGGCTGTCCCGGCGGCTCGGCGCCGACGGCACGGCCCGGCTGACGGACTTCGCCCGCCGCCACCGGCTCACCCTCAACACGCTGGTGCAGGGCGCCTGGGCGCTGCTGCTGGCGCGCGTCAGCGGCGAGCGGGAGGTGTGCTTCGGCACCACCGTCTCCGGCCGGCCCGCCGATCTGCCGGGCGCGGACACGATCACCGGCCTGTTCATCACCACCCTGCCCGCGCGGGTCACCGTGGACGAGTCCACGCCGTGCGCCGCGTGGCTGCGGGAGCTCCAGGCCGCCCGCGCGGAGGACCGGCGCTTCGACCACGTGCCGCTGACGGACCTGCACCGGTGGAGCGAACTGCCCCCCGGAACCTCCCTGTTCGACAGCCTGCTGGTCTTCGAGAACTATCCCGTGGGCGACGCCACCGCCGGCGCCCACGGCGTGCGCATCCGGGACCTCGACGCCCGCGAGGCGACCAACTACCCGCTCACCGTGGTGATCTCACCCGGCGACGAGCTGAGCGTGGAACTCGGCTACGACCCCCGGTACTTCGAGGAGACCACGGCCCACGCCCTGGCCGCCCGGCTGGTGCACACCCTGTCCGCCCTCGCCGCGTCCGGCGACCGGGCGCCGTTGCACGCGGTCGACGTGCTGCCGCCCGGTGAACGGCACCGGCTGCTGCACGGCCCCGCACGCCCGCAGCTGCCGCCGGCGCCCCCGGCGACGCTGCCCGCGCTGATCGAGGCCGCGGTCGACCGGTGGCCCGACCGGACGGCCCTCGACACGGGGGAGTCGCCGCTGACCTTCGGTGAGGCGGAGGCACGCGCCAACCGGCTGGCGCACCGGCTCGTCGCACGCGGGGCGGGGCCCGGCGACATCGTCGCGCTGGTCCTGCCGCGCTCGGCGGACATGGTCCTCGCCCAGCTCGCCGTGGCCAAGGCGGGCGCCGCCTTCCTCCCGGTGGACCCCGGCTACCCGGCCGAGCGGGTCGCGCTGATGCTGCGCGACGCGGACCCCGCCGTCACCCTCACCGCCGAGGAGGTCGCCGACCTGCTCGCCGCGCCGCCCGACGGCACGCCCGGCCACCGGCCCACCGACACCGACCGCGTCCGCCCCCTCCACCTCGACGACCCGGCGTACGTCATCTACACCTCCGGCTCCACCGGCACCCCCAAGGGCGTCGTCGTCACCCACCGCGGACTGGCCGGCTTCGCCGCCGCCGAGGCCGCGCACTACCGGGTCCGCGCCTCGGACCGCGTCCTGGCCTTCGCCACCCCCAGCTTCGACGCCTCCGTGCTGGAGCTGTGCATGTCCCTGCCGAACGGCGCGGCCCTCGTCGTACCGCCGCCCGGCCCGCTGCTCGGCGCCGAGCTGGCGGGCTTCCTGCGCACCGCGCGCATCACGCACACCCTGCTGCCGCCCGCCGCGCTCGCCACCCTCCCGCCGGACACCCCCGGCACCCTGCCGGACCTGCGCACCCTGATCGTCGGCGCGGACGCCTGCCGGGCCGAACCGGTCGCCCGGTGGGCACCGCACCACCGCATGGTCAACTCCTACGGGCCCACCGAGGCGACCGTCGTCGCCACCTGGTCCGACCCGCTGGAACCGGACGGCTCCGCACCGCCCATCGGCCGCGCACTGCCCGCCACCGGCGCCTACGTCCTCGACGCGCGCCTGCGCCCCGTCCCCGACGGCGTCCCCGGCGAACTGTGGCTCGCCGGACCTGCCCTGGCCCGCGGCTACCTGGGCCGCCCCGGCCTGACGGCGACCCGCTTCACCGCCGACCCGTTCGGACCGCCCGGCACCCGCATGTACCGCACCGGCGACCTGGCCCGCCGCGACGCCCGCGGCGAACTGCACTACCTCGGACGCACCGACCACCAGCTCAAGCTGCGCGGCCACCGCATCGAGGCCGGCGAGGTGGAGTCGACCCTGGTACGCCACCCGGCGGTACTGGACGCCGTGGTGAGCGTGCGGGAGGACGAACCGGGGCTACCGCGCCTGGTGGCCCACCTGCTCGTCGCGCCCGGTGCCGAGCCGCCCGCCGGCGCGGAACTGCGGGCCTTCGCCGCCCGCACCCTGCCCGGCCCCATGGTGCCCTCGGCGTTCGTGACGCTGGACCGCTTCCCGCTCACGGAGAACGGCAAGACCGACCGGGCCGCGCTGCCCGCGCCCGGCCCGGACACGCAGGAGCGGACCGCCGGGCACGTGCCGCCCCGCACACCCACCGAGGAGGCCGTCGCCGCCCTGTGGGAGGAGGCCCTGGGGACCACCGTGGGCGCCGAGGACGACTTCTTCGCCCTGGGCGGCGACTCCCTGCGCGCCCTGTTCATCGCCTCCCGCGCCAACGACACCTTCGGCGTGACCCTCACGCCCCGCGACGTCCTGGTCAACCGCACCGTCGCCGCCCTGGCGGACCGGGTGGAGGAACAGGTGCTGAGCGAACTCGAAGACGCCGCACGCGGCGACAGCGACCACGAAGAACGGTGAGGACCGGACAACCATGACGTCTTCGAAGCGAAACCGCGCCGAGGCCCTGCCGCAGGACCTCCAGGAAGTGCTCCGCCGCCGGCTCGCCGGAGGGGCCGCCGGCACCCCCGCCCGGCAGACCATCCCGCACACGGACCGCACCCGGCCGCTGCCGCTGTCCTTCGCCCAGCAGCGCCTGTGGTTCCTGGACCGGCTGCGCCCCGGCGACCCGCGCTACAACAGCGCGGTCGCGCTGCGCCTCACCGGAACCCTCGACCACACCGCCCTGTCCGGCGCGCTGGAGCACGTGGTGGGGCGGCACGAGGCGCTGCGCACCACGTTCCAGGAGGCCGACGGCAGGCCCGCGCAGACCGTGCACCCCGCCGGGCCGCTCCCGCTGCCCGTCCGGGACCTGACGGCCCCCGGCGACGGGCCGGCGGACCTGGACGCACTGCTGCTGACCGAGTACGAGCGCCCCTTCGACCTGCGGACCGGACCGCTGCTGCGCGCCCTGCTGCTGCGGGAGTCGCCCGACGCGCACGTCCTGCTGCTGACGGTCCATCACATCGTCACCGACGGCTGGTCGATGGGCGTGCTGCTGGAGGAGCTGTGCGCCGCCTACGACGCCCTCGCGCGGGGCGCGCGGCCCGCGCTGCCGCCGGTGGCCACGCAGTACCCGGACTTCGCCGTCTGGCAGCGCGAGCAGCTGTCCGGGACCCGGCTGGAACGTCGACTGGCGTACTGGAAGGAGCGGTTGTCCGGGGCGGTGGCGCCCGAGCTGCCGCTGGACCGGCCGCGCCGCGGCGAGGAGTCCGGCGCGGGCGCGGTGCACACCTTCACGGTCCCCGCGGCCACCACGGCCCGGCTGAAGCACCTCGCGGCCGAGCGGCACACCACGCTGTTCACCGCCCTGGTCGCCGCATCCCAGGCCGTGCTGGCCCGCTGGTCCGGGCAGGACGACATCACCGTCGGCTCGCTGACCCCCGGACGCGGGCGCACCGACCTGGAACGGGCCGTCGGCTTCTTCGTCAACACCGTCGTGCTGCGCACCCGCGTCGAGACCACCGGTTCCTTCCGCGACCTGCTGGCCGCTGCCGCGGACACCGTCAACGACGCCTTCGCCCACGGCGACACACCGTTCGAGCGGCTGGTGGAGGCCGTCGGCGCGGCCAGGGAGGCGGGCCGCAACCCCCTGTTCGACGTGATGGTCCTGCTGCACCCCGCGCCGCCCGCCGCACCCGACCCGCACGGCCTGGCCACGGCCCCGGTCGCCGTGCCCCGGCAGGCCGCCACGTTCGACCTGAGCGTGGAGTTCGTCCCGGACGGGGACGGGCTGACCGGCCTGCTGGAGTACCGCACCGACCTGTTCGACGCGGCCACCGCCGAGCGCATGGCGGACCAGCTGCTGCGCACGCTGGACGGCGCCGCCGCCGAGCCGGACCGCCCGCTCGGTGCCCTGCCCCTGCTCTCGCCCCGGCAGACGCGGCAGGTGACGCGGGACTGGAACGCGACCGCGCGGCCCGTGCCCGAGGAGACCCTGCCCGAGCTGTTCGCGCGGCAGGCCGCCCGCACCCCGCACGCCACCGCCCTGGTCGCCGGGGACGTACACCTGGACTACGCGACGCTCGACACCCGCGCCGACCGTCTCGCCCGCCACTTGGTCGCGTGCGGCGCGGGCCCCGAACGTCTGGTCGCCCTCAGGCTGCCCCGCACCGCCGACATGATCGTGGCGATCCTCGCCGTCTGGAAGGCCGGCGCCGGATATCTGCCCCTGGATCCCGCGCTGCCGGCGGACCGGGTGCGGTTCCTGCTGGACGACGTCCGGCCGGCGCTCGTCCTGGACGAGGCCGCGCTGCGGGAAGTCCCCGGTACGGCCTCCGGTACGGCCTCCGGCCGGCCCGCCCCGCCGCACCCCGACACCACCGCCTACGTCATCCACACCTCGGGCTCCACCGGCCGCCCCAAGGGCGTCACCGTGACCCACAGGTCCCTGGCGAACCTCCTGGCGGGCCACCGCGAGGGCTTCGTCGCCGAGGCGGGCGGCGGGCCGCTGCGAGTGGCGCTGACGGCGTCGTTCTCCTTCGACACCTCACTGGAGGGCGTGCTGCTGATGGCCGACGGCCACCCGCTGCACCTGGTCGACGAGACGACCCGGCTGGAAGCCGCCGCGCTGGTCGAGTACGTCGTCGAGCACCGCATCGACTTCCTCGACCTGACCCCCACCCACCTGCGCCAACTGCTGCCCGCCGGACTGCTCACCGACCCGCGCCACCACCCCCGGGTGCTGATGCTCGGCGGCGAGGCCGTCGGGCCCGGCCTGTGGCGGGAGCTGGCGACGCGGCGGGACGTGGCCGCGTACAACTTCTACGGGCCCACCGAGTGCACGGTCGACGCCCTCGCCTGCCGCATCGAGGGCGACGGCCGTCCGACCGTCGGCCGGCCGCTCGCCAACGTGCGCGCCTACGTCCTCGACGACCGGCTCCGGCCCGTGCCGCCCGGAGTCGGCGGCGAGCTGTACCTGGCCGGCGTGCAACTGGCGCGCGGCTACGCCGACCGGCCGGGGCTCACCGCCGCACGGTTCCTGCCCGACCCGTACGGACCGCCCGGCGCCCGCATGTACCGCACCGGTGACCTGGCCCGCTGGACCGCCGACGGACGCCTGGACCACCTGGGGCGCGCCGACGACCAGGTCAAGGTGCGCGGCCACCGCATCGAGCCCGGCGAGGTCGAGGCGGCCCTGACGGACCGGCCCGAGGTCGCCGCCGCCGCGGTCGTCGCCGTCACCGACCCGCACGGCCACACCCGGCTCGCCGCCTACCTCGTACCCGCGGGCCGCGACGCGCGGCTCACCGCGGCCGACGTGCGAGCGGCCTGCCGGCGCGTGCTGCCCGACCACATGGTGCCGTCCACCTTCACCGTGCTCGACGCCCTGCCGATGACCGTCAGCGGCAAGGTCGACCGGCGCGCACTGCCCGCCCCCGACCTCGACGGCGGCGAGCGCGACAAGGAGTTCGTCGCCCCGCGCACCCCGCAGGAGGAGACCCTCGCCCGCATCTGGGCCGAGGTGCTGGGCGTGCGCCGGGTCGGTGTGACCGACAACTTCTTCGAGCTGGGCGGCGACTCCATCCTCAGCATCCAGGCCGTCTCCCGCGCCCGCGCGGTCGGCCTCGACCTGACCTCGCGGGACGTCTTCCGCCACCAGACCGTCGCCGACCTCGCCGCCGCCGCGTCCCCGCGGACCGCCGACGTGCCCGCGCCCCGGCGGCCGCGCGAGGAGGGCCCGGTGCCGCTGACGCCGGTCCAGGAGTGGTTCTTCGCCACGCACGGCCCGCTGCGGCACTTCAGCATGTCGATGCTGCTGGACCTGCCGCACGACCTGGACGAGCCGGCCCTGGAGCGCGCTCTGGAGGCATTGGTCGCCCACCACCCCGCGCTGCGCACCCGCTTCGTCCGCTCGGGGGACACCTGGCGCCAGCACCCCGACGACGGCCCGGTCACCGGCCTGCTCACCCGCCACGACCTCTCCCACGCCGCCGACTCGAGGGCCGCGCGCGAGGAGGCCGCCGAGGCCGCCCGCGCCGCCCTCGACCCGGAGACCGGCACCCTGCTGCGCGCCGCCCTGCTGTCCCGCTCCGGCGAGCTCCCCCAACTCTTCGTCATCACACATCACTTGGCGGTGGACAGCGTCTCCTGGCGCATCCTCCTCGCCGACCTCGCACAGGCCTACCGGCAGGCGGCCCAGGGTGACCCGGTCCAACTGGAGCCCGTCTCCACGCCGTTCGCCGACTGGGCCGCGCACCTGTCCCGCCGGGTACGCGCCGGTGACCTCGACGCCGACCTGCCGCACTGGACGGCCGAGGCCGCCGAACCCCGCACCCCGCTGCCCGTGGACCGCCCCGGCACCCCGCTCGCCGGCTCGGTGCGCACCCTGCGCACCCGCGTGGACCGCGCCACCACCGGGGCCCTCCTGCGCCAAGTACCCGCGGTCTACCGCACGCAGGTCAACGACGTGCTGCTCAGCGCGCTGAGCCGGGTCCTCGCCGACTGGACGGGCACCGGGCGGGTGACCGTCACCCTGGAGGGCCACGGCCGCGAGGACGACACACTGGACCTGTCCCGCACGGTGGGCTGGTTCACCACCCAGTACCCCGTCACCCTCACCCCCGCCGGACCGTCCGACGCGCCCGACTGGGGCACGACCCTCAAGACGGTGAAGGAGCGGCTGCGGGCCGTTCCCCGGCACGGCCTCGGCTACGAGGCCCTGGCCCGCCTCGGCTCGCCCGACCCGGCCGCCCGCGCCCTGCGGGACCTGCCGCTGCCACAGGTCTGCTTCAACTACCACGGCCAGTGGGAGGCCGGCGACGGGCGGGACTTCGCCCCGGCGGACGAGGCGCCCGGCCGTGACATCGCCGCCGACGAGCCGCCGGCCCACCTGCTGGACATCTCCGCCGTGGTCGCCGGCGGCGAACTGGAGATCACCTGGCACTACAGCGACCAGGTGCACGACGAGGACACCGTCCGCACCCTCGCCGACGGCATGACCCGCGCGCTCGCCGCGATCGCCGGGCACTGCGCCCGCCCCGACGCGGGTGGCCGCACCCCGTCCGACTTCCCGCTGGCCCGCCTCGACCAGGACCGCCTGGACCGGCTGGCCGGCGACGGGCGGGACGTGGAGGACGTCCTGCCGCTGACCCCGCTCCAGGAGGGCATGCTCTTCCACCGGCTGGTCGGCGGCCCCGACGACGTCTACGTCGACCAGGCGGCGCTCCTGCTGGACGGCGTCGCCGACCCGCACGCTTTCGCCGCGGCCTGGCAGCGCGTCACCGACCGCACGCCCGCCCTGCGCACCCGCGTGGTCTGGGAGGACGTCCCGGTACCCCTCCAGGTCGTCCACCGGGACGTGCGGGTACCGGTGACCCACCTCGACTGGCGCGACCTGGACGAGCCGGAGCACGCCGAGCACCTCGCCCGGCTGCGGGCGGACGACCTGGCCCGCGGCATCGACCTCGCCGCCGCGCCGCTGATGCGGCTGACCCTGGTCCGGCTGCCCGACGCGCGGCTGCACCTGCTGTGGACCTCCCACCACCTGATCCTGGACGGCTGGAGCCTGGCCCAGGTGCTCACCGAGGTGTGCGAGGAGTACGCGGCACTCACCGTCGGCGCCGAGTCCCGGCCGCCGGTACGGCGTCCCTTCGGCGACTACGTGCGCCGGCTCGCCGAGCAGGACCCCGACGCCGCCCGCGCGCACTGGCAGGACCTCCTCGCCGGCTTCACCGCCCCCACCCCGCTGCCCACCGACCGCCCCCTGCGCGAGGCCCACCTGGCCCGCTCCGCGGACGTCCACGTGGCCGGCCTGGACGACGAGGCGTCGGCCCGGCTGGCGCGCACCGCACGCGAGGCCGGACTCACCCTCAACACGGTCGTGCAGGGCGCCTGGGCGCTGCTGCTGGCCCGGTACGGCGCCGAGGACGACGTGGTGTTCGGCACCACCGTCTCCGGCCGGCCCGACGACCTGTCCGGCGTCGAGTCGATGGTGGGCATGTTCATCAACACCGTGCCCACCCGCATACGCGTCGACGCCGGGCGCGCGGCCGGCGCGTGGCTGCGGGAACTGCAGGACGCCCAGGCCGAGTCGAGGCGGTACGCGGCCGTCTCGCTGGCCGAACTGACCCGGCTGAGCGACGTGCCGTCCGGCAGCCCGCTCTTCCACAGCATGGTCGCCTTCGAGAACTACCCCTTCGACGAGGCCCGCACGGCCGGCTCCGGGGTGCGCCTGGCCGAGGTGACCTCCCGCGACGCCACCAACTACCCGCTCGTCCTGCGCGCCTACCACGGCGAACGCCTCGGCTTCGACCTCGCCTACGATCCCGCCCTGTTCGACGCGGCGACCGTCCGCTCGCTCGCCGACCGGCTGTGCCTGCTGCTCACGGAGCTGGCCGACGGCCCCGACCGGCCGCTGCGCACCCTGGCCCGGCCGACGGCCGGGGAACGGCGGCGCATGCTCACCGACTGGAACGGCACCGAAGAGGGCCGTCCGGAACAGACGTTGGTGGACCTGTTCGAGGCGCAGGCCGCCCGCACGCCCGGCGCCGTCGCCGTCACCTGCCAAGCCGAGCGTCTGGACTACGCGACGCTCGACGCCCGCGCGGGCCGGCTCGCCCACCGGCTCGCCGAACTCGGCGCCGCGCCAGAGCGGTTCGTCGCCCTCGCCCTGCCCCGCTCCTGCGACCAGGTCGTCGCGATCCTCGCCGTGCTGAAGACCGGCGCGGCCTACCTGCCGATCGACCCGGCCTCGCCCGCCGAACGCATCGGCCACCTCCTCGCCGACGCCGCCCCGGTGACGCTGGTGACCACGACCGGCACGGCGGCACGGGTCGACGGCACCGACGTGCCCCTGCTGCTCCTCGACGATCCGCGGGTCGAGGCCGACCTCGCCGCCCGCCCGGCCACCGGCCCCGCCCCGGCCCGCCGGCCCCTGCCGGAGAGCCCCGCCTACGCCATCCACACCTCCGGCTCCACCGGCCGCCCCAAGGGCGTGGTGATCCCGCACGCCAACGTGGTACGGCTGTTCACCCGCACGAGCCACTGGTTCGGCTTCGGCGCGGACGACGTGTGGACGATGTTCCACTCCTACGCGTTCGACTTCTCCGTGTGGGAGCTGTGGGGCCCGCTGCTGCACGGCGGCCGGCTCGTGATCGTGCCCGACGAGACGGCCCGCTCCCCGGAGGACTTCCTGCGCCTGCTGGCGGACGAGCGGGTCACCGTCCTCAACCAGACGCCGTCCGCGTTCTACCCGCTGATCCGCGCGGACGCCGAACACCCCGAGACCAGCGCCCGCCTCGCGCTGCGCACGGTGGTCTTCGGTGGCGAGGCCCTGGACACCGGCCGGCTCGCCGACTGGTGGACGCGCCACCCGGCCGCCGCCCCGCACCTGGTCAACATGTACGGCATCACCGAGACCACCGTGCACGTCACCCACGCCCCGCTCGGCCCCGGCACCGCCGCCGACGGCCCCGCCAGTCCCATCGGCACGGCCATCGAGGACCTGCGGGTGTACGTGCTCGACGCGGACCTGGCCCCCGTGCCGCCCGGTGCGACCGGCGAGCTGTACGTGGCGGGCGAGGGCCTGGCCCGCAGCTACCTGGGCCGCCCCGGCCTCACCGCCACCCGCTTCCTCGCCGACCCGTTCGGCCGGGCCGGCAGCCGCATGTACCGCACGGGCGACCGGGCGAAGTGGCGGGCCGACGGCACCCTGGAATACCTGGGCCGCGCGGACGCCCAGGTGAAGATCCGCGGCTACCGCATCGAACCCGGCGAGATCGAGGCGGCCCTGCACGCCCACCCCGGTGTCGCCGAGGCCGCGGTCGGCGTGTTCGAGGACGCCTCCGGCACCCGCCGGCTCGTGGCGCACGTCACCGGCTCCGGCGGCCCGGCCCCCGCGGCGGCCGAACTGCGCGCCCACCTGGAGCGCCTGCTGCCCGCCCACATGGTGCCCGCCGCCTACGTGCCGATGGACGCGCTGCCGCTCACCGTCAACGGCAAGCTCGACCGGCGCGCACTGCCCGCGCCGGGACCGGACGGCTACGCCGCCGGCACCGACCGGACACCGCCGCGCACGACCGCCGAACGGCTGGTCGCCGCCGCCTGGGCGGACGTGCTGGGGGTCGGGGAGGTGCACGCCGGCGACGACTTCTTCGCGCTCGGCGGCGACTCCATCCTCGCCGTCCGCGTCACCGCCCGGCTGCGCGCCGCGTTCGGTCCCGACGTCTCCCCGAGGCTGCTGTTCACCCGTCCCACGGTGGCCGCCCTGGCCGCCGAGCTCGGCGAACCGGCCGACGACGCGTCCGCCCCGCGGGCCGACGCGATACCCGCGACCGCCCCGCACACCCCGGCACCGCTGTCGTACGCCCAGCAACGCCTGTGGTTCCTCGACCGGTTCGAGCCAGGCAGCACCGAGTACACGACGCTGTCCGTGCTGCGCCTGCGCGGACCGCTCGACGTGGGCGCCCTGCGCACCGCGCTGGACGGCCTGGTCGCCCGGCACGAGGCACTGCGCACCACGTTCACCGAACAGGACGGACAGGCTTGGCAGATGGTGCACCCGCCGCACCGGGTCGACCTGCCCGTGGACGACCTCACCACGGCCCCGGACGCGCGGGCGGCGCTGGACGCGCTGCTGGAACGCGAGGCCGCCACCCCCTTCGACCTGGCGGCCGGGCCGCTGCTGCGCGCCCGCCTGGCCCGCACGGCCGCCGGCGAGCACGGCGAGCACGTCCTCGTTCTCGCCGTCCACCACATCGCCACCGACGGCTGGTCGCTCGGCGTCCTCGGCCGGGACCTGGGCGAGCTGTACACCGCGGCACACGAGGGCCGCCGCCCCGAACTTCCCGCACTACCCGTCCGGTACGCCGACCACGCCGCCTGGCAGCGCGCCCGCACCGACCACGTCGAGCACCAACTCGCCCACTGGCGCGAGACGCTGGACGGGGTGCCCCCGCTGGAGCCGCCGACCGACCGGCCGCGTCCCGCCGTACGGACCCGGGACGGCGCGCTGGTGACCTTCACCCTGCCCGCCGAACTGACCCACCGGCTGCGCGAGCGGGGCCGGGAGGCCGACGCCACCCTGTACATGACGCTGCTGACCGCCTGCACGGCCCTGCTGTCCCGCTGGGCCGACCAGGACGACTTCGCCGTCGGCACCGTCACCGCGGGCCGTGAGCGCCCCGAGGTGCACGACGTGGTCGGCATGTTCGTGAACACGCTGGTGCTGCGCAACCGAATACGCCCCGGCACGACGTTCCGCGCGCTGCTGGAGCAGGTGCGCGGCACCGTCCTGGAGGCGTTCGCCCACCAGGACGTGCCCTTCGAGCGGCTGGTGGACGCCCTCCGGCCCGAGCGGGACACCAGCCGCACCCCCCTGTTCCAGGTCATGGTCGCCCTGCACAACCTCGGCGCCGAGGCACCCGCGCTCCCGGGCCTGGACGTCGAACCGGTCACCCCGCCGGTCCGGCACGCCACGTTCGACCTGGCCTTCGACTTCGTGGAGGGCGACGGTGGCGTCACCGGCCACCTGGAGTACGACACCGCCCTGTTCGACGAGGACACCGTCCGGCACCTGGCCGCCCGCCTGCGACTGCTGCTGGAGGCCGCGGCGCAGGACCCCGACCGGGACGTGCGGGCGCTGGAACTGATGACCACCGACGAGCGGCGCCGGGTGCTCCACGACTGGCAGGGGCCGCGGCTCACGGTCCCCGACACCACCTTCCCCGCCCTGTTCGAGGCGCAGGCCGCCCGCACCCCGCACGCCACCGCCCTGGTGGCACGGGACGCCACGCTCGACTTCGCCGCCCTCAACGAGCGCGCCAACCGGCTCGCCCACCACCTCGTCGCCCGGGGCGTCGCCCCCGAGAAGGTGGTCGCCGTACGGCTGCCGCGCACCTCCGACCTGCTGGTGACGGTGCTCGCCGTCGCCAAGGCGGGCGGCACCCTCCTCTGCCTCGACCCCGACCTGCCCGCCGAACGCGTCGCCCACCTCCTCGCGGACGCGGCCCCGCACACCGTGCTGACCGCCGACGCACTGCGCGAGGTGCCGTGGGACCGGCTGCCCGCCCACGACCCCACCGACCGCGACCGCCCGGCCCCGCTGCGCCCGGACCACGCCGCCTACATCGTCTACACCTCCGGCTCCACCGGCCGCCCCAAGGGCGTCGTCGTCGAACACCGCCACCTGGTCAACCTCTGCCACGACCACCGCGAAGGGCTCGTCGCACCGCACACCGCCGACGGGCGGCGGCTGCGCGCCGCGCTGAGCGCCTCGTTCTCCTTCGACACCTCCTGGGAGGGGCCGCTGCTGCTCGCCCTCGGCCAGGAGGTCCACCTCATCGACGAGGACGTGCGCCTGGACCCGGACGCGTTCTGCGCCCAGATCGCCGAACGCCGCCTGGACCTCGTGAACGTCACCCCGTCCTTCCTGCGCGAACTCACCGCCGCCGGACTCCTCGCACCCGGCCGCCACCACCCGCGCGTCCTGCTGGTCGGCGGCGAGGCGACGGGCCCCGACACCTGGCGGGAACTGTGCGCCGCCGCCGGTCTCGGCGTCACCGCGTACAACATGTACGGGCCCACCGAGTGCACCGTCGACGCCACGTACGGGCGCTGCGCCGACCACCCGGACCGGCCGGTCATCGGGCGCCCCGGCCGCAACCTGCGCGCCCACGTCCTCGACGGCGCCCTGCGCCCGGTGCCGCCCGGCGTGCCCGGCGAGCTGTACCTCGCCGGCGCGCAGGTGGCCCGCGGCTACCTGGGCCGCCCCGGCCCGACCGCGTCGCGTTTCCTCGCCGACCCGTTCGGTGCGCCGGGGGAGCGGATGTACCGCACCGGCGACCGCGCCCGCTGGGACGAGCGGGGGCTGCTGGAGTTCCTGGGCCGCGCCGACGAGCAGATCAAGATCCGCGGGTTCCGCATCGAACCCGGCGAGGTCGAGGCCGCGCTGCTCGCCCACCCGGACGTGTCCGAGGCCGTGGTGACGGCACGCGAACACGCGGGCCGGCTCATGCTCGTGGCCCACCTGGTGCCCGCCCAGGACGCCGTCCCGACCGCCGACGAGCTGCGCCTCGCGCTCCGGCGCACCCTGCCGGACCACATGGTGCCGGCCGCGTTCGTCCCGCTGGCGCGGATCCCGCGCACCAGCAGCGGCAAGACCGACCGGCGCGCCCTGCCCGCCCCGCCCACGCAGCCCGACCCCGCCACGACGTACGTGGCACCGCGCCCCGGCACCGAGGAGACGCTGGCCGCGATCTGGGCGGACGTCCTGCGGGTCGAACGGGTGGGCGCGCGGGACAACTTCTTCGCGCTCGGCGGCGACTCCATCCTCAGCATCCAGATCGTCTCCCGGGCCCGCCGGGCCGGACTGGCGCTGACCACCAAGGACGTCTTCCGCCACCAGACCGTCGCCGAACTCGCCCTGCGCGTCACCGAGGCGGCGCCGGCCGCGGCGGAGGCGGCTCCGCCCGCCGAGGCACCGCTCACCCCCATCCAGCGCTGGTACCTCGACGGCCGCCGCCCCGGCGACCCGCTGCGCTTCACCATGTCGCAGCGGATCGAACTCGCGCCCGGCACCGACATACCGGCCCTGCGCCCCGCCGTGGACGCCCTCGTCCGCCACCACCCGGCCCTGCGCACCCGCTTCCGCCGCACCGACGACGCCTGGCGCCAGGAAGTCCTGCCGGACGTCCCGGACGGCATCCTCACCCACCACGACGTGACCGGCCTGGACGGCCCCGAGCTGGAGGCCGAGGTGCGGCGCGCCGCGGACGCGGCCCGGGCGTCCCTCGACCCGGCCGAGGGCCGGGTGGTGCGCGTCCTGCTCTTCGACCGCGGCCCGGACCTGCCCGCGCAACTCCTGTTCACCGTCCACCACCTGGTCGTCGACGGCGTCTCCTGGCGGATCCTGCTGGCCGACCTGGAGACCGCCCACCGCTCGGCGGCGGACGGACGTTCCATCGAACTGCCCCCGGCCGGAACCCCGTTCGGCCACTGGGCGGCCCGGCTGGAGGCGCACACCCGTTCCGGCGCCCTGGACGGCGACCTCCCCCACTGGGAGCGCACCGCGGCGGCCCCCGCCGACCTGCCCGCGGGCCGGCCCGGCCCCCACACCCACGGCACCGCCGCCACGGTCACCGTGCTGCTCGAACCGGAGACGACCGAGGCCCTGCTGCGCCGGGTCCCGGAGGTCTACCGCACCCAGGTCAACGACGTCCTGCTCAGCGCCCTCGGCCGCACCCTGGCCCGCTGGTGCGGCCGCGACAGCGTGCTGGTCGGCGTGGAGGGCCACGGCCGCGAGGACCTCTTCGACGACGTGGACCTCTCCCGTACCGTCGGCTGGTTCACCGCCGAGTTCCCCCTCGCGCTGAGCGTCGCCCCCGACGCCGACTGGCACGACACCCTGCGCTCGGTCAAGGAGCAACTGCGCGCGGTACCGCTGCACGGCCTGAGCCACGGCGCGCTGCGCCACCTGCTGCCCGACAGCCCGCTGACCGGCGCTCCCGCGCCGCAGGTCGGCTTCAACTACCACGGCCGGTGGGACGCCGACGGCGACAGGAGCGGCCTCTACGGCGCGGCCCTGCCCCCGGCCGGCTCCGACACCGACCCCGACGCACCCCGCCCCTACCTGCTGGACATCACCGGCGTGGTCCAAGGCGGCCGCCTCGAACTCGGCTGGACCTACCCACCGGCCGTCTACGACGAGTCCACCGTCCGCGAACTCGCCGACGGGATGTGCGCGGCGCTGCGCGACATCGCGGCCCACTGCGCACGCCCGGACGCGGGCGGCCGCACCCCGTCGGACTTCCCGCTCGCCGGGCTCGGCCAGAGCGAGCTGGACCGCCTCGTGGGTGACGGCCGGCACGTGGCGGACGTCCTGCCGCTGACGCCCCTGCAGGCCGGGATGCTCTTCCACGGCCTGGTGGACACCGCGGGCGCCTACTTCGACCGGACGGCCGTACGACTGTCCGGGGTGGCCGACCCGCGGGCCTTCGCCGCGGCCTGGCAGCAGGTCGCCGACCGCACCGAGGCCCTGCGCACCAGCGTCCACTGGCAGGGCCTGCCGCACCCGGTCCAGGTCGTCCACCACCGCGTGGAGCTGCCCGCCACCCACCTGGACTGGCGGCATCTGACGCCCGAGGAACGCGAGAGGGAGACCGAGGACCTGCTGGCCGCCGACCGCACGGCGGGCATGGACCTCACCACCGCACCCCTCACCCGCATCACCCTGGCCGCACTGCCCGGCGACGAGATCCTGCTGCTGTGGTCCTCCCACCACCTGATCCTGGACGGCTGGAGCACCGGGCAGCTGCTCACCGAGGTGTGCGAGCGCTACGCCGCGCTCACCGGCGGCCGCGAAGCCCCCGCGCCGGTCAGGCGCCCGTTCTCCGACTTCCTGCACTGGCTGCACGGACAGGACGAGACCGCGGCCGAGGCGTACTGGGCCGCCACCCTTGCCGGCTTCCCGGCCCGCACCCCGCTGCCGTACGACCGCACACCGGCCGAGGCGCACCGCGCCCGCGCCGCCGCCACGGCGCACCGGCAGCTGGACGAGCGGGTCTCGGCGCGGCTGCGGGAGGCGGCGGCACGGGCCGGGCTGACGGTGAACACCGTGATCGAGGGCGCCTGGGCGCTGCTGCTGGCCCGCCACGGCGGACGCGACGACCTCGTGTTCGGCACGACCGTCTCCGGGCGTCCGGCCGAACTGCCGGGCGTGGAGGCGATGATCGGCATGTTCATCAACACCGTGCCCACCCGGATCCGCGTCACGGGCGGGGGAGCGGCGTCCTGGCTGCGGGGCGTGCAGGAGCGGCAGAGCGACGCGCGGCGCTTCGACTTCCTCGCGCTGCCCCGCATCCAGGCGCTGAGCGAGGTCCCGGCGGGCGAGGCGCTGTTCGACAGCATGGTGGTCTTCGAGAACTACCCCGTCGACGAGTCCGCCACGGCCCGGACGGGCGTGCGCGTCGAGGAGGTGCGGGCCGACGACGCGCCGACCTTCCCACTGTGCCTGCGCGCCCACCTCGGCGACCGGCTCGGCATCGACCTCGCCTACGACGCCGACCTGTTCGACGCGGACACGGCCGAACGCCTCGCGGCCCGGCTCGCGGTCGTCCTGACCGCCCTCGCCGACGGCATCGAGGCCGACACGGAGGTGACCGGCCTGCGGCTGCTGACCGAGGACGACCGCGCCCTGCTCCAGCGGTGGAACGCCACCACCCGGCAGGCGGCGCCGCGCAGCCCCGTCGAGCTGTTCGCCGAGCAGGCCCGCCGCACCCCCGGCGCGCCCGCCCTGCGCGACGGCGACACGGAGCTGACGTACCGCCGCCTCGACGAGTGGTCCGACGCCGTGGCGTCCCGGCTCCTCGCCGGTGGCCTGCGGGCGGAGGACCGGGTGGCGCTGCCGATGGACCGCTGCATCGAACTCGTCGTCGCCCAGCTCGCCGTCCTCAAGGCGGGCGGCGCCTACGTGCCGGTGGACGCCCGCGCCCCCGAGGAGCGGCGCCGCACGCTGATCGAGCGGGCGGGCGCGACGGCCGAGCTGACCGCCGCGGACGTCGCCGCCGCACGCGCCCCCGTACCGGGCGCGCCCGCCGCCGCACCCGCGGACGCCGACCGGCCGGCGTACGTGATGTTCACCTCCGGGTCGACCGGCGAGCCCAAGGCGGTCGCGGTACGCCATCGCGACGTGGCCGCCCTCGCCACCGACAGCCGCTTCACCGGCGGGCTGTGCGACCGGGTGCTGCTGCACTCCCCGGTGGCCTTCGACGCTGCCACCTTCGAGGTGTGGGCGCCCCTGCTGGGCGGCGGCTGCGTGGTCGTGGCACCGCCTCGGCCCGTGGACGCGGCACTGCTGCGGCACCTGGTCCGCGACGGCGGCCTGAGCGCGCTGTGGCTGACCGCCGGCCTCTTCCGGCTGCTGGCGCAGGACGCGCCGGACTGCTTCGCCGGCCTGCGCCAGGTGTGGACCGGAGGCGACGTGGTGCCCGCCGCGGCCGTACGCCGCGTGCTGTCCGCCTGCCCCGGCCTGACCGTCGTGGACGGCTACGGCCCCACCGAGACGACGACGTTCGCGACGTCCTTCGCGCTCACCGACGCGGCGGCCGTCCCGGACACCGTGCCCATCGGCCACCCGCTCGACGACATGCGGGTCCACGTCCTCGACGGCCTTCTGCGGCCCGTACCGCCGGGCTGCGCCGGCGAGCTGTACCTCGCCGGCGAGGGCGTGGCACGCGGCTACCTGGGCCGTCCCGGCGACACCGCCGCCCGCTTCCTCGCCGACCCCGCCGGCCCGCCCGGCACGCGCATGTACCGCACCGGCGACCTGGCCCGCCGCCGCCTCGACGGCACGGTCGAGTTCCTGGGCCGCGCCGACGACCAGGTGAAGATCCGCGGCTTCCGCGTCGAACCCGGCGAGGCGGAGGCGGCCCTCGCGGCGCATCCCGGCGTCGCGGACGTGGCGGTGCTGGCCCGTGAGGACCGGCCCGGCAGCCGACGCCTGGTGGCCTACGTGGTCGGCCCCGCAGACCTCACCGAACTAAGGGAGTTCGCCCGGCGTTCGCTCCCCGACTACCTCGTGCCCTCGGCGTTCGTCGCCCTGCCCGCGCTGCCGCTCAGCGGCAACGGCAAGGTCGACCGGGCCGCCCTTCCGGCGCCGGAGACCGCCGGCGGCGACCGGCGGGGCGCGCCGACCGCGCCGCGCACCGACGCCGAGCGGCGCACCGCCGACGTCTTCGCGGAGGTGCTGTCCACGGAGCGGCCCGGCGTGGAGGACGACTTCTTCCAGCTGGGCGGCGACTCCATCCTCAGCATCCGGCTGGCCGCCCGCCTGTCCGAGGCGTTCGGCACCGACCTGTCACCGCGCGCGGTGTTCACCCACCCCACCCCCGCCGCCCTCGCCGCCCTGCTCACCGCGGAGCCGTCCGGCGACGCCGCGCCCACCGCGATCGTCCCGGTACCCCGCGACACCCCCGCCCCGATGTCGTACGCCCAGCAACGCCTGTGGTTCCTGGAGGAGTTCGCGCCGGGCAGCGGCGAGTACGTCACCATGCTGGCCCTGCGCCTGCGCGGCCGGCTCGACGGGCCCGCCCTCACCGCGGCCCTGCGCGCCCTGGTCGAGCGGCACGAGGCGCTGCGCACCACCTTCGACACGGTGGACGGCCACGGCGTGCAGATCGTCCACCCGGCGCCGGACGTGCCGCTGCCGCTGCACGACCTGTCGGCGATGGCGCAGACCGAACGGGCGGCCCGGCTGGAGGAGCTGCTGGAGGCCGAGCGTGCCCGCACGTTCGACCTGCGGCGCGGCCCACTGCTGCACGCGGGGCTGATCAGGCTCCCGGACGACGAGCACGTCCTGACGCTGACCCTGCACCACATCGTCACCGACGGCTGGTCCACCGGAGTGCTCACCGGCGACCTCGCCCACTTCTACCGGGCCGAACTGGAAGCGACCACCGGGCAGTTGCCGCCACTGCCGGTGCAGTACGCCGACTACGCCCACTGGCAGCGCGGCAGCGGCACGGACGAACACCTCGCGTACTGGAAGGAGCACCTGACCGGTCTGGAGACACTGGACCTGCCCACCGACCGGCCGCGTCCGGTGGTGCGCACCCACGACGGCGCCGCCGTGCGCCTCGTCCTGCCGCGCGGCACGACCCGCCGCCTCGTCCAGGTGGGCCGGGACCGGCAGACCACCCTGTTCACCACGCTGGTCGCCGCCGCGCAGAGCTATCTGGCCCGTCTGACCGGCGGCCGGGACATCACTGTCGGCACGGTCACCTCCGGCCGCGACCGCGCCGAGACCCAGAACCTCGTCGGGTTTTTCGTCAACACCCTCGTCCTGCGTTCCCGCGTCGAACCCGACCGTCCCTTCCCCGAGTTCCTCACCGAGGTGCGCGGAACCGTACGGGACGCCTTCGCCCATCAGGAGGCGCCGTTCGAGCGGGTGGTGGACGAGGTGCAGCCGGTCCGCGACACCAGCCGCACCCCCCTCTTCCAGGTCATGGTGGTGCTGCAGAACGCCCCGGGTGCCGACCTCGACCTGCCCGGCATCGAGGTCGCCGACGTCGACACGGACCTGCGGCACGCGGCGTTCGACCTCACCCTGGAGTTCGCCGAGACCGGCGCCGGGGAACTGCACGGCCTGCTCACCTACAACACCGACCTGTTCGACGCGGCCACCGCCGAACGGATGGCCGACCAGCTCGGCACGCTCCTGACCGCCGTCGCCGACGACCCCGACCGGCCCGTGGGCGCCCTGCCCCTCGCCACCGGCGAGACGCTCAAGGCCGTCCTCGACCAGGGGCACCCCACCGCCCGCCCGGTACCGGCGGCGACGCTGCCGGAGTTGTTCGAACAACAGGCCGCCCGCACGCCCGACGCCGTGGCCCTGGCCGACGCCGACGGCCGCGAGCTGACGTACGCGCAGGTCGAGCGCGCCGCCAACCGGCTGGCGCACCGGCTCATCGCCCGGGGCGTGGGACCCGAGCGGGTCGTGGCACTGGCCCTGCCCCGCGGCGCGGAGACGTTGGTGGCCCAGCTCGCCGTGGCCAAGGCAGGCGGTGCCTTCCTGCCCGTCGACCCGGACTATCCCGAGCAGCGAAGGGAGTTCATGCTGCGCGACGCGGGCGCCCGGCTCGTCCTGGACGACCCCGCCGCCGTACGGGACGCGTACGGGCCGGACACCGCGCCCACGGACACCGCGCCCACGGACACCGCTCCCACGGACGCCGACCGCACGGCCCCGCTGACCGTCGACCACCCGGTGTACGTGATCTACACGTCCGGTTCCACCGGCACACCCAAGGGCGTGACGGTGACGCACAGCGGCCTGGCCGCCTTCGCCGCGGCCGCCGCCGACCGCTACGACGCGGGCCCCGGCGACCGGGTCCTGCAGTTCGCCTCGCCCAGCTTCGACGCCTCCGTGCTGGAGCTGTGCGTGTCCCTGCTCACCGGAGCCACCCTCGTCACCGGGGAGGAAGGCCCACTCGTCGGCGAGCGGCTCGCCCAGGTCCTCGCCGAGCGGCGCGTCAGCCACACGCTGATCCCCCCGGCCGCCCTGGCCACGGTCGACCCCGAGACCGCCGACGCCCTGCCGCACCTGCGCACCCTCATCGTCGGCGCCGAGGCGTGCCCGGCCCACCTCGTCGAACGGTGGGCACCCGGCCGACGCATGATCAACTCGTACGGCCCGACCGAGGCCACCGTCGTCGCCACCTGGACCGGCCCCCTCGCCCCCGGCACGGGCGTCCCGCCGATCGGCCGCCCGGCCGGCGCCACCCGCGTCCACGTCCTCGACGCCGCCCTGCGCCCGGTCCCGCCCGGCGTCACCGGCGAACTGCACGTGGCCGGACCCGGACTGGCCCGCGGCTATCTGAACCGGCCCGGCCCGACCGCCTCGCGTTTCGTCGCCGACCCGTTCGGCGCGCCGGGGGAGCGGATGTACCGCACCGGCGACCTGGCCCGCTGGGACGCGTCCGGCGAACTGCGCTTCGCCGGACGCGCCGACGACCAGGTCAAGCTGCGCGGCTTCCGCATCGAGCCCGGAGAGATCGAGAGCGCGCTGCGCCGCAGCCCGCGGGTGCGCGACGCGGTGGTCACCGTACGCGGCGGCGGGACCGACCCGGACGGCCGGTCCGCCGGACGGCTCGTCGCCCACGTCGTGCCCGCCGAGGGCACCACGGAGGAACTGCCGGTGCCGGAACTGCGCGACCACCTCGCCGGGCTGCTCCCGCCGCACATGGTGCCGTCGGCGTTCGTGCCGCTGGAGCGCCTGCCCCTCACCCCCAACGGCAAGACCGACCGCGGCGCCCTGCCCGAACCCGGCCCCGCGCACTCCGCCGCCGGGCCGCGCACGGCACCGCGCACCGACACCGAACGCCGCATCGCCCGCATCTGGGCCGACGTCCTCGGCGTGGCGGACGTCGGCGCACACGACAACTTCTTCCACCTCGGCGGCGACTCCATCCTCAGCATGCAGGTCGTCTCCCGGCTGCGGCGGGACGGACTGCACCTGGCCACCCGCGACCTGTTCACCCACCAGACGGTCGCCGAACTGGCCGGCGTCGTCACCGGCGCGCCCCAGCACTCCGGGGAGGGCCCGGTGAGCGGAGACGTGCCGCTCACCCCCATCCAGGAGTGGTTCCTGACCAGCCCGCGCGCCAGTCACGGCCACTTCAACCAGTCGCTGCTGCTGGAGCTCGGCGCCCACCCGGACGCCGCCGCCCTGGAAACGGCCCTGAACGCCCTGCTCGACCACCACGACGCCCTGCGCATGCGCTTCACCGAGGACGAAGGCGGCCGGCGTCAGTTCAACCCGCCGCCGTCCGGCACCGACCGCGACCGGCTCCTGAACCGCCACGACCTGAGCGGACTCGCCTCCACCGAGGCCGAAGCGGCGATGGAGAAGGCCGCCGACGACCTGCACACCGGATTCGACCTGGCGCGCGGCCCGCTGTTGCGGGCGGCCCTGTTCACCGGGGACGCCGGCCGGCCCGCCTTCCTCCTCCTGGTCGCCCACCACCTCGTCGTGGACGCCGTGTCCTGGCGCATCCTGCGCGACGACCTGGAAGCCGCCTACCGGCAGGCCGTCCAGGGCGAGCCCGTCGCGCTGGGCGCACGCACCACCTCCTTCCGCGACTGGGCCCGAGGTCTCGCCGCACACGTCGCGGCCGGGGCCCTCGACGACGAACTTCCCTACTGGGAACGGGCGGTCGACGCCGAGCCGCTGCCGACCGGGATACCGACCGGGCCGGAGGCGGGCCTCGTCGACACGCTCGCCGTCGAACTGGACGAGGCGGACACCGAGGCACTGCTGCGCGCCGCGCCGACCGCCTACCGCACCCGCGTCAACGACGTGCTGCTCACCGCCCTCGCCCTGGCCCTGGCCCGCTGGACCGGCCGCGAGGAAGTCCGCCTGGACCTGGAGGGACACGGCCGCGAGGACGTCCTCGACGGCGTGGACCTCTCCCGCACGGTCGGCTGGTTCACCACCGTCCACCCCGTCGCCCTCCAGGTGCCCGAACCCGCCGACCTCGGCCCCGGCCGGGACTGGCGGACCCTGGTGAAGTCGGTGCGCCGACAACTGCGCGCCGTACCCGGCAACGGCCTGGGCTTCGGCGCGCTGCGCACCTTCGGCCCGCCCGAGGTGCGCGAGCGGCTCGGACGGGCCGCGCACGGACAGGTCGTGTTCAACTACCTCGGCCAGTGGGACGCCCGCCCGGAGAACCCCGGCGACGGCCTGATACGCGCCGAGCACGGCTCGTTCGGCCGGCACCACGACCCGCGCGACAGCGGCTCCCACCCGCTGGAGGTCGTCGGCGCGGTGCAGGGCGGCCGGCTGTCCTTCACCTGGCACCACCGGCCCGCCCTCCACACCACGGACACCGTGCGACGCGTCGCGGACGAATTCGCCGAGACCCTGCGCCACATCGCCCACCACGCCCGGAACAACCGGTGACGCCCCGCCCCACGGCCCGCGCCCCACCGCCGGACACCCCACCACCAGCCCGTTTCCCGCCACCCGCCCGACCCGAGAGAGCGAGACCGACAGACATGGACGAGAACACCCGCTACCAGGTGCTGCGCAACGACGAGGAGCAGTACTCGCTGTGGCCCGTCGACGTCGAGGTGCCCGCCGGCTGGCAGCCCGTCGGCAAGGAGGGCACGGAGGCCGAGTGCTCCGCCTACGTCGACGAGGTCTGGACCGACATGCGCCCGCGCAGCCTGCGGGAGCGCATGGAGAACGCCGAAGCCTGACGCGTCCCGCACGACCACGAAGGGCGGGCCGGGGTGCGTCCCGCGATCGCACCCCGGCCTCCGCCCTTCCCGCTCTGCCCGTCCGCCCATCCTGAGGAGCCGTCATGACACCGGTCCTGCACACCGAACGACTCACGTTCCGGCCCTACCGCCCCGAGGACGAGGACGTCTTCGTGGCCCTGCTGCGCGACGAGGAGGTCTGCCGCTGGATGGGCCAGGAACGCGTGCCGGAGGCCGACCTCCGCACGCTGTTCCGTGCCATCCTCACCGACGTCTACCCGCAGCGCAGGTTCGACGTGTGGGGACTGTGGCGCGAGGAGGTCTACGTCGGCCACGCGGAGGTGAAGAAGACCGGCAACGTCGACGGCCACGAACTGATCACCGCCCTCGCCCCCGAGTACTGGGGTCGGGGCCTGGGCACGGAAGTGGTCCGCGGCCTGCTCCGCCACGCAGCCGACGACCTGGGCCTGAAGGAGGCCTACGGCATGGTCGGCGCCGACAACACCGCCAGCCTGGCCATGGCCCGCCGACTGGGCTTCCGGCACGTGCGCGACGTGGTCGGCGACGACGGCACCGTGACCAAGATGGTGGTGGTCTCGACGACGGACCCCAACTGACACCGGGAGCCGGTCCGGAACGCCACGGCGCCCTCCCCCGCCCTCGATCCGGCCCTCCCTCTCCTGAGGGGAGGGCACGGCCGGTCGGCCGAGCCCTCCCGGCCGTGGCCGGATCCGGGAGGGCGTCCGGGCCTCGGGAGACGGCTGAACCCGCCGGCGGGTGAACCGAACCGGGCTTCGTAGAGTCCGACGGGCATGTTCCGGGCGGTCCGCGGTTCCTCTTCCAGGCCTCGCCGGAAGCCGCGTTCGTCCTCGGCGGGCGGTACGCAGCCGAGCGCGCGGTGGAGACGTTCCTCGTCGTACCACGTCACCCACGGGAAGATCGCCCGCTGGACCCGCTCGAAGTCCCGCCGGGGCCCCTGCACCTCGATCGGCCCGGCCTTGAAGGTCAGTGGCCCCTGCGCACCCGGGCCGCCGCCCGGGCCTCCGCCGCCTTGCGGGCCTCGGCGGCCTTGCGGGACTCCTTGACGGGACGCCCCGGACGGCTGCCGAGGCCGCGGAAGGGCGCGTTGCCGCCGTTGGCCTTCGTCCCGGCCGGCGGTCGCCTCGCACCGGTGAGGGCGGTCAGCGTCGCCTCGCCGGAGCGCACCGGGGTGACGGTCGGCCGGACACCGGCGTCGGACATCATCCGGTTCACCTCGCGCCGCTGGGCGGGAGTGACCAGGGTGACCACGGTCCCGGACTGTCCGGCCCGCGCCGTGCGCCCGCCGCGGTGCAGGTAGTCCTTGGGGTCGGCCGGCGGGTCGACGTTGACGACGAGGTCGAGCGCGTCGATGTGAATGCCCCGCGCCGCGACGTTGGTGGCCACCAGCACGGTGATGTCACCGTCCGCGAACCGGGCGAGCGTGTGCGTGCGCTGCGGCTGCGACTTGCCGCTGTGCAGGGCACCGGCCCGCACACCGCCGGCCCGCAGATGACGGGTGAACTGGTCGACGCCCGCCTTGGTGTCCAGGAACATCAGCACCCGGCCGTCCCGAGCGGCGATCTCGGTCGCCGTGGCGTACTTGTCGGCGGGATGAACGGTCAGGACGTGATGGTCCATCGTGCTCACCGAGCCCGCCCCGGGGTCGACCGACGCGTGGACCGGGTCGTTCAGGTGACTGCGCACCAGTTGCTCGACGTGCCGGTCGAGCGTGGCCGAGAACAGAAGCCGCTGCCCGTCGGAGGGGACCTGTTCCAGAATGTCCGAGACCTGCGGCAGGAACCCCAGGTCGCACATCTGGTCCGCCTCGTCCAGCACCGTGATCCGAACGTGGTTCAGATGGCAGTCCCGGCGCGACACGAGGTCGGCCAGCCGCCCCGGCGTCGCGACGACCACCTCGGCACCGCTCCGCAGCTCCGCCACCTGCCGGTTGATCGACAGCCCGCCGACCACCGTCGCCAGCCGTACCTTCAGCGTCCGCGCGTACGGCACCAGGGCGTCGCTCACCTGCTGGGCGAGCTCCCGGGTCGGCACCAGGACCAGTGCGAGCGGCCGCTTCGCCTCCGCCCGCCGGCCCGCCGTCCGGACGAGCAGAGCGAGCCCGAAGGCCAGCGTCTTGCCGGACCCCGTCCGTGCCCGTCCGAGGACGTCACGGCCGGCCAGCGCGTCGGGCAGCGTCGCCGCCTGGATGGGGAACGGTTCCGTCACCCCGAGCCCTTCCATCGTCTCCACCAGCTCCGGCGGCAGCCCGAACGCGTCGAAGGACGCGGCCGGGGTCACCTCCGGCGACGCTGTCACTCGCGGGGACGTGCCGCCCCTGGAGAGTCCGGAGGCCGACGGCTTCGCGTTCATGGGACACCTTCCTGATCTGGCGCCTGGAACGCACCGGGGTCCGTACCGTTCGGTACGGACCCCGGCGTAATGAAGCGCGGGCACAGCTTATCAGCGGCCCGGAACGCGCCTCCGGCACTGATTTCTCCACCGGATCCGAGACTCTCTTCCGCGCCGGTGACCGGTCGGCAGCGTCAGAGGGGCTTGATCCGCGCGCAAGCACGGGCAAGGAGCATGCTTGCGCGGGAGCACACCGGTGCTCCCTGAAGTCTTCGGGCCCACGACCTGCCGTTGTGCAGTGAAACCGCCGGCGAAGGGCCCGTAAGCCATGTCCTCAAGCCCTCTGCGACCGAGCCGTGCTCTGTCGTACCACCAGGTGTGTCGCCAGTTCGATGCGCTGTGCCGCCGTGCCGGGGGCGTCCGGACGGAGGAGCATGCGGGCGGCCTCCTCGGCCATGTGCCGCAGGGGCTGGTGGATCGTGGTGAGGGGCGGGCTCGACCACTGGGCCAGTGGTACGTCGTCGTAGCCCACCACCGACAGGTCCTCCGGCACGCGCAGGCCCCTGACCCTGGCCGCCTCCAGGACGCCGAGTGCCTGGAGGTCGCTGCCCGCGAAGATCGCCGTCGGCCGGTCGGTGCCGTTCAGCAGGTCCATGGCGTGTTCGAAGCCGCTCCGTACGTGGAAGTCGCCGAAGCGCATCAGACGCGGGTCGGTCTCCAGGCCCGTCATCGCCATGGCGGAGCGGTAGCCGTCGAGGCGGGCGAGCGAACAGAGCATGTCCTCGGGGCCGGTGATGATCGCGACCCGCTCGTGACCGAGCTCGGTGAGATGGCGGGTGGCGGCGAGGCCGCCGGCCCAGTTCGCGGAGCCGACAGAGGGGACGTCGGGGTCGGGGTCGCCCGCCGGGTCGATGACGACGAGGGGGATGGCCGCCGCTCTGAGCTGGCGTTTGATGTCCTCCGGGAGGGTGGAGAAGACCAGCACGACGCCGAGCGGCCTGCGTTGCAGCACGCCCGGGAGCCACTCCGGAGCGGGGGTGTGCCGAGTGCCGCTCTCGGTGAGCGCCACCGTCGCGCGGTTTTCCTTGGCGACGCTCTCCACGCCCCGGATCAGCTCCATCGCCCAGACGCTCTCCAGCTCGTGGAAGACGATTTCGATGAGTGGGGAGCGGGACGCCGCCTGGGTGCGACGGCGGTAACCGTGGACATCCAGCAGCCGTTCCACCTTGGCTCGGGTCGTGCGAGAGACGTCCGATCGGCCGTTGAGGACCTTCGAAACTGTCGGCATCGAAACGCCGGCCTCTTTCGCCACCGTGGCCAGGGTGATTCTGCCGCTCGTCTCGTGGTCATCGTGCATAGCCGCAGGATACGACACCACGTGTCGATAACGGTTTGAGTGAGTACCGACTCGACCGTTGACCGAGACTCCCGTCCGACCTACTGTCCCACGGCATGGACTTTCGGTGATGAGGCCGAAACTTTCGAAAGGCGAACGATGAAGACACGTGCGCACTTGCCCCGACTGGTCGCCGGTGGTGCGACGCTCACCCTGGTACTGACCCTTTCGGCCTGCGGCGACGGGGGCGGCGGGGCGTCGTCGGACGACGGCAAGATCCATGTCCTTGTCTACGGTGACGCCACCAACAAGGTCGAGAAGCAGCTCGTCGACACGTTCAACAAGACGTCCGACGTCAAGGTCGTCCTCGACACCATCCCCGGTGCGGACTACCAGCAGAAGCTTCAGACGATCATCAGCACCCCCCAGGCCCCGGACGTCTTCTTCAACTGGGGCGGCGGCAGCATCAAGCCGTTCGTCAAGGCCGGTCTGCTGCTGCCGCTGGACGACTTCATCAAGAAGGACCCGGACCTGGAGGACAAGTTCCTGCCGTCCGTCTTCAACAACGCCGTCGTCGACGGCAAGCCGTACGGCATCCCGATGCGCGGCACCCAGCCGGTCCTGCTCTTCCACAACAAGAAGGTCCTCGACGAGGCGGGTGTCAAGCCGCCGAAGACCTGGGACGAACTGCTCGACGCGGTCGGGAAGCTCAGGGACGAGGGCGTGACCCCGATCGCGCTCGGCGGCGGCGACGTCTGGCCGACGCAGATGTGGTTCCAGTACCTCTTCGACCGCGTGGCCGGCCCGGGGCTGTTCGAGAAGGCCGTCGGGGGCGACAAGAGCGCTTGGGAGAGCGCGGACAGCAAGAAGGCCCTGAGCATGATCAGGGAGCTCGTCGACGCCGGCGCCTTCGGCAAGAACTACGACTCCGTCAAGTACACCAACGGCGGCTCGGTCCAGCTGGTGTCCTCGGGCAAGGCCGGCTTCGAGCTGATGGGCTCCTGGTACTACTCCCAGCAGCTGACGGACCACAAGGCGTTCGCCGAGAAGGACCTCGGCTACACCGCCTTCCCGGCCGTCGAGGGCGGCAAGGGCGACCTGGCCGACGTCGCCGGCAACACCAACAACTACTACTCGGTGATGAAGAAGACCAAGCATCCCGAGGCCGTCGCCGAGTTCCTGAAGCTCATGTACTCCGACGACTTCGTCAAGGCGCAGCTGGACATCGGCAACCTGCCGACCACGACCAACACCGACAAGTTCATCGAGACCGCGGGCACCCCCGAGTACTCGCGCTTCCAGTACGACCTGGTCGCCGACGCCCCGTCGTTCCAGCTGTCCTGGGACCAGGCGTACCCGCAGAAGGCGAGCTCGGACATGCACAAGGCCATCCAGCAGTTCTTCAACGGACAGCTCGACGCGGACGGCTTCATCAAGGCCATGCAGGCCCTCCCGACCGAGTGACGAACGGCTCATGACGACAAAGATCACGAGCGCTCCGCCCTCCGCCGGACCCCGCAAGGGGTCCCGGCGGAGGCCGCCCGCCTCGTCCGCAACGAAGGTGGGCCGCCCCGGCTTCGCCTGGGCGCTGCCCGCCGCAGTGTTCTTCGCCCTCTTCGCGATCGCCCCGCTGATCATGGTGGCGGTGCTGTCCTTCATGAGCTGGGACGGGATCGGCTCGCCCCAGTTCGTCGGCACGGACAACTGGTCCCGCCTGATGGACGACCCGGTGATGCTCCAGAGCATCTGGCTGACCCTGCTGCTGACCGTGCTCGGCGTGGTCATCCAGACGCCGCTGAGCATCGTGCTCGGCGTCTGGGCGGCCGGCCACCAGCGCAACCGGGCCGTGCTGTCCGTCATCTACTTCATCCCGCTGCTGCTGTCCGCGACGGCCGTCTCCGTGCTGTGGCGGGCGCTGCTCGACCCGAACTTCGGCATCCCGGCCGACGCCACCTGGCTGTTCGGCGACGGCAACCTGTTCGGTGAACAGGCCACCGCCATCGGGGTGCTGGCGTTCGTCAGCACCTGGCAGTTCACCCCGTTCCACACGCTGATCTATCAGGGCGCCGCCCGGGCCGTTCCGCAGGTGCTCTACCAGGCGGCCGAGATCGACGGGGCGGGCCGCTACCGGCAGTTCTTCCACATCACCCTGCCGCAGCTGCGCAACTCGATGATCACCTCGATGATCCTGATGATCGTCGGCGGCCTGACCACCTTCGAGACGGTCCTCATCCTGACCCAGGGCGGCCCCGGCACCGACACCACCATCAGCGCCTACTACATGTACGACAAGGCGTTCAAGGGCTTCGACTTCGGCGCCGGTTCCGCCATCGCCCTGGCCCTGGTCGTCGCGGCCACCATCATCTCGCTGATCGTCGTCCGGGTATCCGGCTACGACAAGATGCGCAGCACCATGGAGGGTGTGTCATGAGGCGCCGTCCCCACTACCTGGCCGGCGCCGGCTCGCTCTTCTGGCTCTTCCTGGTCGGCCTGCCGCTGTACGTGATGCTCGCCGCGACCGTGCGCACCCGCCAGGACTACGCCGAGAACGGCCCGGTCTCGATCCCGGACAGCTTCACCCTGGACAACTACACCGGTGCCTTCGACTCGGGCTTCGGCCAGTACTTCTTCAACACGCTCGTCGTCACCGGCTGCGTGATCGGGATCGTGCTGCTGCTGGTCCCGCCGCTCGCCTACGCGATCGTACGCAGCCGGGGCCGGACCACGTCGGCGATCTTCCGGCTGTTCCTGCTCGGTCTCGCCATCCCCGCCCAGGCCGTCATCGTGCCGATGTTCTACCTGATCAGCGAGGCCGGGCTGTACGACAACCTGCTGGGCGTCATCCTGCCCACGGCCGCGTTCTGCCTGCCGATGTCGGCGCTGATCCTCAGCGGCGCGATGCGCGACATCTCCCCGGAACTGTACGAGGCCATGGCCATGGACGGTGCCTCCCCACGGCGCATGTTCTTCCAGCTCGTCCTGCCGCTGTCGAGGGGCGGACTGTCCACGATCGTGGTCTTCTCCGCGCTCCAGGCATGGAACGGCTTCCTGTTCCCGCTCGTCCTGACCCAGTCCGACTCCGCCAAGGTCGTCACCCTGGGTCTGTACAACTTCCAGACCGAACACGGCATCGACATCCCCGGTCTGCTGGGAGCCGTGGTGCTGTCCATGGTGCCCATCCTGCTCGTCTACCTGTTCGCCCGTCGCACCCTGGTCCAGGGTCTGATGGGCGTCGGAGGAAAGTGACTGCCGACGTGGCCGTAGAGACCACCCCCGAAATCCCCCTCTGGAACGACCCCGACCGCCCCGTCGCCGCCAGAGTCGACGCGCTGATCGGCGCGATGACCCCGGACGAGAAGATCGCCCAGCTGTACGGCGTGTGGGTCGGTGCGTCCGCGAACGGCGGCGAAGTGGCCCCACACCAGCACGACATGGAGGAGGCCGTCGACCTCGACGCGCTTCTGCCCGCAGGACTGGGCCAGTTGACCCGCCCCTTCGGCACCGCACCCGTCGACCCGGCGCTCGGCGCGCTCTCCCTGCTGCGCACCCAGTCCCGTATCACCTCGGCCAACCGCTTCGGCATTCCCGCCGTCGCGCACGAGGAATGCCTGGCCGGCTTCGCCGCCTGGGGCGCCACCGCCTACCCCGTCCCGCTGTCCTGGGGCGCCACCTTCGACCCGGACGTGGTGCGCCGGATGGCCACCGCCATCGGCCGCGACATGCGGTCCGTCGGCGTCCACCAGGGTCTCGCGCCCGTCCTCGACGTGGTGCGCGACGCCCGCTGGGGCCGGGTGGAGGAGACCATCGGTGAGGACCCCTACCTCGTCGGCACCATCGGCACCGCGTACGTCCAGGGCCTGGAGTCCGCCGGGATCGTCGCCACCCTCAAGCACTTCGTCGGCTACTCGGCCTCCCGCGCCGGACGCAACCTCGCCCCCGCGCCCATGGGCGCCCGCGAACGGGCCGACGTCCTGCTGCCGCCGTTCGAGATGGCGATCCGCGAGGGCGGCGCCCGCTCCGTGATGCACTCCTACACGGACACCGACGGCGTCCCCGCCGCGGCCGACGAGAGCCTGCTGACCGGACTGCTCCGCGACACCTGGGGCTTCGACGGCACCGTCGTCGCCGACTACTTCGGCATCGCCTTCCTCAAGATCCTGCACGGCGTCGCGGGCGACTGGGCGGAGGCCGCGGGCACCGCGCTGAAGGCCGGCGTCGACGTCGAACTGCCCACCGTCAAGACGTTCGGCGCACCGCTCGCCGAGGCCGTCGCCGACGGCCGGGTACCGGAGTCGGTCATCGACCGCGCCCTGCGCCGTGTCCTCGGCCAGAAAGCGGTCCTCGGCCTGCTCGACCCGGACTGGAGCCCGGTCCCGCCCGCGCTCGAGGGCGTCGACCTGGACGACCCCGAGGCGCTGCGAGGCAGGGTCGACCTGGACCGGCTCGAGAACCGGGAACTGGCCCGCGAGGTCGCCGAGAAGGCCATAGTCCTGCTCACCAACGACGGCGCCCTGCCGCTCGCCCGGCCCCGCCGCATCGCCCTGGTCGGCCCCAACGCGGCCGAGGCCACCGCCGTACTGGGCTGCTACTCCTTCCCCCAACACGTGGGTGTGCAGCACCCGGACGTCCCGGTCGGGATCGACCTGCCCACCCTGCGAGACACCCTGGCCGCCGAGTTTCCCGACGCGGACATCAGCGTCGCCCGTGGCACCGGCGTCGACGACGGAGACCTCTCCGGCATCGGCGAAGCGGTCGACGCGGCACGGGACGCGGACATCGTCATCGCCGTACTCGGCGACCGCGCGGGCCTGTTCGGCCGGGGCACCAGCGGTGAGGGCTGCGACGCCGAGTCCCTCGCCCTGCCCGGCGCCCAGCAGCACCTGCTGGACGCGCTGCTCGACTCCGGCACACCGGTGGTGACCGTCCTGCTCGCCGGGCGGCCGTACGCGCTCGGCCGTGCCGTCGCCGAGTCCGCGGCGATCGTGCAGTCCTTCTTCCCCGGAGTCGCCGGCACCCAGGCGATCGCCGGGGTGCTCAGCGGCCGCACCAACCCCTCCGGACGGCTCCCGGTCAGCGTGCCGCGCGGCCCGGGGTCCCAGCCGACCACCTACCTCGGTGCACGGCTCGCCCAGGTCAGCGAGGTGTCCAATATCGACCCGACGCCGGCGTTCGGCTTCGGCCACGGCCTGACGTACACGGCGTTCGCCTGGAACGACCTTGCTGTGGACGCCGAACAAGCTTCGACGGACGGCGAGTTCACTCTCTCCCTCACCGTCCGCAACACCGGTGAACGGTCCGGCACCGAAGTCGTCCAGCTCTATCTCCACGACCCGGTCGCCTCCGTCGTCCAGCCGGTGCAGCGGCTCGTCGGCTACACCCGGGTGCCGCTGGAGCCGGGCGAGGCCCGTCGCGTCCGCGTCACGGTTCCGGCCGACGTGGCCTCCTTCACCGGCCGCGCCGGTCACCGGATCGTCGAACCGGGCGACCTGCAACTCCGCCTGGCCGCCTCGAGCACCGACGCGCGCCTGACGGCGACGGTCACCCTGACCGGCCCGGAACGCCAGGTGGACCACACCCGCCGCTTCCACGCGCCCTTCACCCAGGAGCCGGCCGCCCAGACCTGAGCCGGACCGCACGAGACAGCCCCCGGCCGGTTCCCCCCGGCCGGGGGTCGTCTCGTGCTGAGCCCGCTTCCGTCACTTCGGACGGGGGCCGTCCGACCCGGTCTTCCCAGGCCCGTCCAGGACGTGGACCCTCCGGTGTTCCCACTGCCGCCGCCCTTCTCCGCAAGCCGCGACCGGCTTTGTTCACGAGAACCGGTCTCGTGAACAAAGTCGGTCTCCGATCGGGAAGAACGGGTCAAAAGAGGAGGGCGGGGGTCGGATAGTGAGCTGTTGCGGGTCTCCCGGGACGGGCCCGGGCACCAGACGTGTGAAGTACTCGGTCTGGATGATCTTTCGGCGGGCTTCTTCGGTGAGGCGGGCGAGGATTCCGGGCAGGGGGCGTTCGCGGGCGACCTCACCCTGATGCGCTTTGCGACCGGGCCGCCGGACCGGTTCCGCCCGGTGTCGGCCCAGCCGCGTTCACCAGCTGACCAGAGTCATGGACCTTCGAGAGAGCCAGTCCATGAACGACACGGGCTGACCGCCCAGGTGCAGAGGAAGGATCTGGTCGCAGGTGGCCCGGCCGTCGAACCACAGTGAGCCCCGGTGCGGACCGGTGACAACGAGCAGGGTCGAGAAGCCACAGCCGTTTTCCTGGATGAATACAGCGCCGGACGTCTTGTGCTCCTGGAACACCCCGTACTCAGCGTCCCACTGCTCCCATGCCGCCCGGTAGGCGTGGTGGTCCGGGAAGTCCTGAGTCAGCGGCTCGCGCGCGTCCAGCTCATCCTCGTAAGCACGGTAGGAGTCGGGATGCGGGAAGTCGGTAGTGAGCAAGTCGTAGTTGGTGCTTGAGTCCCCATGCCAGCCCCAGCCTGCCGCGGATCGGCAGAGGCGGTTCACCGCGCCGCCGGCGCTCTGCCGGAGCAAGTACTCTCGGTACTGGTCCGGGAAAGCGATGCCCAACTCCGCCTCCGCTTCGCAGATCTCCGCTTCGGACAGCGGCGGCGGGGAGGCAACCTGCCTCGCGGGCGGACGGCTGGGCTCATCAAAGCGCCGCCCCCGGGCCATGCGTTGGTATTCCGCCATCCAATCGGTCGTCATACAGGTGAGGGTAGGCGCGAGCAATCCGTCAGGACTCTGCCGTGTGGACTTTCCCCGTGAGCCCAGCTCCCGTTCGACCACATACCGGCCGATCTGCTCGGGCACCCCGTTCATGAACCGTGCGGATCCTCTCGCGCCCCACGCGTCCCCCTACGCGGCCTTCACCAAGCTCACGCCATAGTGCTCAACGCGAAGCGGGGGACCCACCCCGTCCATTAACGTGCGAAAAGGCCATCGCTCTGAGAAAGGGAGAGCGGGGACGATCGCACCCGCGGCCGATCTTCGGGCGACCGGTGGCGCGGCCCTCCCCAGGTGCCGGGACCGCCACCGAGGAAGGGCCGTGCCGGGAAGCCTGAGTGCCACGGCCTCGGGTGCGGCAGGTCAGATCCGGTCCCGCCCCAGGTCCGCGACGAACCCGGACCATGCGCTCCGCGCGAACGCGAGCCGAAGGCCGCCGCGCTCCTTGGAATCCCGGACGTGTATGGCGCTCGCGTCGGCGGCGACCTCGACGCACGCCCCTCCTTCGCCGCTGCTGTAGCTGCTCTTGAACCAGTCCAGCCGTGCGGGCTGTTCAGTGTTCATCGGTCTCCCAGCATCTTCTCGATCAGGGTCAGTGACTCTTCTGGCGTGAGCGCCTGCGCCCTGATGCTGCCGTAGCGTGCGGCCAGGATACGGACCTCGTCCGGATCCGTGGCCAGACGGCTGACGTGCTGCACTTCCAGGTATGCCACCTGGGGCTTGTCCTTCGGGGTGAGCAGGATGAAGGGTCCACCCAGGCTGGGATGCTCCTTGCGTTCCGTCGGCAGCACCTGGAGCTCCACACTGCGTAGCCTGCCGAACTTCAGTAGCGCTTCCAGTTGTTTCCGATGAACGTCCCACCCACCGAGCGGGCGACGCAACACGGATTCCTCGATGGTGAAGGTAGTGAACGGCGGAGGCCAGCGGTCGAAGATCTGCTGGCGGTCCAGCCGCGCGGCCACGCGCTGTTCGACGGTCGCCTCGTCCAGCAGAGGCTGGCGGGTACCGAATACCACATGTGCGTGAGCCTCCGTCTGAAGGAGCCCGGGAATCGCGAGTGAGCTGTAGTCGTGCAGCTCAACTGCCTCCGCCTCCAACCGCGCGTAATTCCGGAACCACTCCGGATGCCGCACCCTGCGCCGGGTCTTCGCCCGTTCCACATCCTCCGCCGCGGACGCGAGCAGGCCGCCGCAGTCCAACAACTGGTCCACCGCGACCAGTAGTTCGGGCTGAGGTGTGCGCCGGGCCCGCTCGACCGACGAGATCGTCTCCTCGCCGTACCCGATCCGGTCGCCCAGTTCCTTCTGGCTCAGTCCGGCCCGTTCCCGGGCGACCTTGATCTGGCGGCCGAGGGCCCGGAACAGGTCCGCGACCTCGTCCGTTCCGTCCACCTCATCGCCCGTGGGGACCCCCGTACCCGGCTGCGCTGCCATGCCGTACCACCACCCTGTTCCTTGTGCAGAGAACGAACCGGCGAAAACGCGGCCGGGACACGGCCGTACGCCCGTACATCACACCTTCAGTGTCGGGACAGTCACCCTGCGTACTGCTCGGGGTGCTCCACGCAGTAGGACGATTCGGTCACCCTCGGTGATGTGAATCAGGAAACCGTCACCGCACCCGGTGAACCGACCGCCCGCACAGCCCACTTCCGCACCATGTTTCCCACCACGGCGCACGGCGCGCACACCGCACGCCATGCGGCTGAGCGCTGGCTCGCCGCACGACAGGAGCGGCCGGAGCCCGACGACGACACCACGGCCACGGCTTCCCTCCTCATTGCCGAACTGACCGCGAACGCGACCCTGCACGGCCGGGTGCGGGGCAGGAACGCACGTCTCACCCTCACCCTGACCCCCGCCACCCTGCGGATCGAGGTGACCGACGCGCGGGGTGAACGTCTGCCCGCGCCGACCCCGGCCGCCGATGCCGACGGCGACGATGAGTCCGGGCGGGGCCTGCTCCTCGTCGTCTCGCTCGCCGACGCCTGGGGCTGCGAGCCGTACCCGCCGGGTGGCAAGACGGTGTGGGCGGAGTGCGCCCGGCGGGCAGGGCGGTAGGCAGGGCAAGGGCACTCTGCCGCCGGTGCCCCGCCCGCCCTGCGCGATGGTCGAGGGCGCGATGCGGCACGGCACCACCATGGACGTCGAGGCCAACTACACCGACAGTCATGGCCAGTCGGAGATCGGGTTCGGCATCACGAGGCTGCTGAACTTCGACCTGCTGCCGCGCATCAAACGGATCAACAAGGTGAAGCTGTACCGGCCCGTGGCTGGCGAACCGGACGCCTACCCGCAGCTCACCCCGGCGCTGACCCGGCCGATCCGCTGGGAACTCATCGCCCAGCAGCACGATCAGATGATCAAGTACGCCACCGCGATCCGGACCCGCACCGCGTCCACCGAGGCGATCCTGCGCCGCTTCACCCGCAACGCCTCCCACCCCACCTACGCGGCGATGCTGGAGGTCGGCCGCGCCCAGAAGACCATCTTCGTGGCCCGCTACCTGCGACTTCGGGACCTTCAGCGGGAGATCGAGGAGGGCCTGAACGTGATGGAGTCCTCCAACGGCGCGAACTCCGTGATCGCCTACGGCAAGGGCGGGGAGATCGCCTCGAACCGGCGCGACGAGCAGGAGATGTTCGTCCTGTGCCTGCGCATCCTGCGATCGGCCCTGGTCTTCGTGAACACCCCGATGCTCCAGGACATCCTCGGCGAACCGGAGTGGGCGGACCTCCTCACGCCCGCCGACCGGCGCGGCCTGACCCCGTTGTTCTAGTCCCACGTCCGGCCCTACGGCGAGGTGAAGCTCAACATGACCAGCAGACTCCCGCTCAGCACGAGCTGACCGGTGTCCGGTTGGGGATCCCTTACATACACGGCCTGTGATCCGGCAGGGGTATCACGATCGCCTCGGAACACAGCGCCGCGAGATCCTTGGGCGCCCGAAGCCCGCGCCGATCCGACGTCGGGCGCTCAGCGCTTGGTCTCGTACCTGGTCAGGACCACGCCGTCGGGAAACGTCCGGGTCTCCACCAGGGTCAGGTTCACCCAGTTGTCCAGGGCTGTGAAGAACGGCGTGCCGCCGCCCACCAGGACC
>NZ_JBHSPC010000102.1:0-7156 GCF_042656345.1 Streptomyces incanus
TGCCGCGAGCGAGAAATAAGGACACCGCACATCGACGTACCACGACTCGCTCTTCTCGAGGTGGTCGGTGACGTCGGGCCCGATCTGCGCCGGCTGGTCGCTGGTGTCGCGTGGGGCCTTGTGCCGGTAGGCGTCGGTGGCGGCCTGGATGGCGACGGCGCCGGCGATACCGCGGGCCTTCGGCTCGCTGTGCTCGGCGATTGCCGCGGTGTAGGCCGCGCGGTAGCCGTCGGGGTTGAAGTAGGGGGCGAGGGGCGTTGTCAAGTTGTCTGGAGGATGGCTGGCTGAGCGGGTGGCGGGGTCTGGTGGGGGCGGTTGCCGGCCCCGGGGCAGGCCGTGGTGGGCATGGCGGTGGTGCCGGTGATCTCGTTCCAGGTGGCGAAGCGGTGGTGCATTTCCGTGCGGTACTCGGTGGCGGTCATCCGGTGGCGGCGGGGCCGGAAGTGGGGCGAGATCTGACTGAACGTGGACAGGAACCGCTGGGCTGCCCGGGGCGACCGGAAGCCCTTCATGGCGCGTTCACGCTGCCGCGTTGGCTGGTGGGAATTCTCGGCCCGGTTGTTCAGGCCCTGGTGGGAGCGGTGCCCGGCCGCGGGCATCAGTGTGCGGTGGGCGGTGCCGTAGCTCTTCGGCTTGTCGGTGACCATCACTTGCGGGACCCGGCGCTGCTTCTTCATCAGCCTGGCCAGGAACCGCTTCGCGGCCCTGGCATCGCGCCGGGACTGGACGAGGATGTCCGGGACGTTGCCGTCCTGGTCGACGGCGCGCCACAGGTACCGCCACGCGCCGTTGATCTTTAGGTAGACCTCGTCGAGGTGCCACGTGTCACCGGCCTGGGGCCTGCCGCGGCGTAGTCCGGCCGCGTACTGGGGTCCGAACCGGGTGCACCACTGGCGGATGGTCTCGTGGGAGACGATGATCCCGCGGGCGAGGAGGAGCTCCTCGACCTCGCGGAAGCTGAGCGGGAAGCGGTGGTACAGCCACACCACGTGGGAGATGATTTCCGCCGGATACCGGAACCCTTTGTACGACGGCGCTGCGGCCTTCACCCCGCCCCTCCCCGAACCCCGTGAACCAACCGGAGATCATCCTGCCAGCAGGGCCCACAACAACCTGACAACGCCGGCGCAGACGATGATGGTCACCGGAGGGCCGATCCCCCAGATCCCCGAGGAGAATCTGGAGGTCTTCCGCAGGGCCGCCGAGATGGCGATGTGCTCCGCCTCCGCGCACCGACTGAAGGACCACTCCAGCACCTGGTCCTACGGCCGTTACTCCGTCCACTGGAAGTGGGGCGAAAGCGATCCCGAGCCGATCATCCTCGGTTTCGGCCGGGCCACCAGCGGATGCTTCAACGAGGTCGCCGGACAGTGGCAGGGCGATGGCCTTGGCATCGCGACCGCACGCATTCCGAGCGCCGACCAGAAGCGAGATCCGCGTCGCGGACAACACGGACAAGGCCATCACCGCGGCTTGGGACGCCGCCGTCGCGGAGGGCAACGGCAATGAGCCCTTCGTCACGGACGACGCCATCAACCTCGGCTTCGACCCCGTGGAGAAGGCGGCGTACGTATGGGCCTCGGACAGCTCCGGGGTCCTCATCGGCCGTGCCCAGCGCTCCAACTTCCAGGGTGTCACCTCGTCGACCCTGTGCCCCAAGCGGCTCGCCGAGTAAAAGGCCAACAAGATCTGGAACTACACCCGTTGGTCGGTGGCGGTGTATCTGGCAGAGGAGGCCGAGCCGGAGATCATCTCCTCGGGCATCTGTACCCCGTGAGGACGCGGGGTGGCGGTTGCGATGTGTCGGCTTCGTGTCAGTGCCGGTGGCCGGCAGTCACCGTCGGCCGCTGCCGGCCATCTTTCCGCTGGTCACCGTGGAGGCATGTGACGGTCCGTCGCTGACACGGGGATGACACGGGCATCGGATTTCACTGTCATGAGGCGATAGATCCCCAGGTGGTCTGCTGGCATGAAGCCGAGAGATCGCAGGTAAGAGGCCCGCCGTCACCCGCCGCTGGCCCGGGTGTCGGTTGTGCTGATGACGTTGCCGCGCCGACGGCTGCTGACCTTCCCGCCCTTCTCGGCGACGGCCTTCAGCGCCGCGAGCTCGGGCACTTCTTTGAGTGGCACATGGTCGACCTATAGTTGGCCTCATGAGTCGTTGGAGGGAGTTGACCGGGGAGACGTCCGGAGAGGACTACGCTGCACGGTTCGCGGCCCTGGCCCGTAGCGGGAAGGATGTGCACGGTGAGGCACGGTTCTGCGCAGCTCTCATGCCTGCCGGAGCGCGGGTGCTGGATGCCGGGTGCGGTACCGGACGGGTCGTGATCCGGCTTGCGGAGCTCGGGTACGACTGTGTCGGGGTGGATCTCGACGCGTCGATGCTGGCAGTGGCGCAGAAGCGGGCGCCGGGACTGCCCTGGTTCCAGGTCGATCTGGCCGGGTTCGAGCCGGACTTGCTCGGCATCGCAGCGGACTTCGATCTCGTGGTCGCTGCAGGCAACGTTTTCCCGTTGCTCGCCGCCGGCACCGAGGCCACGGTGGTCCAGCGACTGGCCGCGGCCCTGCGTCCGGGCGGCCTGATGGTCGCTGGCTTCGGCCTGGATGAAGCCCACCTGCCCGTGCCGCCCGGCATCACGCTGTCAGAGTACGACGACTGCTGCGCCGTAGCCGGCCTCACCCTCGTCGACCGCTTCGCCACCTGGGACGCCGCCCCTTACGACGGCGGCGGCTATGCCGTCAGCGTCCACCGCCGGTGAGGATGTGAGAGTTTGGCCTGCGGCCCGCGCGCCCCGACATCGTCGCGTACCACCCACGTGCCGTCGTCATCATCGGACGGTCCCATGACTGGGACGAAACGAAGTCGCATGCTCTACACGGGCTCAACAGCAGGATGAAGCTCTGCGGGTGCCGATTATTCATCCATCCTGGTCACGCAGCATGTTGGTACTCGTGAAGGGTTCCGCCGAGTCGATGTCGTCGATGGACTTCCAGGGGGTTGATCTGTCTGGGATCGGCGATCGGTTCGGGGAGTTGGCGGAGCGGAGCTGCTTGCCCCAGGGCTCGGTGCGGGCGGTGCTCGTTGTAGAAGGTTTCGAACTCGCGGAGCGCGTGCAGGAGGTGGCTCTGGTTCCAGATCAACGTGCGGTCGAGGAGCTCGCGCCGGCAGGTCTGTATCCAGCGCTCCATGAGGGAGTTCATCCGGGGTATCCGGATGCCGGTGGTGACGACCTCCAGGCCGGCGTCGGCCAGCAGGGCGTCGAAGGCGGCTGTGAACTTCGCGTCTCGGTCCCGGATCAGGAGCCTGGCCCTGCTGCCCGAGTCCTCCAGGTCCATGGCGAGGTTGCGGCCGAGCTGCACGATCCACTTCGCAGTCGGGTGCGCGGTGGCGCCCAGGATCCGGACGCGCCGGCTGGAGTGCTCGATGACGGCGAAGACGTACAGGCGCGCCCCGGTCAAGGTGCGGGTCTTGAAGAGGTCGCAGGCGAGCAGCGCGTCGGCCTGGCTGCGCAGGAAGTCGGCCCAAGTGGTGTTCTGCCATTCGGGTGCGGGTGGGATGCCGTGCTCGCGGAGGATCTCCCAGACGGTCGAGGCGGCGACCTCGATACCGAGAGCCGCGAGCTCGCCGTGGATCCGGCGATACCCCCACGACGCGTTCTCCCTAGCCAGACGCAGGACCAGGACGCGGATCGAGCGGACGGTGGGCGGGCGCCCACGCCGCTTCGGCGCACAGGTCGCGGCGTGGCGTCGCTTGAGCAGGTTGCGGTGCCACCGCAGGATCGTGTCCGGGCGTACCAGCAGTAGGAGGTGGCGCAGCTTCGCCCTCGGGAGGTGGTGGAGCAGGCCGGCGAGGATGGCGCGATCGGTGTCGGTGAAGGCGGGCTTGCCAACCTGGCGTTGCAGGACCAGCAGTTGGTGTCGGAGCGCAAGGATTTCGATGTCCTTGTCGCGGTCGCTCATCGGCAGCAGGCGCAGGAGTGCCAGGGTGTTGGTCGTGGCGAGGTAGGCCAGGCGCAGCAGCACGACCGATCATGATACCGTCCGCCCCTGCCCAGGTGAAGACAGCGGGGCGGCCGACGTCGCATCAGAGAAGGCCGATCAAGGCCGTGGCCTGAGCGGATGATTTATCGGCACCCGCAGTGCTGAGGCCAGCGGTTCGATGGGACGGCTGTGCCGGTATGGGGGAGCAGCCACCGTTTCGTGACGCTCGTTGCCCACGGGGCGGTTTTGCTTTCTTGCCGGCTCGTGGGTCCTGTCTACGTGGTGCTGGTGCCCCGGCCTGGCCCGTCAACCGGGCGGTGCCGGTCGTGCGCCTGTCCCGTCGCTGTTCGAGGTCGATTACCTCACCGTCGAACACGCGGAAATCTATGGCGGTCGCAGTAGACATTGGGTGGTGGTGTGGTTATGGTTTCTCTCGTAGTCGAGATCAACAGGGCCCGGCAGAGACGAGCTGCCGGGTAGTAGTACCCGCAGTCGCAGTGCGCAGGACGGTGCGGTGGTGGAGTTCCGGAGCCAGAGCGGTTGCAGGACGGCGACGGGACTGACGACCGGACCGGGTGGCCCGCGGTGATCAGGGGCCGCCGTGAGCAGCACCCCGCAGTGAAGTAAAGGGGCAGTACCTCGGTGAAGGCGTCGGCTGCGGGCGCGCGCACCGGGAGGTTCGGCAGTGGGGTTCCAAGCCAGAGCAGACGCAGGACGGGCGACGGGGCCGGCTGTCGAAGGGTGGCGCTGTCACAGGCCACCAGCAGTTCGCAGTATCAGCAGTACGCAGGAGAGCAGTACCAGCAGTAGGTAAGTGATTGATCCCAGAGGGAAGAACGGAGGAGCCGAGCGCCATCAGGATCGCCCGGGTCGAAGTCTTGAGCCCGGGTACCGCAGGACATCGATAGTGAGGTGGTCTCCGGTCAAGCAACCGCGATCCCCGCACCCCCGGCAGCATCTCGGTCGGGTCGGCGGACACAGAAGGCCGGCGCAGGACCAGGGCCGGCAGATGGTGTAGCAGTTCCTTCGGGGCCCCGGTGCCAATGGCACCAGGGCCCCTCCACGCGTTCCACAGAGAGGTGCAAGTGACAGCAGACGACTCCTTCGGCCGTCTCGATGACGACGACTACCCCGCCTACACCATGGGCCGGGCCGCCGAGATGCTCGGCACCACCCCGGGCTTCCTGCGCGCCCTCGGCGAAGCCCGCCTGATCACCCCGCTGCGCTCCGCGGGCGGCCACCGCCGCTACTCCCGCTACCAGCTGCGCATCGCCGCCCGCGCCCGGGAACTCGTCGACCACGGCACCCCCATCGAGGCCGCCTGCCGCATCGTCATCCTGGAAGACCAGCTCGAGGAGGCCCAGCGCCTTAACGCCGAGCACCGCCGCGCCGCCGAAGCGGCGAACCCGACGGCCGCGGCCTGAAACGGCGGAGACCTGCAACCCCCAGGAGCTGCGCGGCTGCCGCCCGGAAAGGGGCCGTCGACTGTCCGGGCGCCGGCCCCGGCCGGGTCGACCTGCGCCGCCACCACGGCCTGGCCGTGGAGGACTTCATCGCGGACCTTTGGGCGAGTGCCGTCACGGCGGGCCTGCCGCTGCGCGTCGACACGCCGGACGGAGGCTGGTGGGATGAGCCCCGGCCCTGACCAGCGCTACCACCTGACCATGATCGCGGCAGGCCGCCCGACAATGCACGGCTGGTGGGGGAGCGAGGCCGTGACCCGCAACAAGTTCGTCGCCTGGGTCGGCGCGTACGGTGCGCTGCCGGACGCCCGGGTCACCCTGGTCGATGAGGAGACCGGAGCGGTGTTGACGATGTGGCCGAACGAGGGGTGACCCCGCCCGCCATTCGGCCAAAAAACCCCGGTTCGCGACCGCGACGCGTGCGGGAAGGGTGCGCCGTGCCTGCGCCGGTATGACCATTGCACCCAGACGGGCGGCGCACCGGGGAAACAGCCGATCGCGCCCCGTCGGGGGCCGCTATCAACGGCTCATGCTCAACGCTGTGCTGCGCGGCATCGCCGCCGAAGGCCTGGGTGCGGTGTACTTCCGCGACGGCGGCCGGCGCGCGACCGGCCTGGCGGTGGAGTTCACCGACGTCGAGCACCTGGAGTTCGACCTGTAACGGGTGGCCCAGTGGTCGGATAACCGATCCTCGTGTGAGTGAGCGTTTCACTTGGCACCCGCGCCGTTCGGTTGGTGCCGTGAGCGCGTGACCTGTCGGGCAGCGAGCTCTGATACGGCTCTGGTCCAGTTGATCGTTCGCCGGCGTTGTCACGTTGTCGAGAGTGTCGGTGCTTGGCGGCGCGTCGGGGCGTGGCGGGGGCCGGGTTCCGGGCCGGTGCTCAGGCCTCGGCGGGCCGGCCGGCGGCGCCGGTGACTTGCTCCCAGATGGCGAAGCGGACGGTCATCTCGGTGCGGAAGTGGGCGGCGGTCATCAGGTGGCGGTAAGGCCGGAAGTGCGGTGAGATGCCGCTGAACGCGGACAGGAACCGCTGGGCTCCGCAGACGGAGCGGAAGCCTTCCATGGCGCGTTCCCGCTGCCGCGTGGGCTGGTGGGAGTTCTCGGCCCGGTGGTTCAGGCCCTGGTGCGAGCGGTGTTCCACCAAGGGCATGACCTGGCGGTGGGCGGCGCCGTAGGAGCGGAGCTGGTCGGTGACGACCACCCGCGGCACGGCCCCGATTCCTTTGAGCAGCCGGCGGAAGAAGCGCAGGGCCGCGGTCTTGTTGCGCCGGTTCTGGACGAGGATGTCGAGGACGTTGCCGTTCTGGTCGACGGCCCGCCACAGGTACTTCAGCTCCCCGTTGATCTTCACGAGCACCTCGTCCAGATGCCATTTATCCCTGGGACGCGGCCGACGGCGGCGCAGTCCGTTCGCATAGGCCTGGCCGAACTTCATACACCAGCGGCGGACCGTCTCATGGGAGACGAGCACGCCGCGCTGGAGCATCAGCTCCCCGGCCTCGCGGAACGACAGCGGGAAGCGGAAGTACAGCCAGACGCAGTGGGAGATCACCTCGACCGGGTACCGGTGCCCCTGGTACGACGGTGGCGCGCTGTTCACGGACGATCCCTCCCCGGCATGATCAACCAGAAGATCATTCCACCCGGTTGGTCAACGTGATGCGATGAAGGAGCGGGGCCTCCCGCTCCGGCCGGGTGCGGACGATGCTCG